>DATBJQ010000074.1:0-40545 GCA_036556385.1 Actinomycetota bacterium | reverse complement strand
TGTGCGCGTACCCTGGCCGCGTGCGCATCGACGTGATCTCGATCTTCCCGTCGATCGTCCGGGGGCCGCTGTCCGAGAGCCTGTTGGGCCGGGCGATCGACCGCGGGATCCTCGATCTGCGCGTCCACGACCTGCGCTCGTGGAGCAGCGACCGACATCGCACGGTCGACGACGAGGCGTTCGGCGGGGGACCGGGGATGGTCCTGATGCCGGAGCCGGTGTTCGCGGCCGTGGAATCGCTGGACCCCGACCGGGGCCGGGTCCTGCTGATGAGCCCGGCCGGCCGTCTCCTGGACCAGGCGTTCGTCGCCGACCTGGCAACCGAGCCGCATCTGACGATCGTGTGTGGACGGTACGAGGGGGTGGACGAGCGCGTCGTCGAGGGCCTTCCGGCGGAGGAGCTGTCGATCGGCGACTACGTCGTGGCGGGGGGCGAGGTCCCTGCCCTCGTGGTGATCGAGGCGGTCACGCGGCTGGTCCCCGGCGTGATCGGCTCGGAGGACTCCCATCGGCAGGACTCGTTCTCGGAGCCGGGGCTGCTGGATCACCCGCAGTACACGCGGCCGCAGGAGTTCCGCGGCCTGCGGGTCCCCGAGGTCCTGCTGTCGGGGAACCACGCGGAGATCGAGCGCTGGAGGCGCGACGCGGCGGTGGAGAAGACGCGCCGCAACCGTCCCGACCTGCCCGGGAACCCCGCGGTCGAGGGGCGGACGGATCCGGGCGGCTGAGGGGCCACTGGTACACTGGGCGACCGTTGCCATGAACAAGACCGACGTCGTCGAGCAGCCGTTCCTGCGCACGGACCTCCCAGCGTTCCGCCCGGGTGACACCGTCAAGGTGCACGTCCGTGTCGTCGAAGGGAGCCGTGAGCGGATCCAGGTGTTCCAGGGCGTCGTGCTGGCGCGCTCGGGCGGCGGGATCCGCGAGACCTTCACGGTGCGCAAGATCTCGTTCGGCGTCGGGGTGGAACGGACCTTCCCCCTCCACTCGCCGGCGATCGCCAGGCTCGAGCTGGTCCAGCGGGGCCGCGTGCGCCGCGCGAAGCTGTATTACCTCCGTGACCTGCGCGGCAAGAAGGCACGGATCAGGGAGCGCCGGATCGACGACGCCAAGCTGGCCGCCATGGCGGAGGCGGAGGCCGCCGCCCGGGCGACGGACGACGAGGTCGTCGCCGACGCGGAGCTCGACGGCGAGGCCGTGCTCGAGCCGGCGACGGATGCCGAGCCCGAGGTCGACGCGATCGACGAGGAGCCCGGACGGGAGCAGGCCGCCGAGGTCGAGGAGCCGGCCGAGGCCTGAGCCGTGACGGATCCGCACCCCGACGTCGCGGACCCGGAGCAACCAACAGGTCCCGACGGCTCGCCGACCGCCGAACCCAGCGGCGAGACGGACCCCGGCTCCGACGCCGGAGCGGACGATCGCGGTGGGAGCAGCTTCTGGCGTGAGCTCCCGGTCCTCGTCCTGGTCGCGCTCGTGGTCGCGGTCGTGATCAAGACCTTCCTGGTCCAGGCCTTCTACATCCCGTCGGTCTCGATGGTGCCCACCCTGGAGCGTGGTGACCGCGTGCTGGTCTGCCGGCTGTGCTACCGCTTCGGCGACATCGAGCGCGGCGACGTGATCGTGTTCGCGGACCCCTCGCCCGATCCGCACGCCGACCGGGGGGTGGTGGGGGGGTTCCTGCACTGGCTCGGCGAAGGTATCGGGGTTGCCCGGCCCGAGGACGAAGACTTCATCAAGCGCGTGATCGGGTTGCCCGGGGACGTGGTCGAGCTGCGGGACGGAACCTTGCTCGTGAACGGCGAGGCGGTCGAGGAGCCCTACCTGGATCCCGACGTGGACACGCGGCCCTACGGGCCGGTGACCGTGCCGGATGGCATGCTCTTCGTGCTGGGCGACAACAGGCTCCGGTCGGGCGACTCGCGGCTGACCCCCGAGCAGGGCGGCGTGGGGCTCGTTCCGGAGGACCGGGTGATCGGCGAGGCGTTCGTGATCGTGTGGCCGCCCGGGCGATGGGGAGGTCTGTGACGACGGAGCCGCTGGACCTGGATCGCTACGAGGTGCTGCTGCGACGCCAGGGGTTCGCGCGGATCGCCGGGGCCGACGAGGTGGGTCGGGGCGCCCTCGCGGGACCGCTCGTCGCGGCCGCGGTGATCCTGCCCGACGGCTTCGACCGCACGGGGATCCGCGACTCGAAGCTCCTCACCGCCCAGCAGCGTGAGGAACAGTGCGCGCGCATCACGGCATCGTGCGCCTATGTCGTGCGCAAGATCGAGCCGGCCGTGATCGACGAGCGAGGGCTCCACCGGAGCAACCTCGCCCTGCTGCGCCGCTGCGTCCGGGCGCTGGAAGAGACCCCGGACTACGTGCTGACCGACGGCTTCCCCGTGTCGAAGCTCCCGTGTCCGTCGCTCGGCGTGAAGAAAGGCGACATGGTCGCGGCCAGCATCGCGGCGGCCTCGATCGTGGCGAAGGTCACCCGTGACCGGATCATGCGTCGGCTGCACCGCCGGTACCCGGAGTTCTCCTTCCGCGACAACAAGGGGTACGGCACGCCGGAGCATTGGGCGGCCCTGGATCGGCTCGGACCCACTCCGGTGCACCGGTTGTCGTTCGCCGGCGTGGGGCAGGCGGCGTTCCCGGGACTGGGGCGCGGCGAGCCCGCCCTCGCGTGAGAGCATGGGTCCGTGCCCATGGACGACGACATCGAGCGGTTCGAAGAGGAGCGTGAGCTCGAGCTCTATCGCGAGTATCGCGACGTCCTCCCGATGTTCTCGTACGTGATCGAGACCGAGCGACGCTTCTACCTGGCGAACACCGTGGACGTGTCGCGCTCCGCGGACGGGTGGGTCCAGGTGGAGCTCACCGACGCGTGGGTCTGGGACATGTTCCGACCTGCGCGGTTCGTCTCCAGCGTGCGCGTCATGACGCGCCGCGACGTCAACGTCGAAGAGCTCCGGCACGACGAGAGCGCGATCCCGGACTCCCCGAGCGGCTGACGCGGCCGTGTCGGGGGCGGCCCGTACCCTGCCGCCTCGTGGCGACACGCGCGTCGGTGGGCCGGTCCGGTGAGGGAGCTGCCGAACGCCTGTACGTCGCGCGCGGCTACCGCGTCCTCGCGCGGAACTGGCGCTGCCGGCTCGGCGAGCTCGATCTCGTCCTGCTGCGCGACGGGACGCTGGTGATCTGCGAGGTCAAGGCGCGACGTGGCTCGCGGTTCGGCGGACCCCACGAGGCGGTCGACGCCCGGAAGCGGCGGAAGCTCCGCACGTTGGCGCAGCTCTACCTCCGGCAGCTGCCGTCGGAGCCCGACCACGTGCGGTTCGACGTCGCGAGCGTGCGGATCGGCCCGCGCGGGTCAGCCTCGGTCCGCCTGTTCCAGGACGCGTTCTGACAGCCGCCGGAGCGCCGCGAGCATCGCCTCGACCTCCGCGCGGGTCGCGAGGTAGTTCACGACCCCGGCGCGCAGGTAGGTCCTCCCTCGCAGGGTGGTGGTGCTGACCCAGGCCGTGCCGTCGATCTCCAGCGCCCGCTGCAGGGCGTCCTGGTGGGCGTCGAGCCCGTCGCCGCCGCGACCCTCGATCCCCTCGGGGAGGTGCCGGAAGCAGACCACCGACAGCTCGGGCTCCACCGCCAGCTCGAAGTCCGGGGCCTCGCGCAGCAGGTCGGCGAGGAACGACGCCAGCTCGAGGTTGTGCTCGACCAGGCCGCCCAGGCCGTCGGTGCCGAGGTGCTTCCAGCTCATCCACAGCTTCAACGCCCGGAACCGTCGCGTGCCCTCGATCGAGTACTGGTACCAGTCGAGCGGCTCCTCCTCGGGCGTCGCCGTGCGGTAGTACTCGGGAGATCGGTGGAAGGTGCTGCGAAGGTCCTTCCGGCGCCGCACCAGGAGGCCGCCGATGTCGTAGGCCTGGAAGAACCATTTGTGGGGGTCCACCGTGACCGAGTCGGCGTGCTCCAGCCCGGGGACGCGCCTCGCCTGGGCGGGTGCGAGGCGGACGGCGCCGCCGTAGGCCGCGTCGACGTGGAGCCACAGGTCCTCGCGGCGGGCAACCTCGGCCAGACCGGGCACGTCGTCGACCGACCCGGTGTTCGTCGACCCGGCGACCGCGCTGATCGCGAACGGTGTGCGCCCCGCCGCTCGATCCTCGACGATCGCGTCGACGACCACGTCGGGCAGCAACCGGAATCGCTCGTCGGAGGGCAGCACGCGCAGCGTGTCGTCGGGGAACCCGAGCGCGTCCAGGCCGCGGGCCACGGAGAAGTGCGTCTGGTCGCTCGCGTAGACGCGCGCCCCCTCCAGCCGGCCGCCCCGCGGCGGACCGTCGGACCCGATCACGCGGGCGAGGTGGACGTCGCGGGCCACGGCGAGCGCCATCAGGTTGGCCATCACGCCGCCCGACGTCAGGACCCCCCACGCATCGTCGCCGGTGAGGCCGACCAGGTCGCGGAGCCAGCGGATCACCTCTTCCTCGACGAACGCGCCGACCGGTCCCGCGTGCCAGACGTCGACGCCCTGCTGGATCCATTGCGCCAGGACCTCGCCGCCGATCGACATCGCGAGCGGGGGCGGCGTGAAGTAGCTGAAGGAGCCCGGGTGATGTGCGCTGAACGTCTGCGGCGCCACCCGCTCGCGGAACTCGCGCAGGACCGCCGAGGCCGGCTCCCCCGTCGCGGGGGCGGGTCCGGGGCCCCCTCCCGTGGGCTCGAAGAATCGCGCCCGCGAGCGCCGATAGGGCTCGGGTTGGATCGGCCGGACCAGGCCCTGATCGTCGAGCCATCGGAGGGCCTCGCCCCACACGTCGGCCCCGAAGCGCTCCAACGCCGCACGGGAGGCCGGGCCGCGCGGATCCAGCAGCTCGGGGTCGGGGACGTCCGGCAGGTCCTCGCGGGTCACGAGCCCGGATGGTAGCGGCTGTCCGTCGCGGCCCCCGAGATCAGCGTGTCAGACCGGCCGGGTACCGTCCGGCCCCGATGTACGGGAGGGTCCTCGGGGTCAGTGTCGTGGGGGTGGAGGGCCACCCGGTGACCGTCGAGGCCTTCGTGGGGCGGGGGCTGCCGTCGCTGATCGTGACGGGCCTGCCGGGAGCCACGGTGCAGGACGGACGCGAGCGGATCCGCCCGGCGGTGGAGCACGCGGGCCTGGAATGGCCCCTGCGACGGATCGTGGTGAACCTCGCTCCGGCGAACCTCCGCAAGCAGGGACCCGGGCTCGATCTTCCGGTCGCGGTGGCCGTGCTCGTGGCCACGGCTCAGGTGCCGGCGCCGGCCACCGAGCGCGTCGCGTTCTTCGGCGAGCTGTCCCTCAAGGGCGAGGTCCTCCCCACGCCGGGGGTGCTGTCGATGGCGGTCGCGGCGTCCCAGCGGCGCCTCGAGGCGGCGGTCGTCCCCTCGGCGAACGCCACCGAGGCCGCCCAGGTCGCCGGGCTGCGCATCGTGCCCGCCTCCACGCTCCGCGAGGCCGCCGGCTTCCTGCGCGGCACCTGGGAGCCGCCGACCGTCGAGGCGGCGCCCCCACCACCCTCCACGGGCGAACGCGTGGACCTCGCCGAGGTCCGGGGTCAGCAGGGAGCACGCCGGGCGCTCGAGATCGCGGCGGCGGGTGGCCACAACGTCCTCATGGTCGGACCGCCGGGCGCCGGCAAGACGATGCTGGCGCGCCGGCTGCCCTCGATCCTGCCGCAGCTCTCGCGCGACGAGGCGTTGGAGGCCACCCAGCTCCATTCGGTGGCGGGGCTGCTGGCGGGGCGGGGGCTGCTCGCGGAGCGACCCTTCCGCGCGCCGCACCACTCGATCTCCACGGCCGGGTTGCTCGGCAGCGGGACCACGGCGTTCCGACCGGGAGAGGTCTCCCTCGCGCACCGCGGTGTCCTGTTCCTCGACGAGCTCACCGAGTTCCGTCGCGACGCCGTGGAAGCCCTCCGCCAGCCCCTGGAGGACGGTCGGGTGGTCGTGACCCGAGCGGGCGGGTCGGTGACCTTCCCGGCGCGGTTCACGCTGGTGGCGGCGGCCAACCCGTGCCCCTGCGGTTACGCCGGCGATGTCGCCCGCTCCTGCCGCTGTCGCGACGACCAGCGCGAGCGGTACCGGGCGAAGCTGTCCGGCCCGCTGCTCGACCGCATCGACCTGCGCGTGGCGATCCCACGGCTCACGAAGGACGAGCTCCTCGGCGCGGATGCGGGCGAGGCGTCGGCCCTGGTGCGCGCGCGCGTCGCCCGCGCCCGGGCTCGCCAGCGACGCCGGTACGCCCACCTCGGCATCACGTGCAACGCCCATCTCTCGGGCCCGTCGGCTCGCGGCGTGGTGTCGCTGTCCGGTCACGCCGGACGCACGCTGTCGACGGCCGTGGAGGAGCTGGCGCTCACCGGCCGCGGGTTCGACCGCGTGGTCAAGGTGGCTCGCACGATCGCCGATCTCGAGGGCGCCGAGGACGTGGAGGCCGGCCACGTCGCCGAGGCGCTCTCCTATCGTGTCGGCCTCGATCACGACGACGGGCTGACCCGTGCCGGATGAACGGGCGCCGCTCCCGGCCGGGTTCCCGCACGGATTCTTCGGCGCGGGGAGCGTGGACGATCACGTGCTGCTCCTCCGGTGCCTCCAGGGGATCACGCCGTACGCCCTGCGCACGTTGGCCTGGGAGACGGGGTCGGCAGCCGCCGCGCTGCACGCGATCCGCGAGGCCCACGCCGGGTCCGACGGCGACCGCGCCTTCCTGGCGGGCGCCGACGCCGCCGAGGTGCGTCGCCGGCTGGGGGCCGTCGGAGCACGGTTCGCCGTGCCGGGGGAACCCGAGTACTGGCCGGCCTTCCTGCGGCTCGCCGATCCGCCCGTCGGGGTGTTCCTCCGCGGCCAGCCGCTGGGTCTGGGCGGCGACCACGTCGCGATCGTCGGGTCGCGGCGGCCGAGCGCGCTCGGCAAGGACGTGGCGAAGCAGCTCGCACGTGGCCTGGCCGCCTGCGGGGTCGTCGTGATCAGCGGCGGGGCGATCGGGATCGACGCCGTGGCTCACCGGGGTGCGCTGGAGGCGGGTGGTCGCACGATCGCCGTGCTGGGCGCGGGCATCGACGTCCCCTACCCGGCCGCCAGCGCGCAGCTGTTCCGTGAGATCCGAGCGGCAGGGACGCTCCTGGGGGAGTACCCGCCCGGCCTCCCGGCAGAGCCCTACCGCTTCCCGGCGCGCAACCGCCTGATCGCCGCCCTGTCGCGCGGCGTCGTGGTGGTGGAGGGAGCGGCTCGGAGCGGCACCCGGATCACGGCGACGCACGCGCTCGAGCTCGGGCTCGAGGTGTTCGCCCTCCCGGGGCCCGTCACCAGCCCGCTGGCCGAGACGCCGCTCGAGCTGATCCGCGACGGCGCCACGCTGATCCGGGGTCCCGAGGACCTCCTGACCGATCTGGGGCTGGACCGGGGTGTCGCGGCCCCTCGCACCGGCCCGATCGGCCTGCCCGCGGACGAGCAGCGCGTGTACGACGCGATCGACGGCCCCCTCCTCCCCGACGCCGTCGCGCGCCGGACGGACCTGCCGATCGGTGTCGCGGTGGGTGTGCTGATCCGGCTCGAGCTGCGGGGCCTCGTCCGCGGTGTCGGTGGGCGCTACGAGCGCACGTTCGAAGGTCTCGCGCCGGCCCGCTCGGGGGAGGAGCGAGGTGCCGGATGACGTCGGCCGAACGGGGACTTGAGCGTTCCGCGGGTGATTGCGAACCCTGCGGGCCGCTGGGAGGATACGCGGACCCCCACCGGAGAGGAACGTGGCTACGAGGGATGTCCTTCCCCCGTCCGAGACCGAGCTGATCGAGGCCTTCGCCGACCATCTGCGCCTGGAGCGACGTCTTTCGGAGCACACCGTGGCCGCCTATCGGCGGGACCTCGGTCAACTCGCGCTGTTCCTCCACCGCAACGATGCTCGTCTCCTCGACGCCACGCCAGCCCGGCTCCGGCGGTTCCTGGCACACCAGCACACCATGGGGTACGCGCGCGCCTCGATCGGGCGCCGCGTCGCCGCGATCCACACGTTCTACCGGTGGGTCACGGCACAGGGTCTGCTCGACGCCGACCCGGCGCTCGCGCTCGGGCGGCCGAAGGTCGTGAACCGGCTCCCCACCGTCCTGCGGCCGGGTGAGGCCGCGTCGCTCGTGGCGTCGCCGGCCACCGACGCGAGCCCGCCGGAGCGCGACGACGATCCGGTCGGCCGGGCCGTGCACCTGCGCGACCGGGCCGTCCTGGAGCTCCTCTACGGGTCGGGCCTGCGCGTCGCGGAGGTCTGCTCGCTGTCGCTCGGCGACGTCGACGCGACGCGGGCACGCGTGCTGGTCCACGGCAAGGGGCAGAAGGATCGCGAGGTGCCGCTGTCGGACTTCGCCCGCGACGCCGTGGACGCGTGGCTCGGGGCCGGCAGGCCGCGCCTCGCCCGGGCGGGGTCGCGGGCCCTGTTCGTGAACCGGCGGGGAGCCCGGGTGGGCACGCGTGACATCCGTCGAGTTGTGGAACGATACGGGCGGCAACTGCTGCCGGGTCGGCGGGTCACCCCGCACACCCTGCGGCACTCGTTCGCGACGCACCTGTTGGAGGGAGGGGCCGACATCCGCGCGGTGCAGGAGCTGCTCGGACATGCCAGCGTGGCCACCACCCAGCGGTACACGCACGTGTCCCGCGCGCGGCTGTTCGCGGCCTACGAGCGGTCGCATCCGAGGGCCTGACCGTGGCGACCGCGAAGAAGACCCGCACGAAGGCCGGGCCCACGACGAGCAAGTCCACGGCGACGAGGTCCACGACGGCCAGGTCAACGACCACGGTGGTGACACCGACGGTCACGATCCCCCCACAGGTCGACGACGAGCTGGGCGCGATCTGGCACGCGTTCAAGGGCGACGGCTCGGGGGAGGCCCGCGAGAAGCTGATCCTGCACTACGCCCCGCTCGTGAAGTACGTCGCCAGCCGCGTCGCCACCGGCCTGCCCGCCTCCGTGGAGCAGGGCGACCTCGTCTCGTACGGCATGTTCGGTCTGATCGACGCGCTGCAGAAGTTCGAGCCCGGGCGCGGGAACAAGTTCGAGACCTACGCGATCCCGCGGATCAAGGGGGCGATCATCGACGAGCTCCGCTCGATGGACTGGGTCCCCCGGTCGGTGCGCTTCAAGCAGCGCGAGATCGAGAAGGCGCTCGCGGACCTCGAGTCGATGCTGAAGCGACAGCCCACCGAGGCCGAGCTGGCCGAACGGCTCGGATTCTCGCTGGGAGAGCTCCACGAGGTCATCACCCAGATCTCGTTCGTCTCGGTTCTCGCCCTGGACGAGACCGTGAACGTCGGCGCCGACCGCGGCGAGCAGGTCTCGCTGGTGGATACCCTCGCCGACAAGGCGTTCGACCCCGGTACGGGCGTCGAGTCGCAAGAGACGCGGGGTCTGTTGGCGGCGGCGATCAACTCGCTGTCCGAACGCGAGAAGATCGTCGTCACGCTCTACTACTTCGAGGGCCTGACCCTCGCCGAGATCGGCACGATCCTCGGCGTCACGGAGTCGCGCGTCTGCCAGATCCACACCAAGGCCGTGGGGCTCCTCCGCGGCCAGCTGTCCGAGTTCGACTGACGCACGTCATCCCGCCCGGATCGTGACGTCCGTCACGGTGCCGGGGGGCGGCACGACCTAGCGTCGCGGCGTGGCTCGTCGATCGCTCCTCGTCACCTGCATGGTGCTCGCCGCGCTGGGGCTCGGCCCCCGCACCGCGGTGGCGGCGGGCACGTGGATCTGGCCGGTCACGGGGCCGGTGATCGCCGCGTTCGATCCACCCGCGTCGCCCTACGGCGCCGGCCATCGGGGGATCGACATCGCGGCACCCCTCGGGACGCCGGTGCTGGCGACCGCGGCGGGGGTGGTGACGTTCGCGGGGACGGTGGGCGGCGGTCTCTTCGTGACGGTCGACCACGGTGGCGGTCTCGAGTCCCGGTACTCCTTCCTGGGGGTGCTGCTGGTCGAGGCCGGCGACGCCGTGCTCGCGGGGACCGTGCTCGGCCGCAGCGGGGCCGGACACGTCGGCGGGTCGGTCCCGCACCTGCACCTCGGCGTCGTGCTGGACGACGTGTACGTCGATCCGCTCGGGTACCTCGTGCCGCTGTCGGTCACGCCGTTCCTCCGCCTCGCGCCCCTGCGTCCCTGAGGGTCCCCTCGGAGCGGCCGGTAGGATGACGGGCCTTGCGCCCCCGCCGTTCCCTCATCCGCACGTTCCTCGTCGCCGCCGTCGCGACGGGCGCGTCCCTCGCCCTCGCCGGCCCCGCGACGGGGCAGGTCGACGAAGGGTGGGGGCAATACCAGGGAAACGCCGCCCGCACCGGCGCGGCGACCGCCGCTCCCGCGCCGCCCTACACGATGGGGTGGCAGGCGGAGGCCGCGATCGGGACCCCGCAGGACCTCCTCGGGTTCCCGGTGCCGGTGGTGGTCGGTGGGCTCGCGGTCGTGGTCGGTCGGGAGAGCGTCATCGCGGTCGCGGTCGCCGACGGGACCGTCGCGTGGTCGATCGAGCGGGCACCGGGCCCGTCCACGCCCGCCGCCACCACCGAGGACGGCTCGCTGGTCCTGGTGACCGAGGGCGGCGGGGACGACGACACGGCGACCTCCGAGGCCTCCACGCCGTCGGCCGCGACGCCCACCGTCGCCGTGACGCCGTCGCCCAGCGCCCCACCGGACCTCGCAGTCGTTTCCGCGCTCGTGGCGTTGGACCCCGAGACGGGGGAGCGTGTCTGGGAGCACGCCCTGCCCGACGTCAGCCGGACGGGGCCCGCGATCCTCGGTGACCGGGCTTTCGTCGGCACCGACGGCGGCGACCTGATCGCCGTCGAGGCCGCCAGCGGCGACGCGCTCTGGGACGCGTCGGTCGGGGATGAGGTGGTGCTGCCCCTCGCCGCGGCCGACGACCTCGTCCTGGCGGCGGCCGCGTCGACCGAGGTCGGAGGCTCCTCCGTCCTGGTGGCGGTCGGTGCCGCGGACGGCGAGGAGGCATGGCGGCACACGCCGGCGCTCGCGGGGTCGCCCGTGGGGGCTCCCTCCGTGGGTGACGGCACCGCGTACGTTGCCCTCGGCGATCGCTCGTTGGTCGCCCTGGAGCTCGCCGACGGGACCGAGCGGTGGTCGGCCCCCATGAACCGGGCGGGCGGCCTGCCGCCGACGATCCAGGATGACCTGGTGGTGGCGGTGGATGCCTCCGGTCAGATCTACGGCTTCGACACCGAGGACGGCCAGGAGCGCTGGGACCACGCGCTGAACCTGGGCTTCGTGGGAGCGCCGGTCGCCGTCCCCGGGGCGATCGTCGTCCCCGGCGACGACCGGACCGTCGCCTCGCTGGATCCGGAGAACGGGGAGCTGATCGACCGTCTGCAGGTGTCGGGCGACGTCGTCGTGGGCATCGCGGCGACCCCCGACACGCTGGTGGCGTCGGTCTCGTCCGACGCACCGTCGCTGCTGGGGCTCGTCCATGACGACGACCGACCTCTGGTGCACGTCCCGTCGCCGACGACCCCCGACCTCCCGTCGTTGCTGGGTGCCTGGCTCGTGGCCGCCGTGCCGCTCGTGGCGATCCTGTGGGTGGTCGGTCGCCGGTTGTGGACCGCCCTGCCTCCGATCGAGCTGCCGGTCGAGGACGCGGTGTCCGAGGCGAGCGGCGGCGGGGACGGCGGCGAGGACGGGGACGGGGAGGGCGACGAGGTGGACCGGTGACGAACAAGAACCGCAAGCGACGACCGCCGCCGTCCGGCTATCGCCGGCCGCAGCCAACCGTCGAGCAACCCGCGCGCCGCGGGTTCCTCGACAGCATCCTCCCCGCCCGCGCGCCGGGGGTGGCCTCGCCGATGCCGCGCCTGCGGACCTCCTTCGCCCGGGGGTTCGTGCTGACGATCTCCACGCCCGTCCTGCTGGTCGGCGTGCCGACGTTCCTGCTGGTGGCGTGGCTCATCCTGGTCGCCACCGGGTACCAGGGGCCGTTCAGCGTGATGGCCACGACGTTCGCGATCCCACCCGTCGGGACCCTCGCCGATTCGGTGTGGCTGGTCCCCACGATGTGGCGGGGCTCGCCCGTCGGGTCGCTCTCGATCGTGTTCGGGCTCGCGGCGATCCGCGCTCTGCTGCTGTCCGCGGTGACCACGGTCGCGGTCGAGCGTTGCCGGACGGGCGCCGTCAGCGGCTGGGCGGTCCGGCGCCTGGGACGGGTCTTCCCCTACGAGCTGCTGGTCAGCCTGCTGTTGATCTCCGTGCTGATCGCTGGCCAGCTCCCGGCCTCGCTCCTCGGCCCCGGGATCGGCCTGCTCGTCTTCTTCGCGCTGATCGTGGGTGGCGTCTATCTCCTGGGGTCGGTGGCGGCGATCGCCGCCGACGAGGATCGCACGCTCACGGACACGTTCCGCCGCTCGGTGCAGGTCGGCCGGCTGCCGGGGTCCGGAACCCTCGTCCTCGGCACCCTCTACGTCTTCGGCAGCGCCGCCGTCGTGCTGGGACGGCCGCCGGGGAGCGAGATCGGTGTGAACCCGTCGCTCGTGGCATGGCTGCTGGCGATCGGGCTCAACCTCGTGAGCGTGGCGGTCGCCGCGACCTTCGCGTTCCGGTACCTGTCGGTGGCCGCCCTCGTGGACGACCCGCCGGTCCGGTCACGCGCGCCCGCGCCGGGCCGCTCCGGCCGGTCGTCGCGGCGCTGACCTGCCCGCTGCTAGACTGCCCGCCGCCGACGCGACCGCGTCGAGCACACACGTTCGGGGACCGATGACGGGGTCCCGCCACGGCGGGCCGGTATCGGGGCGAACCGGACGGAGGGAGAACCGAAAGGAGTCGCTCGTGCCTGTCGTCACGCGACGGGAGCTCCTCGAGGCCGGCGTGCACTTCGGCCACCAGACCCGCAGGTGGAACCCGAAGATGAAGCCGTACCTGTTCGGGGAGCGTTCCGGGATCTACATCATCGACCTCGAGCAGTCGCTCGCCGGGCTCGAGGAGGCGCACGCCTTCGTCCAGCAGCTCGGCCGGCGCCGCGGCATCGTGCTGTTCATCGGGACCAAGAAGCAGGCCCAGGAGGTCGTCGAGGACCACGCCAACCGCGTCGGGATGCCGTACGTGAACAACCGCTGGCTGGGCGGGATGCTCACCAACTTCTCCACGATCCGCACGCGCCTGCTGCGTCTGCGCGAACTGCGCGAGATGGAGGAGACCGGCGCCGTCGACCGGTTGTTGAAGAAGGAGGCGATCCGTCTCCGCCACGAGCGCGAGAAGCTCGAGCGCAACCTCGGCGGGATCCAGAGCCTCGAGCGTCTGCCCGACGCCGTGTACGTGATCGACACGAAGAAGGAGCACATCGCGGTCACGGAGGCCCGCAAGCTGGGCATCCCGGTGATCGCGATCGTGGACACGAACTGCGATCCCGACGAGGTCGACCACGTGATCCCGGGCAACGACGACGCGATCCGCGCCGTGAGCCTGGTGACGCGGGTGATCGCCGACGCCCTCGCTGAGGGGTACGGCATGGCGAAGGAGGATGTCGTCGAGGCCGTGGCCGCCCGCGCACCGCGCGTCCCGCCACCGGCCGGCCCCCGCCCCACGGCCGCCCCCGCGGCGGTCGACGAGACTCCCTCGGCGGAGGAGGCGGCGGAGATCGCCGCGACCACCGTGTTCGAGCCCGACGTGCCCGAGGCCGAGGGGGCCGAGGTCGAGGACGACGGTCCCGAGATCGCCCCCGAGGTGGAGGGGGAGGCTGCCGGGGCCGCACCCGAGGCCGTCACCGAGTCGGGATCCGAGCCGGAGCCGGAGCCGGCGCCGGCCGAGGTCGCCGCCGGGGACGCCACGCAGGAGGGTGCCTGATGGCCGAGATCACCGCAGCCATGGTCAAGGCGCTGCGCGACGCGACCGGGGCCGGCATGATGGATTGCAAGCGCGCCCTGCAGGAGTCCGAGGGTGACATCGAGCGCGCCACCGAGATCCTCCGAGAGAAGGGCCTGGCGAGCGCGGCCAAGCGCGCCGGCCGCACGGCCGAGCAGGGCCTGGTCGAGTCCTACATCCACTTCAACAACACCGTCGGTGCGATGGTGGAGGTCAACTGCGAGACCGACTTCGTCGCGAACACCGAGGAGTTCCGTGCCTTCGTGAAGGACCTCGCGTTGCACGTGGCCAGCCCGGCGGCGCCGCGGTGGCTCGCGCGCGACGACGTCCCCGCCGACGTCCTGGAGGGAGAGCGCCGGGTGGCCGAGGCGCAGGCCAAGGAAGCCGGGAAGCCGGAGGCCGTGATCGAGAAGATCGTCGACGGGAAGATCGAGGCGTTCCTGAAGGACAACGTCCTGCTCGACCAGCCGTTCGTGAAGGACGACGCCACGACGATCCAGCAGCTCGCGGACGAGCTGGGCGCCAAGACCGGCGAGAAGGTCGTGATCCGGCGATTCGTGCGGTACAAGCTCGGCGAGGTCGCAGAGTAAGCTGGCCGCGAGGCGAACGGAGGGGAACGCGACGGGTATGCACGAGCTGGGAGCGGAACGGCCCGCCTACCACCGGGTCCTGCTCAAGCTCTCCGGAGAGGCGTTCGCTCCGCCCTCGGGCATGGGGATCAGCGCCGAGGCCTCCACGCTCGTCGCGCGGCAGCTCGCCGACGTGATCGACCTGGGCATCCAGGCCGCCGTCGTGGTGGGCGGCGGGAACATCTGGCGCGGCCGTCAGGCGCCGCACATCGACCGCAACCGCGCCGACTACATGGGGATGCTGGCCACCGTCATGAACGCGCTCGCGTTGCAGGACGCCCTCGAGAAGATCCACGTCCCGAGCCGGGTCCAGACCGCGATCACGATGAGCCAGATCGCCGAGCCGTTCGTGCCGCTGCGGGCGATCCGTCACCTCGAGAAGGGCCGGGTGGTGATCTTCGCCGCCGGGCTCGGGGTGCCGTTCTTCTCCACCGACACGTGCGCCGCGCAGCGGGCGCTCGAGATCCAGGCCGATGCGCTGCTCAAGGGCACCAAGGTCGACGGCGTGTACACCGCGGACCCGCTCCTCGACCCCGCGGCGCAGCGACTCGACACGCTGCGGTACGCCGAGTTCCTGCAGGAGGGCTACCGCGTGATGGACGCCACCGCGGTGTCCCTGTGCATGGAGAACCAGCTCCCGATCGTCGTGTTCGACCTGGGCCAGGAGGGCAACATCCGCCGCGTCGTGGCCGGCGAGCGGATCGGCACGCTGGTGCACGGGGGCGTGGGATGACGCTCGAGACCGAGATGCAGGACGCCACGCACAAGATGGAGCAGGCGGTGACCCACCTGAAGGACGAGCTCGCCGGCATCCGCACGGGGCGGGCGACCCCCGCCGTCCTGAGCCGTGTCGTGGTCGACTACTACGGGTCCGCCGTGCCGTTGAACCAGTTGGCGTCGATGAGCGTGCCCGAGCCCCGGCTGCTCCAGCTGCAGCCGTTCGACAAGAACGCGATCGGCTCGATCGAGAAGGCGATCCAGTCGAGCGACCTCGGGATCACGCCCAGTAACGATGGGAACCTGATCAGGCTGTCCTTCCCGCCGCTCACGGAGGAACGGCGTCGCGAGCTGGTCAAGCAGGTCCACCATCGCGCGGAGGAGTCGCGGGTGGCCGTGCGCAACGTCCGGCGCCACGCCAAGGACTCCATGGAGAAGCTTGAGCGGGACGGTGGCATCTCGGAAGATGACCTGACGCGTGCGGAGAAGGAGCTACAGAAGCTGACGGACCGGTTCGTGGCCGAGGTGGACGAGATCCAGGGCCACAAGGAACGCGAGCTGATGGAGGTCTAGCCGGTGGCAGGCGAGAAGCGCGACGGCGACGAGCTCTTCGAGGACCTCGACAAGTTCTTCGCACCGATCCGCGACGTCGACTGGGACGAGCCCGAGGCGCCCGCCGGCAGCGCACCCCAGGAGGAGCACGTCGAGGTTCGGACCAGCGACCCGGTCGCTCCGGACCCGGAGGAGCCGGCCGGCGATGCCTGGTCGGCGTCTCCCGAGCCCGAGCCCGGCGAGTCCGAGGCCACGATCGACACGACCGACGAGCCGGAGACCGTGGTCGTGGTGTCCGAGGAGCTCCGGGAGGAGGAGCCCGAGGTCCCCAGCGACCAGGCCGGGTTCTTCGACGACGACGCCGACGATCAGGGCTGGCCCGCCGAGGACGCGGGGCAGGCGTCCGAGCCGACGCTCTCGATGGAGGCCGGTACGTGGGACGACGCGGAGGCGGCCCCCGGGCAGGCGCCGAGCGACGAGGACCTGGAGGCGGCGGCCGAGCACTTCGCGGGCTCGATCCGCTCCGAGGAGACCTTCGCCACGGAGCCCGTCGACGTCTTCGGCGACGCGGCGATCGAGGACGACGGCGGCCTGTTGGAGGACCTCGGCGCACCGGAGGACGTGGAGCAGGACATCCTTGCCGACCTCCACGAGCCCGAGGAGGCGCCGCGGACCGTGGTCGTCGGCGGCGAGGGGATCTCGGGGCCCAGCTGGCAGGACGTTGCGGCCGTCGAGGTCGGCGGCGAGGAGCGGCGTGGACCCAACGTCGGCGAGCGCGATGTGCCGGCGGCGTTCCTGACCGGACTGGTCCTGGCCGGGATCGCGCTGGCCGCCCTGTGGATGGGTGGAGCGGCGTTCGCGATCGTCGCGGGGATCGCGGTCCTGGTCGCCCAGGGCGAGCTGTTCGGCGTCATGGTGAAGCACCACGCGCAGCCGGCCACGGCCGTCGGGCTCGTGGCGGGAGCGCTGATGATGGCGGCGGCCTATTTCCACGGCGAGGCCGCCACCCCCGCGATGTTCGCCCTCGGCGTGATCGCCACGTTCTGCTGGTACCTGACGGTGCCGGCCCCGCATCGCAAGGACGTCGTGCGCAACATCGGCCTCACCGTGCTCAACATGGCGTGGATCCCGCTGCTGGCCGGCTACATGATCGCCACGCTGAAGCTGCCCGACGGGCGTGGGCTCGTCGTGGCGATCTTCGGGCTCACGTTCGTCTTCGACACCGCGGCGTTCCTGGTCGGCTCGGTGTGGGGCGGCTCCGCGTTCCAGCGTGCGCTGGCGCCCAGCGTCAGTCCCAAGAAGTCGATCGAGGGGCTGATCGGCGCCACGATCGTGACGCTCGTGGTGGCCGTCGCCCTCGTTCCGGCGTTCATCGATGCGTTCGCCGACGAGAAGATGAACGCGCTGCTCCTCGGGCTCGTGATCTCGGTCGCCGCCACGCTCGGCGATCTGGCCGAGTCGCTGGTGAAACGCGACCTCGGCGTCAAGGACATGGGGAGCGTCCTGCCCGGGCACGGGGGCGTGCTCGATCGCATCGATTCCCTGCTCTTCGTGGCCCCCGCGGCCTACCTGTTGCTGCGTGTGATCGGCGTCTGACCGCACGTCCTCGGTTCCCCGGGAGCGCGGGGTACCCTGTTCGCCATGAAGTCGCTGACCGTCCTCGGCTCCACCGGGTCGATCGGGACGCAGGCGCTCGACGTCGTCCGGCGCCATCCCGACCGGTTCCGCGTGGTCGGCGTGTCGGCGGCCGGGATGAACCAGGAGCTCCTGATGGGTCAGATCAGGGAGTTCCTTCCTCCGGTGGTCGCCATCGCCGACGAGGATGCCGCGGCCGAGATCCAGACGAAGCTGGGCTCGGTCCGCGGGGTGGACCTGGTGGTGGGGCCCGACGCCGCCGAGGCGCTGGCGCGCGACACCGAGGCCGACCTCGTGCTGAACGCGCTCGTGGGGTCGGCAGGCCTCGGTCCGACCCTGGCGGCGCTGCAGGCGGGGAAGACCGTGGCGCTCGCCAACAAGGAGTCGCTCGTGGTCGGCGGCGAGCTCGTCACGGACCTGGTCAAGGGGGAGCCGGAGCGGCTGCTGCCGGTGGACTCCGAGCACGCGGCGCTGGCGATGGCCCTGCGGCACGAGCGCCGGGAGGATCTCAAGCGCGTCGTGCTCACCGGCTCCGGCGGTCCGTTCCGCGGATGGACGCGCAGCGAGCTGGCGCGCGCCTCGGTGAAGGAGGCGCTGCAGCATCCGGTGTGGTCGATGGGACCGAAGATCACGATCGACTCGGCGACGCTGATGAACAAGGGCCTCGAGGTGATCGAGGCGCATCACCTCTTCGACCTGGACTACTCGCAGATCCACGTCCTGATCCATCCCGAGGGCGTCGTGCACGCGATGGCCGAGTTCCGCGACGGCTCGCTCCGCGCCGAGATGGCCACCGCCGACATGCGGCTGCCGATCCAGCTGGCGCTGGCGTGGCCGGAGCGCCTGGGCAGCGGCATCGAGCCCGTCCCGCTCACGGACCGCCCGCTCACCTTCGAGCCGGTCGACCGCGAGGCGTTCCCCGCCGTGGACCTCGCGTATCGGGTGGGGGGCCTGGGCCTGACGTTCCCCGCGGTGATGAACGCCGCCAACGAGGTCGCCGTGATGGCGTTCCTGGAGGGGAAGATCGCGCTGACCCGCATCGTCGAGATCGTGCAGACCGTCGTCGACGAGCACGAGCCCGCCTCGATGCTCTCGGTCGTCACGATCGAGCGCGCCGACGCCTGGGCTCGGCATCGCACCGCCGAGATCGTCGACGAGCGGTAGCAGCCGTGAAGGGGTAGGGGACCGATGGGCGCCCTCGCGATCGTCCTGTTCTTCGTCGGGCTGCTGGTCGTGATCCTGATCCACGAGCTGGCGCACTACGCCACGGCGCGCCGCTTCGGGTTCCGGGTGCTCGAGTACTTCGTCGGGTTCGGTCCGAGGGTGTGGTCGACGCGGCGCAAGGGGATCGAGTACGGGGTCAAGGCCCTCCCGGTCGGGGGGTATGTGCGGATCGCGGGCATGAACCCGTTCGTGGACGACGTGCCCCCGGGCGACGAGGAACGCGCCTACGGGGCGAAGCCGATCTGGCAGCGCGCCGTGGTGATCGCGTCCGGACCCCTGTCGCACTTCCTGGTGGCCGCCGTGCTCTTCACCGCGGTGAACGTCATGGTGGGCGACCTCCGCTACTCGGTCGACGTCGCCACGGTCGACGAGCACCTGGCCGACGGGGCCACGTCGCCCGCGTTCGTGGCCGGCCTGCTGCCCGGTGATGTGATCCTGAGCGCCGACGGCGTCGCGAGTCCGGGCGCCCAGGAGCTGGGCGACCTGATCGAGGCCAGTGTCGGGCGGCCGATGCCGATCACGGTGGAACGCGAGGGTGAGGTGCACGACCTGGCGGTCACCCCCGTCACGGACTGTCTCGGTGGCTCCTGGGGCGGGACGGGCATGGTCCTCGGCGCCGGGGCCCCGGTTCGCGTCGTCACCGTCCCGCCGGAGCTGCCCGGCGGCGCCCCGAGCCCCGCCCTGGCCTCCGGGATCGAACCCGGCGACCTCCTGCTGCGCGTCGGTCCCGCCATCACGCCGAGCCGTGCCGAGGTGCAGGCGGTGGTGGGGAGGAACCAGGGGAACCCGATCCCCATCGTGCTCCAGCGCGGCGACCGGCAGGTCGCGACGGTCCTGACGCCCGTCCCCGGGTGCTTCGGCGGGACCGAGGTCGGCCGGATCGGCGTGCTCCTGGGTCCGCGCCCGCTCCCCGTCCCGCTCGCGGTGAAGGAGGGCGTGATCTCCGTGTGGGACTCGGCCCGCGAGTCGGTGGTCTCGATCGGGCGGGTGTTCGGCCCGCAGGGGGTGGGGCGGATCGCCTCGCTGCTGTTCACCGACGCGGACCGCGACCTGAACGACCCGGCGTCCGTGGTCGGGATCGGGCAGCAGGTCGGCGCCGTCGGCGAGCAGGGCGAGTGGGCGTTCATGATCCTGATCCTCGCCTACGTGACCGTGTTCATCGGCCTGGTGAACCTGTTGCCGCTCCCACCGTTCGACGGCGGCCACCTGGCGCTGCTCGCGATCGAGAAGGTCCGCGGCCGACCCGTCGACATGCGCAGGGTCGTCCCGGTGTCCGCCGTCGTGATGGCCTTCCTGGTGACGTTCGTGCTCGCGACGGTGATCGTGGACATCACGAAGCCCCTGCCCACGCCCTGACACCCCGCGTGACCTGCTCGAACGCGCATCGGCGCGTCACGATTTCTCCATCCACGCGCCGTCGTCCGCGGACGTGACCCGCGTACGATGAGCGCCGTGACCCAGCGTTCGATCCTGGTCGTCGACGACGAGACGGCCATCGCCGAAGCCGTACGGGCCCGTCTCGAGAGCGAGGGGTACCACGTGCTGGTCGCGGCCGACGGTCCCGAGGCGATCAGGATCCACGCCGAGTCGTCGCCCGACCTCGTCGTCCTCGACCTGATGCTGCCGGGCATGGACGGTCTCGAGGTCTGCAAGGAGATCCAGAAGGAGCGGTGGACCCCGGTGCTGATGCTCACCGCACGGACCGAGGAGGCCGACAAGGTCGCCGGGTTCGCCGTCGGGGCCGACGACTACCTGACCAAGCCATTCAGCCTCCGCGAGCTGGCGGCGCGCGTGAAGGCGATCCTGCGGCGCATCGACCGGATGCGCGGCACGCACGAGGAGGGTCCCTTCGAGGGCCACGGTCTCTCGGTCGACCCGCAACGCCGCCGCGTGATGGTCGACGACGCCGAGATCGGGCTCACCCCGCTCGAGTTCGAGATCCTCCTCACCCTCGTCCGCGAGCCCGGCGTGGTCTTCAGCCGCGACCAGCTGATGGATCGCGTCTGGGGTTACCGGGACTACGCGGGCGGCCGCGTGGTCGACTCGCACGTCGCGAGGATCCGTCGCAAGCTGGGTGAGGACGGCAACGATCCTCGGTTCATCCGGACGGTCCACGGCGTCGGGTACGCCTTCATGGAGTGACGGTGTCCAGCCAGCCGCTGCTCCAGAAGCTCCCCACGATCCGTTCCAAGCTCGGCTCGGTGATCGTGTTCGCGGTCGCGGTGACCATCCTGATCTCGTACGTGATCATCGGGTTCGCCCTCAAGAACACGCCGATGGACAGCGAGACCGTCGAGGTCCTGGCGCTCGCGCGATCGGCGGCCCTCGGGGAGCTCGACAGGATCCCCGCCCGCACCGCGGTCGTCCACCGCGAGCCCGACGGGACGATCACGATCGAGGGCTCGGACCTCGGCCTGTTGCCGCCCGCCTTCGACGACGGCGTACCGCACTGGGGGATCGTGAACCAGACGGTCTACGCCACGGTCCCGACCGACGACGGTGGCTGGGTGGCGGTCCTGCAGCCGTCCCGCAGCCGCGGGTCGCTGGGGAGGATCTCGTCCACCCTGGGGTTCCTCCAGACCGTGTGGCCGCGGTTCGTCCTGGCGGGCCTGGTCGCCGCGGCGATCGCCCTGGTCGCGGCGCGCTGGCTGGCCCGGGGGATGACCCAGCCGTTGCGCGACATGGCCGCGGCGGCCCGCCGGATGGAGCGAGGCGACTACACGACGCGCGTCCACGTGACCACCCACGACGAGGTGGGGCAGCTGGCCGTCGCGTTCAACCGCATGAGCGAGGAGCTCGAGAACCTCGAGCGCACGCGGCGCGACCTGGTGGCCAACGTCTCCCACGAGCTGAAGACGCCGATCGCGGCGATCCGGGCGCACCTGGAGAACCTCCTGGACGGCGTCGAGCGGCCCGACCCACGCACCCTCGAGGTGATGCTGGTGCAGACCGAGCGCCTCGGTCGGCTCGTCGAGCAGCTGCTCGACCTCTCGCGGCTGGAGTCGGGGGAGATGCCCCTGGAGCGACGCTCGGTCGACGTGGACGATGTCGTGTCGCGCGTGATCTCCGAGATCTCCGTGTCGCGGCACGCCGGCGATCTCACGATCAACCGCGAGATCCCGGAGGATCTGCCGCCCCTCGACGCCGACCCCGAGCGTCTGCATCAGGTCCTGTTCAACCTGGTCGACAACGCGGTCCGCTTCACGCCGCCGGGCGGCGAGGTCACGATCGGGGCCGAGCGCCGCGACGGGCGCGTCGAGGTCCGTGTCTCCGACACGGGCGTGGGGATCGCGCCCGAGCACCTCCCGCGGCTCTTCGAGCGCTTCTACCGCGTCGACCCGTCCCGTTCCCGCGACGACGGGGGGACCGGGATCGGCCTGGCGATCGCGCGCTCGGTCGTGGAGGCGCACGGCGGGCACATCCGCGCCGCCTCCGAACCCGGGCGCGGCAGCACGTTCACGTTCGACCTTCCCGTCGCGACCGCCGTCTCCAGGAGGGATCCGTGAAGTCCGCCACGATCACCGTCACGCTCGATGCGCCCGCACGGTACGAGTACGTCGACCTGACGGACGATCTGCGGCGAGCGGTGAAGGACGCCGGCGTCACCGACGGCGCCGTGATCGCCTTCTGCGCGCACACCACGTGCGCGTTGTTGATCAACGAGTGGGAGAGCGGCGCGCTCGCCGACTTCCGCCGGCACCTGACGGAGCTCGTGCCGCACGACGGCGTGTACTACGAGCACGACGACTTCGAGATCCGCACCCAGAACATGCACGAGGACGAGCGTCGGAACGGACACGCGCACGTGAAGGCGATGTTGCTGTCGGCCACCTCGCACGCGATCCCGGTGGTCGCCGGCGAGCCGGCCCTGGGGACGTGGCAGCGGCTGATCTTCTTCGAGATGGACGAGCCGAAGGAGCGCATCGTGACGTTCCACGTGTTCGGCGGCTGACGCTGGGAGACTGGCCCTGATGGTCGAGCGACGGGTCACCCGACAGATCCACGTGGGCCGGGTCGCGGTCGGTGGCGACGCGCCCATCAGCGTGCAGTCGATGACCACCACCAAGACGGCGGACATCAACGCCACCCTGCAGCAGATCGCGTCGCTCGTGGCAGCCGGCGTCGACATCGTGCGGGTCGCGGTGCCGCACTGGGAGGACGCCGAGGCGCTCACCGCGATCGCCGCCAAGTCCACCGTGCCGGTCGTGGCCGACATCCATTTCCAGTGGAAGTACGCGATCGCGGCCCTCGAGGCGGGCGTCCAGGGGCTCCGGATCAACCCCGGCAACATCAAGTACCAGGACAAGGTCCGGTTGATCGCCCGCGAGGCCAAGGCGCGCGGTGTGCCGATCCGGATCGGGGTCAACGCGGGCTCGCTCGAGAAGGACCTCTTGGAGCGGTACGGGAACCCCACCCCCGAGGCGCTCGTGGAGTCCGCGTTGAACGAGGCGCGGATCCTCGAGGACGAGGACTTCACCGACATCAAGATCAGCGTGAAGCACTCGACGCCCAGCGTGATGATCGAGGCCTACCGGCAGCTCGCCGAGAAGTGCGACTACCCGCTCCACCTCGGCGTGACCGAGGCGGGACCGATGCCGATGGGCGGGGTCAAGAGCGCGGTCGGGATCGGCGCCCTGCTGGCCGACGGCATCGGCGACACGATCCGCGTCTCGCTGACGGACGATCCGGTGGAGGAGGTCAAGGTTGGGACCTGGATCCTGCAGTCGCTGGGCCTGCGCCGGCGCGGCCTCGACCTGGTGGCGTGCCCCTCGTGCGGGCGCGCGGAGGTGGACGTGATCGGCCTGACCCGCCGCGTGCACGAGGCGCTCGAGCGGGACGGCCTGAAGGCGCCGATCCGGGTCGCCGTGATGGGATGCGTGGTGAACGGACCCGGCGAGGCACGCGAGGCGGACATCGGGATCGCCGCCGGCAAGGGGCAGGGGTTCCTGGTGGTCAAGGGCGAGGTGATCGACAAGATCCCGGAGGATCGCTTCGTCGACCGGCTGATCGAGGAGGCCCGTCGGGTCGCGCGCGACGCGGCCGAGGCCACCGCGGATCAGGTCTGAGCGACCGCGGCGTCCGATCCCCTGCGGGCGATCGTCCGGTCTCCGATCAACCAGGTCGTGACGAGCGCCACCAGCAGGCCGTTCCGCGCGAGCGTGAGCAGCTCCAGGAAGGTGCCGGGGACACTGAGCGGCGACGCGAGTCCGAGGAGGCCCGTGATCGCGATCGCCACCGCCGCGAGGGTCGCGACGCGCCGCTCCAGCTCGTCGCCCTCGAACGCGAAGGCCGCCCACGGCAGGAGCCACGTCAGGTACTGAACGCTCAGGATCGGCGCGAAGACCAGCGGGATCGTCACGGCCACCAGCGCCGTGCCCCCGCTCGGGTCCCGTGCGAGCGGCTGCCGCGCCCGCACGACCCGCCACCAGATCACGGCCTCGCAGGCGACGAGCGCGGCGAACAGCAGCCCCTTCAGTGCGGTGGAGGCTGTCCCCACGCGGACGACGGCGCCCTCCGGACCGGCGGGAGAGCTGGCGAACAGGTCCACCAGGTTGCCCACCGTGCTGGACGCGGCCCATCCGATCGCGCCCCGCTGCGTGAGCACCTGGATCGGGCCCTTGGGGCCGCCGGTCAGGTACCAGACGCCCCCGCCCACCAGCAGGATCCCCGCGATCGTCAGCGCCGCGCGCCGGGCGCGGACCAGCCACAGGAGCGGGAGCAGCACGAGCGGCCAGAGCTTGGCCCAGACCGCCAGACCGAACGACGCCCCGGCGACCACGTCGTCACCCCGGCGGCGCAGCAGCGCGATCGCCCACGCTGCCAGCGCGACCGACACGAGGTCGAAGCGCAGGTAGGCGAACCCCAGCACGGGGAGGCCGAGCAGGAGGTAGGTGGCGGCGGGCCGGCGCCCCCAGCCCCACCAGAGCGCGGCGGCGGCGGCCAGGTCCGCGACGAACGCCAGCAGCGCCATCTTCGCGGCGGTGCTCTCCGCGCCGCCTCCCCCGAGGGTCCGTGCGAACAAGGTCTCCAGAGGCATCGCTCCGACCGGGAAGTCCAGGTAGGGTCGGGCCGGCGAGGTGGCGAGCCGTTCGGCCCGCAAGACCACCGGATCGTCCACGCCGTGCCGGCTCGCGTCGGCGATCACCAGGGCGACGACCAGGAGGCGAACCGCGATCAGGATGACGAAGAGCCATGTCGGTGGGCGCGAGAGGAGGCCTCGAGGCCCGCGTCGGTCCGACATGGCGCTCAACCGTAGCGGCCCGCGATGCCGATGACGAGGAGCATGCGCAGCCGCCGGTGGATCGTGCCCGCCTTCGTCCTCCTGTGCCTCACGGCGTGGACCCCGCCGGCCGGCGCCCGGCCCGTGCCGGGCACGAGCTGCCAGGTCTTCCCCGCCGACAACGCGTGGCACCTCGACGTCTCGAACCTGCCGGTGCACGCGAAGAACCGCGTGTGGAAGCGGGCGATGCACAGCGGCTCGACGCTGCTCCACCCCGACTTCGGTCCGCCGTCCTACGGGATCCCGTTCGACGTCGTCGGCGCCGCGCACCGCACCGTGCGCGTCGACTTCCGCTACGCGAGCGAGAGCGACCGCCGACCCTACCCGTTCGGCCCCGACATCACGGTCGAGGGTGGATCGGACCGACACGCGATCATGATCGACCGCAGCGACTGCACCCTCTACGAGCTGTTCGACGCGCGGTGGAACGGCGGCGACCCGAAGGCCGGCAGCGGCGCGATCTTCCACCTCGAAGGGCCGCGGGCGAACGACCTGCGACCCGCCGGCTGGACGAGCGCCGACGCGGCGGGCCTCTCGATCTTCGCCGGCCTGCTCCGCTACGACGAGGTGCGCGCGGGTCTCGTCGACCACGCGATCCGCGTCACCGCCGACTGCACGTCGAACCGCTACCTGTGGCCGGCGCGCCACGAGGCCGGGAGCGGGCCGCGGTCGTGTCCGCCGATGGGCGCGCGCTTCCGACTGAAGGCCAACTTCGACCTCGACGGGTACGGCGCCACGGCGAGGGTGGTGATCCGCGCGATGCAGACCTACGGCCTGATCGTGGCCGACAACGGGAGCGACTGGTACTTCCAGGGCACCGTGGACGGGCACTGGACGAACGCGCTGCTCGATCAGCTGAAGCGGATCCCGGCGCGCGCGTTCCAGGCCGTCGATGCGAGCGCCTGCAGGGTCTCGCCGGGCTCCGCCGCGTTCGCGTACGGCGCCGGCTGCCCCGCTCCCTAGACGCGCTCGGCCACGGGGGCGAGCGACAGGAAGTTCTCGACGATCCGCGGGCCTTCCGGCGTCAGGATGCTCTCGGGGTGGAACTGCACGCCGTACCGCGGAAGCTCGCGGTGCTGGGTGGCCATCACCAGCCCGTCACCCGTCCAGCCGGTGAGCTCGAGCTCCGCGGGGAGGTCGTCCCGCTCGACGACCAGCGAGTGGTAGCGCGCCGCCTCGAACGGGACGCTGACACCCTCCAGGATCCCGCGACCCTCGTGGTACACGAGCGAGGCCTTCCCGTGCACGGGTGTCGCCCGATCGACCGTTCCGCCCAGCTCGAGCCCGATGGCCTGGTGCCCGAGGCAGACCCCCAGCAACGGGGTGGCCGTCGGCAGGAGCTCGAGGAGGTCGGTGAAGCACCCGGCGTCGCGCGGATGCCCGGGCCCCGGCGAGAGGATCACGCCCTCGGGCTCCAGCTCGACGAGTTCGCTCGCCGGGCGCTCGTCGGAACGAACCACCACGGTCTCGCGCCCGAGCGACTCGACCAGCTGCACCAGGTTGTAGGTGAACGAGTCGTAGTGGTCGACGACGAGGATCATCGTCGCTCCATCGTAGGCGATACGGCGGGGATCAGGGCGGCCGCCTTCGCCTTCGTCTCGCGCAGCTCCGACGCCGGGTCGCTGTCGGCCACCACGCCGGCGCCCGTCTGCACGGTCGCTTCGCCGTCGGTCACGACCACGGTCCGGATCGTGATGCAGAAGTCGAGATCCCCCGCGAAGGTCAGGTACCCGACGGCGCCCGCGTAGGGTCCGCGCGGCGTGGGCTCGTGCTCCGCGATCAGCTCCATCGCCCGACGCTTGGGGGCGCCGGTGACGGTGCCCGCCGGGAACGTGACGGCCAAGGCGTCGAGCGGGTGCGCGTCCTCCCGCAGCTCCCCTTCCACCGTGGACACGATGTGCATCACCTGCGAGAAGCGCTCGACCACCATGAGCTCCGTCGGCCGGACGCTGCCCGCCACGCAGACGCGACCGAGGTCGTTTCGGGCGAGGTCCACCAGCATCGCGTGTTCCGCCTGTTCCTTCGGGTCGGCAAGCAGCTCGTGCTCGAGCAGGCGATCGCGGACCTCGGTCTGCCCTCGCGGCCTGGTTCCCGCGATCGGTCGCGCGGAGACGCGACGGCCCTCAACGCGCACGAGCGGCTCGGGCGACGAGCCCGCGAGCTCCATGCCTCCACCGCCACCTGCGGTGGCGCCCAGGCGCAGGAAGAACATGTACGGAGCGGGGTTCGTCACGCGCAGCCGCCGGTAGACCGGGAACCCGCCCCCGGGGGCCGGGAAGGCGACGCGCCGCGACGGCACGCCCTGATAGATGTCTCCGGCGAGGATGTGCTCCTGGAAGACGGCGACCGTGTCGCGGTAGCGCTCGTCGCTCATGTTCGGCTCGCCGACCTCGCCGGACCCGGCCCCGTCATCGGCCGCCTCGACGGGACGTGCGGGGGGCAGCTCGGACGGGCGGGCGACCCGGGCCGCGAGCTCCTCCAGGGCTGACACGGCAGCGTCGTAGCCGCCGGCCGGCGCGTGCACGACCAGCAGCAGCCGCTGACGCCAGTGGTCGAACACGACGGCGCGATCGACGACCAACAGCGAGATCGGCGGGCACGGCGCGTCGTCCGCGTGGGGGGCGGGATGGCCGTCGAGCAATCCGGCCGCCTCGTAGGCGAGGCTCCCCATGAGCCCGCCGGTCAGGGGCGGCAGGTCCGGCAGTCGAGGGGCCCGCAGTGCGCGGGCGAGGTCCGTGAGCGCGACCCTGGGGTCCGCCGCCGTGGGGGTCGCCGGGAGCGGCCGGGCGAGGTCCTCCAGCCGGGCGCCGGTCGCGTCCACGATCACGACCGCCGCGGGGTCGCCGGCCACGAACGAGTACCGGCCCCATCGCTCCGAGCGCTCGACCGACTCCAGCAGGATCCCGGGGCCGTCGCCGGCCAGGGCCGGGAAGACGCCGACCGGCGTGACCACGTCGGCGAGCAGATCGGCCCAGACCGGCACGAGCGGCCAGTCCTCGGCGAGCCGCTCGAAGGCGGCCCGGTCGGGGCGGATCCTCAGCTCGTCCTCCACGGGGTGCTCCTCGAACCGATCAGGGGTGCTGACATGCGAAACCCCGGACCCTGCGGTCCGGGGCTCGTGGGGGCGGTCGCGCTTCGGCCGGCGCTCAGGCGCGCGCCGCCGCCGGGCCCCACGGCCCCGCGCGCCACGCCCACCTGGTCACGGTCCCCACCATCGGACGGCGATGGTCGCACGCAGCCCCGCAGGCGTCAACGGAGGAGTGACTCGGAGGTATACTCGAGGTCGAACGAGGTCCGTTGCACGAGCCGGAGGTGGGCGCGCGCCCACCTTTTCTTACGAGGGGGTGGGTCGGTGGACGTGGAGACGCTCGTCCGGCCCGTCGTCGAGGGCTCCGGGCTGGAGCTCGTCGAGGTCACCTTCGGCCGCGAAGCCGGCCAGCAGGTGCTGCGGGTCACGGTCGACGCGCCCGCCCGATCCTCTCTGGCCCGGTCCTCTCTGGCCCGGTCCTCTCTGGCCCAGCCCGATCTCGCCGGGCCCGATCTGGACACGCTCTCGAGCCTGTCCGAGAAGCTGTCGCGTCGCCTCGATCTCGAGGGGTTCGGCCGTGGTCACTATCAGCTCGAGGTGAGCTCGCCCGGCATCGAGCGGCGGCTGCGCACGGCGGCCCAGTTCGAGCGATCCGTGGGCTCGCGCGCCCGGGTGAAGACGTCGGTCCCGGTCGACGGCGTCCGCGTCCACGAGGGGACGATCGTCAAGGCCGGCGACGACCACGTGGTGCTGGACGTGGACGGCGCGCCGCGCCGGGTGGCGCTCGCCGACATCGCGTCCGCGCGAACGCTCGTCGACTGGGACGCCGAGCTGAAGGGGAGTCGGGCATGAACGCCGAGATGATCGCCGCGCTCCGCGAGCTCGAGCGCGAGAAGGGCATCGCCTTCGAGACGATCCTCCAGGGTCTGGAGGAGGCGATGGCGGCTGCCTACAAGACGGCCTGGAAGCAGGAGCACCCCACCGCCGACGACGACTTCGTGGGCTTCCGCGCCGAGATCGATCCCGAGACCGGCGAGATGCGCATGTTCCAGCAGGAGCTCGACGAGGTCGAGGGCGACGACGGCGAGACCATGGTCATGGAGGTGCGGTCGGAGCAGGAGGTCGAGGTCACCGACGACTTCAAGGGCCGGATCGGAGCCCAGACCGCCAAGCAGGTGATCTTCCAGAAGCTCCGCGACGCCGAGCGCGAGATGACCTACGAGGAGTTCGCCGGCCGCGAGGGCGACATCGTCACCGGCATCGTCCAGCAGTCGGAGCGTCGGTACACGCTGCTCGACCTCGGGAAGGTGGAGGCCCTCCTCCCGCAGGCGGAGCAGGTCCCGAGCGAGCCCTACCGCAGCGGCGAGCGGCTGAAGGCGTTCATCACCGAGGTCCGCCGCGGCGCGAAGGGCCCGCAGATCGTCGTCAGCCGCACGCATCCCGGGCTGCTCAAGAAGCTGTTCGAGCTGGAGGTGCCGGAGATCGAGGACGGCGTCGTCGAGATCCGGGGGGTCGCGCGGGAGCCGGGGCACCGGTCGAAGATCGCCGTGTGGTCGAACGAGCCAGCCGTCGACCCCGTGGGGGCCTGCGTGGGTCCGAAGGGCTCGCGTGTCCGCAACGTCGTCACGGAGCTCCGCGGCGAGAAGATCGACGTGGTCCCGTGGTCCGACAACCCCGGCGAGCTCGTCGCGAACGCGCTGCAGCCGGCCAAGGTGAAAGAGGTCCGCACGGATCCCGACACCTCCACGGCGCAGGTCATCGTGCCCGACTACCAGCTCTCGCTGGCGATCGGGAAGGAAGGGCAGAACGCGCGGCTGGCCGCCCGGCTCACGGGCTGGCGGATCGACATCAAGTCGGAGAGCCAGGCATCGGCTCCGGAGCCACCGCCCGCACCGCCGGCGCCCACGCCGGCCGCCGCGGCCACGACCGAGGACGGCGCCGGGTCGACCGAGGACGGCGCCGGGTCGACCGAGGCGCCCGCGGAGGCTGCCGAGCCGGTCGCGGCCGACGAGGTCACGGTCGTGGAGGCGGCGGACGACGCCGCCGCGCCGCAGGAGGCCAACGCGGAGGGCTAGCGTGGGGCGCGCACGCCGCCCGCCCGAGCGCACCTGCGTCGGCTGCATGACGAAGGCGCCGAAGTCGTCGCTGGTGCGCGTGACCCGCACGGAGGACGGCGGGATCGCGGTGGACCCGACGGGATCCGCGCACGGCCGCGGTGCCTACGTGCACGTCAGCGAGGCCTGCGTCCGAGCGGCGCTCGGCCCGCGCGGGGTGGAGCGGGCGCTGCGGGCGAAGGTCGGCCCGGGGGAAGCTCGTAAGCTAACGGAGCTCGTGGAAGGGAAGCAGGGGAACGCGTGAGGGTTCACGAACTGGCGAAGGAGCTGGGCGTCACCAGCAAGGAGCTGCTGGAGGCGCTGGCCTCCATGGGCGCGGAGGGGAAGTCCGCTTCCTCCAGCGTGCCCGAGGAGCTCGTCCCGCGTCTGCGGGCATCGGGCGGCAAGGCCACGGCGGCGCCGGTCCGGTCCCGCGAGGTGCTCGAGCCGCCCCCCCAGCCGCGCAAGCCACGCGCCAAGCCCAAGGCGGCCGCGGTCGCGAAGGAGGCGCCCGGTGGGCGGTCCGAGCCGGCCGCGAGCGCCGTCGCGGTGGCCGAGCCTCCCACGACGACGGCTCCGGCCGCGCGCCGGCCCGAGCCGGTCCCGGAGCCCGCTGCCCCCTCGGGACCGGTGCTGCAGGTCGTCCACGGGGCCACGCCCCAGGTGGTGGCCGAGAAGGCGGGGACCTCTCCTGCGGACATCGTGAAGATCCTGTTCATGGCCGGCGAGATGGCCACGGCCACCACCTCCCTCACGGATGAGGCGATCAATCTGGTCGCGACGGAGCTCGGCTACACCGCCGACATCGTGGGGCTCGAGGACGAGCTCAAGGCCGAGGATGAGGTCGAGGAGGAGATCGACGAATCCAAGCTGGTGGCACGTGCCCCGGTCGTGACGATCATGGGGCACGTCGACCACGGCAAGACCAAGCTCCTCGACGCGATCCGCTCGACCGACGTGGTGGCCGGCGAGTTCGGCGGCATCACCCAGCACATCGGCGCTTACCAGGCGCACGTGGGCGATCGCGAGCTCACCTTCATCGACACGCCGGGCCACGAGGCGTTCACCGCGATGCGCGCGCGCGGAGCCAGCGTGACGGACATCGCCGTGCTCGTCGTGGCCGCCGACGACGGTGTGATGCCGCAGACGCTCGAGGCCCTCGACCACGCCAAGGCGGCCGGGGTCCCGATCGTGGTCGCCGTGAACAAGGTCGACAAGGACGAGGCCGATCCGAACCGCGTGCGGACGCAGATGGTCGAGCACGGTGTCGTGCCGTCCGAGTGGGGCGGTGACTTCGAGTTCGTCGACGTCTCCGCCAAGGCGCATCAGAACCTCGACACGCTGCTCGACACGCTTCTGGTGGTGGCCGACCTCCAGGAGCTGAAGGGCGATCCCAGCGGGCGCGCCCGGGGCTCCGTCCTGGAGGCGCACCTGGACAAGGGTCGCGGTCCGGTCGCGACGGTCCTGGTCCAACGGGGCACGCTCCAGGTCGGCGACGCGCTCGTGGCGGGTACCGCGTACTGCCGGATCCGCGCGATGCAGGACGAGAACGGGCAGGCGGTCGAGCTCGCCGGGCCCTCCAAGCCCGTGCAGATCCTGGGGTGGAACCACGTCCCGAGCGCCGGCGACGAGTTCCGCGAGGTCGAGGACGAACGAGAGGCGCGTCACGTCGCGGAGGAGCGCGAGGCTAGGTCCCGGGCGGCCGAGCTGGTCATCAGCCGCCGCCGCACGCTGGACGACCTGATGCGCGAGGTCGAGCGCGCCGAGGTCGTCGACCTGAACCTGGTCGTCAAGGCGGACGTGCAGGGCTCCCTCCAGGCGCTCGAGGACTCCCTCCTGAAGCTGCCGCAGGACGAGGTCAAGGTGAACATCGTGCGAGGCGCGGCCGGCGGCATCACCGAGAACGACGTCACGCTGGCGATGACCTCCGACGCCATCATCGTCGGCTTCAACGTGCGGCCGAACGCCGCGGCACGGGAGCTCGCGGAGCGCGAGGGCGTCGACATCCGGCTCTACCGCGTGATCTACGACGCGATCGACGACATCAAGGCCGCGCTGTCGGGCCTGCTCCGACCGGAGGAGCGCGAGCGGATCCTGGGGGAGGCCGAGGTTCGCCAGACGTTCCGCGTGCCTCGCCTCGGCGTGGTTTCCGGTTCCTACGTCCGCAGCGGCGTGATCCGCCGCAACGCGCTCGCCCGCCTGGTCCGCGATGGCGTGGTGGTCTACGACGGTCGTATCGGCTCGCTGCGGCGATTCAAGGACGACGTGGCCGAGGTCCGCGACGGCTACGAGTGCGGCATCGGTCTGGAGAACTTCCAGGACGTGAAGGAGGGCGACCTGATCGAGGCCTACGAGGTCGAGGAGATCGCCCGGGCCATCTGAGGTCGACGTGCTGGTCGCGCTCGAACGGTTCGACCTGCGGATCCCGGGTTGCCGCTCGCTCAAGCAGAAGCGGCACGTCGTGCAGGGCCTCACCGCCGCCGTCCGCCAGCGGTTCCCCGTGAGTGTGGCCGAGGTGGATCACCAGGACCTGTGGCAACGCACGGCGATCGCCGTCGCGGCCGTCGGATCGGATCAGCACCATCTGCGTCGCGTGCTCCACGAGGTCGAGAAGCTCGTCGAGCGCTGGGGAGAGGTCGAGGTGATCGATGCGGAGCTGCAGCTCGTCTGGCCCGACGACTGGGTACGCTGAGCGCATGCCGCAGGGACCCCGGACGGAGCGCGTGGGGGAGGAGTTCCGCGAGATCCTCGCCGAGGAGATCCAGAGGCTGAAGGACCCGCGGATCGGGTTCGTGACGGTCACCGGCGTCCGCGTCTCGGCCGATCTGCGCGTCGCGTGGGTGGCCTACACGGCGCTCGGGGACGATCGCGCCCGCACCGCGTCTCGTGCGGCCTTGCGCTCGGCGACGCCGCACCTGCGCCACGAGCTGGGACGCCAGGTTCGGCTGAAGGTCACCCCGGAGCTCCGGTTCGAGGAGGATGCATCGTTGGAGTCGGGCGAGCGGATCGACACCATCCTCGACCAGCTCCATCGCGAGGACGGATCGTGAGCTTCGACCTCGACCGCGCGGCCGACGTGCTCCGTTCCGCCGGATCGGTGGTGCTGACCGGTCACATCAATCCGGACCCCGACGCCCTCGGGGCCGTCCTGGGGCTCGCGAACCACCTGCGCTCGCTGGGGATCGCCACGGTCACGACGTACCCGAACGAGCCGCTGGACCCGCCGCGGTGGGCCTCGATGCTCCCGGGCGCCGACCTGCTGACCGAGGTCCGTGACGTTCCGGAACGACCGGAGGTGATGGTGACGTGCGACTGCGCCTCGTTCGATCGCCTGGGGCCGCTCGGGCCGCGGGCCGAGCACGCGGGTGAGCTGATCTGGATCGATCACCACCGTTCGAACGACGGACGCGGCACGGTCCGCCTGGTCGACCCGGAGGCTTCCAGCACGTGCGAGATCGTCGTGCGGCTGATCGACGCGATCGGCGGCGCGATGACCGACGACTCGGCGGTCTGTCTGTACGCGGGGCTCGTGACCGACACGGGCCGGTTCCAGTACGCGGCGACCACGCCCGAGACGCTGCGTGTCGTCGCGCGGCTCCGCGAGCATCCGTTCGATCACGCGGCGCTGTCCCGCGCGCTCTACGAGGACAACGGCGCTCCCTACCTCCGCCTGCTCGGGCTCGCGCTGCAACGGCTCCGCGTGGAGCAGGAGAGCGACCTCGCGTGGACGTACGTGACCCAGGCCGACCTGCGTGGCGCCGGGGTCCAGTCCGACGAGACGGACGACCTGATCGACGTGATCCGCACGGCCCGCGAGGCGGACGTGGCGGCGCTCGTGAAGCAGCAACGGGACGGCCGCTTCAAGGTGAGCGTCCGGTCGCGCGGCGGTCACGACCTCGCCGCGGTGGCGGCGGCGTTCGGTGGTGGCGGCCACCGCCTGGCCGCGGGGTACACATCCGAACACGGGCCGCAGGTCACGATCGATCGTCTGATCGCCGCGCTGCGGGAGGCGACGTCCGTGGCGGACGCGACCCCGTCGCCCGGCCCGTGAGCGCCTCCCGATCGCCGGAGGGGCTGCTCCTGGTCGACAAGCCGTCGGGCATCACCTCCCACGACGCGATCGATCGCGTCCGCCGTGCCCTCGGGACCCGTAAGGTCGGCCACGCCGGAACGCTCGACCCCCTCGCCACCGGGTTGCTCCTGATCGGGGTCGGGCGGGCGACGCGGCTGCTGCGCTTCCTGGCCGACCTCCCGAAGACCTACGAGGGATCGTTCCGGCTGGGTGCGGAGACGACGACCCTCGACGCGGACGGCGACGTGACGCGGGTCGCGCCGGTGGAGGCGGTCGGGACCCCGGAGGTCCTGGCGGCGATGGCCGCGAAGCTCGGCGCGTCCCGGCAGCGGCCGCCGGCGTACTCGGCCGTGAAGGTCGGCGGTCGGAAGCTCTACGACGCGGCCCGCGCCGGCGAGGATGTCCGCGCCGAGCCGCGTCCGATCGTGGTCGATCGGTTCGATGCCGTCGAGGTCCGGCTCCCCGACGTCGCGTTCGTCGCGACCGTGAGCTCGGGGACGTACGTCCGGGTGCTGGCGGCGGACGTGGGCGCGGCGCTCGGCTGCGGGGCGCACCTGACGCGGCTGCGCCGGACGGCGATCGGGCCGTTCTCGGTCGCCGAGGCGTCGCCGCCCGACGCCCCGGGAGCCCCGCTGCCCGTCGAGCGAGCGGTGGCGCACCTGCCGCGCGTCGACCTCGAGGACGAGGAGTCGCGGGCGGCGGCCCACGGCCGGGTGCTGGCGCCCGCCGGGCTCGACGGCCCGTACGGGGTCTTCGACCCGGAGGGTCACCTGGTGGGCGTCTGGCGCGACCAGGGAGGGGCGGCGCGACCGGAGATGGTCTTGGCGCGGCTCGAGGTGCGCCCGTGACGCGCCGGTTCGCCTGGTGGTCCATCGTCGTCAGCGTGGTGGTGTTCGGCCTCTGCGCGCTCGTCGCCGTCGGGGGCGGGGTCCCGGGTGCGGAGCAGGCGGTGTTCCGGGTCATCAACGGGCTCCCGGACGCGCTCTCGCCGGGCGCCGAGGCGATCCAGTACCTGGGCGTCCTCGCGGTCGGACCGATCGTCGCGATCGTGGCGTTGGTCTTCCGGAGGCCCCGGCTGGCCGTGGCGGCGTTGCTCGTGACGGTGCTCAAGCTCCTGATGGAGCGGTTCGTCTGGAAGATCCTCCAGGTGCATCGCCGGCGACCGGCGATCACCGAGGACGTCGTGATCATCCGGGGCGACACGATGACCACCGGGCTCTCGTTCGTGTCGGGGCACGTGATCCTCGTCACCGGGCTCGCCTGGGTGATCACCCCGTTCCTCCGGGGTCGGTGGCGGATCGCCCCCTGGATCGTCGTGGCGGCGGTCGGCCTGGCCCGGATCTACCTCGGGGCGCACAACCCGCTGGACGTGGTGGGCGGGATGGCGTTGGGAACCGTCGTGGGCGCGACCACCTTCCTGCTGCTCCGCCTCGACCGCACGGACGCGGCGTCGCGGAGCGCCGCCGGGCGGAGCTCGACGGAAGGCTAGCCGCGGAGCAGTTCCTCGGGTTCGGGCTCCGCGCTGTCCGGTGGGATCGGCCGCCCCTCCGATCGGAACATCACGTCCCGCATCTCGGTCACGGCAGCGGCCCAGAAGACCGCGATGCCCGACCCCAACAGCGTCCCCGCCACCACGTCGGAGAACCAGAGAGCGGACAGGTAGACGCGTGAGAACGCCATCACGAAGGAGAACGCCACCGCGCCCCATTCCCAGTGGCGCCGCCGCTCCCCGGGTGGGAAGAACGCCAGGACGAGGGCCACCGCGGTCGCGGAGGCGGCGACCGCGTGCCCGGAGGGGAAGGAGTACCCGACGGTCTCGACCAGGGCGCCCGACGGGCGTCCACGGTGGAACCAGTGCTTCAGGAGCTCGATCGTGATCTCGGCGGTGATCCAGGTCAGCACGAAGGCGATCGCCTGGCGCATGCGCCGCCGCCAGAGCAGGAAGATCGTGGCCACCGCCCGCAGGGGGATCGTGACGACGCCGCTGCCGATCACGCTCAGTCCGCGCGCGAGCCAGGTCAGCGGCGTCGCCCGGATATCGTCCATCCAGGTGTACATCGAGGTGTCGAACCTGCCGATCGCCGGCACCGTGGTGAGCGGGGCGAGCTCGGGTGGGTGCCGGCCGACCAGGAACAGGGCGGCCACCGCGCTCACGAGCAGGACGAAGGACCACGCGAACGCCCGGCGGTGGTTCCGGAGCATCGCGTCGCCGTTCATGGCCCCTCCACGCACGGCGGCGCCCCCGCGCCGCACAACGTCTGCTCCGTGTCCTCGCGGACGGCCAGGCCGACGGCATCACGGGGGAGGAACGACAGGGAGGCGTCGATCTGCAGGGCCACCGTGGCGGCCGTCCCCCCCGAGAAGGCGTACCGGTACGTGACACAGCCACCCTCGAACACGATGAAGCGGCTGCTCCGGTAAGGGTCGAGGCTGGTCGGCAGCACCGAGACCTGCGCCCCTGCCTCGTCCTCGGCCGGCACGACGGCGCTCGCGCCGGCCACGTCGCACGTCTCCGTCAACGTGACCTCGACCGAGTGGATCCCGATCACCACCGAGTCCAGCCAGAACGCGGTGCCGGAGTCGCGGACCTCCGCGCCACCCAGCGACCAGCCCGCCGGCAGGCTCTCCAGGCAGGGGAGGCGCGTGGCGGTGGGCACCGACTGCGCGATCAGCACGATCGCCCGCCCGCCCGGATCGTCGCAGGCGGGCGTGGTCGAGTCGCTCTGGGCGCATCCGCCGAGCAGGGTCGCGACCAGAGCGCCGAGGACGAGCGCGCCGATCGTGCGGTGTCCGGTCCTCACGCGAACACCGCCCAGTTCGAGAGCACGAGGCCGATCGCGAGCAGGGCGAGCAGGGCGACCCAGGCGGTGAGGGCGATCCGGCGGACGCTCCAGCGCTGGATCCTGACCTTCTCCCGCGGCGGCGCGAGGGACCGGAACGTGCCGACCAGGTCGCGCTGGTCCTCCTTGAGGTGGGTCCGCAGCTGCGTCGGACTGGCGACCCCGCGTGTCGCCGCGAACGCCTCGGCGATCTCGTCGGGCGTGAAGTACGTGAGCGCCCGGTCGTACACGGCTTGCGCGTCCGAGCGCAGGGCCAGCACGAGCATCATGTTGGCGAGGTCTACGGCCTGCCGCCAGGGCGACGGCCGCACCTGCACGAAGAAGACGTCGATCAGCTTCAGGTGGCCGTCCTGCACCATCAGGTTCGCCGGCTTGATGTCCCGATGGGCCAGGCCCGCGTCCCAGAGTTTGCGGACCAGCGCGAGCCCTTCGTCGATCACCTGTGGCGTCACCTCGGCCTCGCTGATCTCGGAGGCGCCGTCGAAGAACTCCATCAGGATCATGTACTCGCGCTCCGGGGTGATCTCGACCACGCCGTAGGGCCGCGGGGACGGGAAGCCCATGCCGTGGAGCAGTCGCAGCGCGTAGTCCTCGTACTCCACGAACCGGCGGACGGACCCGAACGGCGTCTCGTCCTCGAGCGCCCCGTACAGGATCTGACGGCCGAGCTTGTACCAGCGGTCCGCCCGCACGTGGTTCATCGCGTAGAGCTTCGCGAACACGTAGCGCTGCGTGCCGTCGGGCAGCTCGATCGTCAGCCGCAGCGGGGTCGAGCCGCCCGAGCCCTCCAGCCCCACCGGTCGGACCGCGACCACCCGTTCGCCCAGCTGATCGGCCACCGCGCGCACGATCGCCTCCCCGCGCGCCCCGCCCACGTCCAGGTGCGCCGCCCGACCGCGCCGGTAGGTCACGGGGAAGATGTCGTTCGGCGTGAACAGGCGGAACGCGCAGACGCCCACGGCGGTCCCCAGGACGACCCCGAACAACGCCGAGCTGAGACCCTCGATCCCCAGGATCAGCCGGGCCAGGATCAGGATCGCGAGGACGACGAAGACCACGAGCTTGCCCAGGTCCCGGAGGCGGCCGTGCGGGACCAGGGCGTACAGGATGCCGACGAACGTGATCGAGAGGCTCGCGAGGGGGCGCGACGGCATCGAGTAGCCGTTCCAGGGCCCGAGCACCGTCACCCCGAACGGCCGTGCCCTGCCGATGAACAGCGTCATCAGGTACGCGAGGATCTCCAGGAGGATGAACGCCCCCACCAGCACGAACAGGTGCCGCCAGCGGCGGGCGACCACGAGGGCCAGCATCGTCGACCAGCGGAGGATCCGGATCGTCCAGCGAGACGCCAGCAGGTTGATCGCGAGCGCGGTCGACACGACGGGCCCATAGCGGAGGTCCGCGAACGCCCGGACGAGCGCCCCGTCGACCGAGTTGTAGAGCCTGGCCATCGGCTCGAAGAGCAGGACCCCCACGATCGTGGCGAGGAAATAGCACACGGCGACGATCAGGAACGTGGCGCTGCGACCCAGGCGGCGAGGCAGGGGTGGAGCTTCGCCGGAGGGACGCCGCCGGCGCCGCCCCGTCCCGATCCGGAGCTCGTCCGGCTGCGACCGCGTGGCCTCGCGCGGAACCTCCATCACGCGCCGCTCCGGCCGAGCCCGTTCGCGACGAGCCACCCGCGGGCGACCTGCTCCGTCGTGACCCCCAGCTGCAGGCTGGCGTTCATCACGCGGAGGCCGTCGGTGGTGAGGGCCGCCGACACGGCGTCGAGCGTCGCCTCCAGCTCGGGTCCGAACCGGTCCGCCGCGCCGGCGGCCACGAGCGGCGTCACGTTCTCTGCGGGTTGGAGCCCTCGATCGTCCTCCAGGGCGACGAGCTCGCCCGATCCCAGGCGGCCCGCGGTGCTGAACAGCAGCGCGACGTCGACGTGCCCCTCGTCCAACGCCTGCAGCGTGAGGGGACCGCCGGCGTCGAGCGGAACGAAATCGCGGAACCGCAGGCCGTACACGTCTTCGAGGCCCTGGAGGCACAGAGGGCGGTCGCGACATTCGGGCGGGCCGCCGAACGTCAGCTCGCCCGCGACCGGCTCGAGCTGCGTCAAGCGGTGCAGGCCGAGCCGCGACGCGGTTGCGGTGCTCAGCGCGAACACGTTGGTGTTCTCCGCCTCGGCCGGATCGAGGGTCTCCATCCCCCGCGCCGCCGTCGCCTCGCGCAGCCGACCGATCGTGGTGATCGCGTCGGACGTCGGTGCCCCCCCCAGGAAGACCAGGGCGCTCCCGGCGTACTCGGGCACGACGTCGACCAGACCCTGCTCCAGGGCGGGAAGGGTCAGCTCCCGCGGCCCGATCCCGAAGGCCCGCTCGACCTCGAACCCCGCTCCCTCGAGTGCCTGTGCGTAGATCTCCGCGAGGAGCTCGCTCTCGGCGAAGTCGAAGGAACCGACGGTGACCGTGGTGGGATCGGGGGGCGGAGGCGTGTCGGGGCCACCCCCACAGGCGGCGCCGACGACGGCGAGCGCCGCCGCGGCGACCCCGACCCACCCCCTGCGTCCGGCTCGACCCACGCCCCGCATCGTCGCACACGTCATGCGGGCGAGCCCGCGACGCGCCCCGATGCACGCCTCGGTAGGCTGAACGGCCGATGAGGATCGTCACCGGCCTCGCGGCGCTCCCGTTCGACGACGAGCCGTGCGTGGCCACGGTCGGGTTCTTCGACGGTGTCCATCGGGGCCATCGGGCCGTGTTCGCCCGCGTGGTGGAGGCGGCCGCCGAACGTGGGGTCCGTTCGCTGGCGATGACGTTCGACCGGCACCCACGTGAGGTGCTCTCGCCCGGGAGCGAGCCGCGGCTCCTGACCAGCCTCGAGCGCAAGGCCGAGCTGATCGAGGGCTGCGGGATCGACGTGCTCGTGGTGCTCACCTTCGACCGGGACTTCTCGATGATCCCCGCGGAGGACTTCGTCCGCGACGTCCTGGTGAGGGGCGTGCGGGCGCGGCACGTCGCGATGGGGGCCAACTTCACGTTCGGCTTCCAGGCGAAGGGGACGATGGACGCCCTGCCGGTGATGGGCGCGGCGTACGGTCTCACGGCGGAGGTCGTCCCCCTCGAGCGGCTCGACGGTCGAACGGTGTCGTCCACCTCGATCCGCGACGCGCTCGCCGCCGGAGACCTCGCCTGGCCGACCACCGCCCTCGAGCGCCGGTTCCTGCTGGACGGCGAGGTGGTCACCGGTCACGGGCGGGGGCGCGGGCTCGGGTACCCCACGGCCAACCTTCGGACCTGGCCGCGCCTGCTCCTCCCGGGCCAGGGGATCTATGCCGGGGTCGCCCGTCACCGGGGCCGGCGGTATCGGACCGCCCTCGACGTGGGGACGAACCCCACCTTCGGCGTCGAACCGCTCCACGTCGAGGCGTTCCTGTTGGACTACGAGGGACCCGAGCTCCCGGGGGAGCCGCTCGCGATCGAGTTCTGGGCGCGGCTCCGGGACGAGGAGCGCTACGGCTCGGTCGACGACCTCGTCGCCGCGATCGCGGCCGACGTCGCGCGGACGGTCGAGGTCGTTCCCGACGCCGCCCTCGGGGAGCAGGGAGCTAGCGCGACGGGGACCTGAGCATCCGCCAGGCTATCCGGGAC
>DATBJQ010000073.1:0-3195 GCA_036556385.1 Actinomycetota bacterium | reverse complement strand
TCGAACCCGTGCTCGGAGTACATGCACCTGGACAACTCCGCCTGCAACCTTGCGTCGCTGAACCTGCTGAGGTTCGCCGACGCCGAGGGGAACTTCGACGTCGCGTCGTTCCGCCACGCGGTCGAGATCGTGTTCACGGCGCAGGAGATCGTCGTCGGGGAGTCCGACTACCCGACCGAGAAGATCGGCCGCAACGCGCGGGCGTTCCGTCAGCTGGGCCTGGGGTACGCGAACCTCGGTGCGCTGTTGATGGCGCGCGGCCTGCCGTACGACTCCGATGCCGGGCGGGCCTGGGCGGGCGCGATCACCGCGCTGATGACCGGGAAGGCCTACGCGACCAGCGCCCGGATCGCGGAGGTGATGGGCCCCTTCGAGGGGTACGAGCCGAACCGCGACGCGATGCTGCGCGTGATGCGCAAGCACCGCGAGGCCGCGGAGGAGATCGACGCCGAGCTCGTGCCGGAGGGCCTGCTCTCGGCGGCGAAGCAATCCTGGGACGAGGCGGTGGCGCTGGGTGAGGCGAACGGCTACCGCAACGCCCAGGCGAGCGTCCTGGCCCCGACGGGCACGATCGGCCTGATGATGGACTGCGACACGACCGGCATCGAGCCCGAGCTGGCGCTCGTCAAGACGAAGAAGCTCGTCGGCGGCGGCACGATGAAGTTCGTCAACCAGACGGTGCCGCGCGCGCTGGGCCGGCTGGGGTACGACGAGGCGCAGACGCAGGACATCGTCGCGTACATCGCCGAGCACAACTCGGTGCTGGAGGCTCCGCACCTGCGCGCCGAGCACTACGCGGTGTTCGACACGGCGATGGGCGACCAGCCGATCCACTACATGGGACACGTCCGGATGATGGCGGCGGCGCAGCCGTTCATCTCCGGGGCGATCTCGAAGACCGTGAACATGCCCGAGGAGGCGACGGTCGAGGAGGTCGAGCAGCTGTTCGTCGAGTCCTGGAAGCTCGGGCTGAAGGCCGTCGCGATCTACCGGGACAACTGCAAGGTCGCCCAGCCGCTGTCCGCGGACAAGAAGCAGAGCACGGCGGCACCTGCGCCGGCCGAGCTGGCCCAGCCGGTACGCAAGCGGCTGCCGATGTCCCGTCCGTCCACGACCACCTCGTTCCAGGTGGGCGACGCCGAGGGCTACATCACGGCGGGCTCCTACCCGGACGACGGCCTGGGCGAGATCTTCCTGAAGACCTCGAAGCAGGGCTCGACGCTCTCGGGCGTGATGGACGCCTTCGCGATCGCGGTCTCGATCGGGCTGCAGTACGGTGTCCCGCTCGAGACGTTCGTCTCCAAGTTCATCAACATGAAGTTCGAGCCGTCCGGCATGACGAACGACCCCGACATCCGCTTCGCCTCCTCGATCGTCGACTACGTGTTCCGGCGGCTCTCGCTGGACTACCTGGGCGACGACGTGCGCGACGGGCTCGGCGTCCGGTCGATCGAGGAGCGGAAGCAGGCCGCGAAGGCCGAGGCCGCCGAGCAGACCGCCCCGGTCGCGGAGGCGCCGTCCGCCGACGTTCCGTCGGCGTCCGCGCCGCAGCGGATCGAGCTGAGCGAGCGCCGCACCGCGAAGGAGCTCGACGCGCCGCTCTGCTACCAGTGCGGCTCGAAGATGCAGCCGGCGGGGTCGTGCTACGTGTGCGGCACCTGCGGCAGCACCAGCGGCTGCTCCTGAGCGGCGCCGGCATGGGGGAGGGCGCGGGCAGGGCCACGGGGCTGCACCACATCCAGCTCGCGATGCCGCCCGGCGAGGAGGAGGCGGCCGTGAAGTTCTACGGCTACCTCCTGGGCATGCGGCAGATCGACAAGCCGCCCGAGCTCGCGCCCCGCGGTGGGGTCTGGTTCCGCGACCAGGGGTTCGAGGTCCATCTCGGGGTCGAGGAGTCGTTCCGCCCGGCGCACAAGGCGCACCCCGCGTTCCTGGTCGACGACCTCGAGAAGCTCCGCGTGCGCCTGGAGGCCGCCGGGATCCGGGTGGACGACGATCCGGTCCAGCTCGAGGGTTTCCACCGGTGCTACGTCCGCGACCCGTTCGGCAACCGGATCGAGCTGATCGAGCCGGTCTGATGGATCTGCCGTTCCAGCGACTGCACGCGGACGCCCAGCTGCCGGACGTCGCGCATCCCGGCGACGCGGGGCTCGACCTGCGGTCGGTGGTCGACGTCGAGGTCGGCCCGGGGGAGCGGGTCCTCCTGCCCACCGGCCTGGCCGTCGCGATCCCGGAGGGCCATGCGGGGCTCGTCCTGCCCCGGTCCGGTCTGGCGTCGAAGCACGGGCTGACGCTCGCGAATGCCCCCGGGCTGATCGACGCCGGGTACCGGGGCGAGGTCACGGTGGCGATGGTGAACCTCGATCGGACCGAGCCGGTGGCGATCGCGAAGGGCGATCGCGTCGCCCAGCTCGTGATCGTCGAGGTCGGGGAGGTGCACCCCACCTGGGCCGAGGGTCTCGCCCCGTCACGGCGGGGCGCCGACGGCTTCGGGTCCACCGGCACCGCGTGACGGTCGCGATCGGGACCCGGTTGAAGCGGCGGAAGGGTCGCGCTAGCCTGGATGACACGCGGACGTGGCTCAGTTGGTAGAGCACCACCTTGCCAAGGTGGGGGTCGCGGGTTCGAATCCCGTCGTCCGCTCCAGGTGGGAGGGGGTCTAGGCCCCTCGTTCGTTCGTTCCGGGTGAGTCAGGTCGACGAGTGGCCCCGCATCGCATGCCAGGGGGAGTGGGGAGCGAGGCTGTCCCACGTCGCTCCCATGCGACATTCACGCTCGTCGGCCGGCGTCAGGAAGTGCGCAGGGAGCTCCTCGACGCTGAACGGGGGCGGCGCGCGGCTCGTGAGGAACGTTCCCGCCTGAGGTCCAGCGGGAGGGGCGGGCCGCCTCAGGGCGGCCCGCCCACCTTCGTGTTTCCGCTCTTGCCGCCGCGCGGAGGCGGGCGTAGCGTCGGGGGATGCTCCTGGACGACGTGCTCCAGCTGCTGATCACGACCGTCGTGACGCTCGCGGTCGTCACGCTGGTCGCCGGGATCTTCGTGATCAACGGCTACGCGGCGGTGCACGCCTGGCGGAGCGGCCGCAGGATCTGGGCGATCGCGATCGTGGGCCTGTTCTTGAGCGGCGGTTGGATCGCCACGGCCGCGTACCTCTGGTGGTACCGCGACGAGCCGCTGCCCCCGTCGCCGCGCCGTCG
>DATBJQ010000072.1:0-19214 GCA_036556385.1 Actinomycetota bacterium | reverse complement strand
GTGGGGATCGACTCGCCGGCCACGAGCGCGTCGGTGATGTTCGCCTCGGCGTACTCCTTCTCGGCGTCGAGCAGGTAGCCGGCGAACCGCACGTCGGGATGCTCCTCGACACCCGCCAGCCCCTCCTCGAGCGCCGCGCGGGACTCCGCGATCAGCCGGTGTGCCGGGTCACGCTCGCCCCGATGGACCGCGCGGATCGCGTTCGCGCTGGCGCGGATCGAACGCCTCGCGGCCGGCAGGGCCTGCTCGCGCGCCGCGGTCTTCGCGTCGAAGCGGGCATGGAGCTCGTGCGCGAGGGACTCCGGGTCCACGTCGGGGTCAGACGCTCGCGGCGGAGGCCGGCCGGACCACGACGTGCACGGCGTCACTCTCGTCCAGCGCCCCGAGCCCGTTGAACGTCGGACGGGCCCAGCCGAGTCTCCCGTCCGCCACGTACCGCGGCGCCGGCGCCGGCCGTTGCGGCTCGCGCTCCGGAACGCGGGCGGCGCGGGCGACGTCGTGCGGGTGCGCGGCGCGGTGCTTGATCGACAGCAGCGCCCACACGTAGAGCAGCAGCAGCGCGCCGAGCGCGGCGGACACGTACCAGGCCGCGCGCAACGGCGGCACCAGACCGATCAGCACCGTGAGGCCGATCGATTCGAGGAGGAAGACGAAGACGCGTCGGCGCCGCTCACGGGCCCGAGCCCGCTGCCGCTCCTGGGGGCCGAGGAACCGGATCCCCTTCCGCGGTGTCACGATCCAACGACCGCTCGTGCCATGCACGCCTGCGTGTGCCAACAGCTCCATCCTCGTCTCGAACTCCTGCACGCTCCTCGCCTCCGACCTCTTACGGACGATCGGGACCAGCAGCGCGGCCCACATGATGCCGAACGCTGCGAGGAGCAGCCACTCCATACCACCAGCCTCCTGCCGTCGTCGTGGGGATCCGACACAACATCTAGGCTGGGACGGCACGGTAGCACCACATCTGGTGTTTCCGAAGTACATCGATGTGTTTCGCGTACGACGCCTGCCGTACGCCCTCGGGACGCACGGCGTTCGAAGACGCCTGCTATCGGGTTCGGATCACGTCTGCGCGCGGTAGTCGCCGCTCTTCCCGCCGGACTTGGCGAGCAGGCGCACGCCCTCGATCCGCGCGGCGCGGTCGAACGCCTTGGCCGTGTCGTAGAGAGAGAGCGCGGCGACCGCGGCCGCGGTGAGTGCCTCCATCTCGACGCCGGTCCGGTCGATCGCCCGCACGGTCGTGTGCACGTGGATCCTGCCGCCCTCCTCGTCGGGCTCGATGCGGACCTCCGCGCCGGTGACCCGGACCGGGTGGCAGTGCGGCAACAGGTCCGGCGTCCGTTTCGCGCCGATCACGCCCGCCAGTCTCGCGCTCTCGAGCGGAGAGCCCTTCCTGGTTCCCGCCACGAGCGCGCCGACCGTCTCCGGCGTCGTGACCAGCCACGCCTCGGCGATCGCCTCGCGCTGCGTCTCGGGCTTGGCGCCGACCTCGACGATGCGGGTCGCGCCGTCGGACCCCGTCGGGGGGTTCCCGGGGTCCGCGTCCGACGCCGTCCCCATCCCGATCAGTCCTCCGCCGCGCGGAACAGCATGACCTTCACCTTCGACCCCGCGGGCGCGGTCTCGGTGCCGGCGGGGACGATCGCGAGCCCGTTCGCGCGCGCGACGGTGGAGATCAGGTTCGACCCGCGCCCGCCCGTGGGCGTCGCGGTCCAGCCGTCCGTGCCTCGTCGCACCTCGACGCGCGCCAGCTGGGTCTTGCCCTTGGGTCCCCGGATGTCTTCCAGCACGGTCGCGGTGATCTCCGGGCGCAGGAGGTGGCTGCGGCCCATCATCTTCAGGATCGCGGGGCGGACGAACATCTCGAAGCTCACGAAGACGCTGACCGGATTCCCCGGCAACCCGAAGAACGGCTTGCCCTCGACGAAGCCGAAGCCCTGCGGCATGCCCGGCTGCATCGCGACCTTGTAGAAGTCGACGTCGCCGCGACGGAAGAAGGCCGCTTTCACGACGTCGCGCTCCCCGACGCTGACGCCGCCCGAGGACACGTAGGCGTCGGCCTGCACCTCGTAGCTGAACACCGTCTCCTTGAGCGAGTCCGGGTCGTCGCGGACGATGCCGGCGAGCACGGGCTGGGCGCCGACCTCGCGGAGCGCGCCGAAGAGCGTGTACGCGTTGGCGTCGCGGACCTGACCGAACTCCGGCCGTTCGGTCGGCGGGATCAGCTCGTCACCCGTGGAGAGGACGACCACCCGCGGGCGGGGATGGACCAGCGGATGCGGGACCCCGGCGTTCGCGAGCAGGGCCAGCTCGGGGGCGCCGAGCCGTTTGCCTGCCGGAACCAGGACGTCGCCCTCGTGGACGTCCTCGCCGCGCGGGCGGATGTGGGCCGCCTCCGCGGCGGGGCCGAACACGCGGACGAGGTCGTCGTCCGGCGACTCGGTGTTCTCGACCGGAACGACCGCGTCGGCGCCCGCCGGGATCGGCGCCCCCGTCGCGATCGCCACCGCCTCGCCCATCCCCACCGTGGCCTCGGGTCGTTGCCCGATCAGTGCCTTGCCGACGACCTTCAGCTCGACCGCTGCGTCGGGCGTGGCTGCCGCCACGTCGTTCGCCCGCACGGCGAAGCCGTCCATCGCCGACGACGGGAACTCCGGCAGATCGACCGAGCTGCGGACGTCCGTCGGGACGACGCAGCCGTAGGCGTCGGTCAGCGGGAGCTCGATCGGGCGGAGCGGCTGGATCTGCGACAGCACCTGCTCGCGGGCCTCGTCGACCGACAGGAGACCCTCGCCGGAGTCGTGATCGTGCAGACGTCGCCCGGCCATCGAGCGAGTCTAACGGGGTGCGTCAGATGAGCTTCTCGCGCTGGACGAACTCCGCGAGCCAGGCTCGGAGCTCGGGACCGAGGTCCTCGCGCTCCACGGCGAGCTCCACCATCGCCTTGAGGTAGTCGCCGGGGTTGCCGACGTCGAACCGCCCCGCGTCGAAGCGCCAGGCGTACACGGCCTGCTCCTGCGCGAGGAGGTTGATCGCGTCGGTCAGCTGGAGCTCGCCTCCCGTCCCGGGCTCGATCCGGTCCAGGGCGTCGAAGATCTCGGGGGTGAAGACGTAGCGACCGATCGCCGCCAGGTTCGAGGGGGCCTCGTCCGCTGGGGGCTTCTCGACGATCGAGATGATCCGGACGAGGTGCTCGTCCACCGGCTCGGGCTCGATGCAGCCATACATCGAGATCTCGCGCTTGCTCACCTCCATCGCCGCCACGACGCTGCGGCCGTACCGCTCGTGCGCACCGAGCATGTCGCGGAGCAACGGCGTGGACGGGTGGATCAGGTCGTCGCCGAGGAGCACCGCGAACGGCTCGTCGTCGACGTGTGCGCGCGCCACCGCGACCGCGTGTCCGAGCCCGAGCGCCTCCTGCTGCCGCACGAACTGGACCTTGGCCATGTCAGAGATCTCACGGACCTTCTTGAGCTCTTCGAACTTCCCCTTCTCCTCGAGGAACGCCTCGAGCTCCAGGGACCGGTCGAAGTGATCCTCGATCGAATGCTGACCCCGACCCGTGACGATGAGGACGTCGTCGAGCCCGGCGCGCACGGCCTCCTCGACGACGAGCTGGATCGCGGGCACGTCGATCACCGGCAGCATCACCTTGGGCTGCGCCTTCGTGGCGGGGAGGAACCGCGTGCCGAGCCCCGCCGCCGGGATCACCGCCTTGCGAACCTTCACGGCCCCTCCTGGCTCGTCCGCGCCTGAGCGCGAAGGGAACGAGAGTGTAGGGACGGGTCGGGGGCGGGTCCAGTCGCCCGGACGGGGGAAGCCGGATGAACCACCGGCTCCCTACGGTCCCGGGGCTTCGGGAGGGCGTGGGTACACTTCCCGCCGTCATGCCCACCTACGAGTACGCCTGCAAGGACTGTGGGCATACCTTCGAGGTCGTGCGCTCGATGCACGACGAGCCGCTCACGATCTGCCCGAACTGCGGCGGCTCGTTGCGGAAGGTCTTCGCGCCGCCGGCGATCGCCTTCAAGGGCTCGGGCTTCTACGCGACCGACCACGGCAAGAAGAAGAAGGCCGCGGCGCCCGCCGCCGAGGGTGGCGGGAAGGAGCGGGAGGGCGGGAAGCCCGGGGGTGGGAAGCCCGAGGGTGGGAAGCAGGGGAGGCCGGCGACGGGCGGCGACGGAGCCGGGAAGAGCGGATCGTCGACCGCGAAGGAGGGGTCGTCGTCTGGCGGCGCCACGGAGAGCGGGGCGTCGTGACCGACGTCGAGATCGGGGTCTTCGGGGGCTCCGGCTTCTACGCGTTCCTGGATGACCCCGAGGAGATCGCGCTCGAGACCCCGTACGGTGATCCGAGCGCACCCGTGACGGTCGGCACGATCGGGGGCAGGCGTGTTGCCTTCCTGCCGCGGCACGGCGTCGACCACCGGTTCCCCCCGCACGTCGTGCCGTACCGCGCCAACGTCTGGGCGATGAAGGAGCTCGGGGTGACCCGTCTCTTCGGTCCGAGCGCGGCCGGGTCGCTCCGCCGCGAGATCCCGCCGGGAACCTTCGTGATCAGCGACCAGGCGATCGACCAGACCAAGGGCCGCCCCTCCACCTTCTACGACGGCCCGGAGACGACCCACGTGTCGTTCGCGGACCCGTACTGCCCCGTCCTGCGCGCGACCCTGATCGATGCGGCCGCCGAGCTGGACATCCAGCATCGCGCGACCGGGACGATGGTGGTGATCGAGGGGCCGCGGTTCTCGACGCGCGCCGAGTCGAAGATGTTCACGCAGCTCGGCGGGGACGTGATCGGCATGACCCAGTTCCCGGAGGTCACGCTCGCCCGCGAGCTCGAGATCTGCTTCGCGAACGTCGCCCTGGTGACCGATTTCGACGTCGGGGTGGACGACATCCCGCCGGTCTCGCACGCCGAGGTGCTCCGCGTGTTCAGCGAGAACATCGACGGGCTGCGCGAGCTGCTGGTCGCCGCGATCCCCCGGATCCCCGACGAGCGGACCTGCCCGTGCGCCACGGCGCTCCAGGGAACGGGAGACGACTAGATGGCCCGGCGCTTGGTGCGCGTCGAGCTCGCGTTCGTGTCCGAGGACGATCCCGAGCCGCTCGGCGAGCGGATCCGGGAATCGGTGACGATGATCGTCGGGCGCGAGGCGCTCGAGGAGTTCCGGGTGCGGACGCTCCCCCTGGACGAGCGGAAGAAGGGCCACCTGCGGCCGGTCGACCCCGGCGAGTGACCGGCGTCACGGTCCGACGTCTCCGGCGGGACTAGCGTCCCCCCGATGCGTGGGCCGTCCCTCCGCCGCCGGATGCCGCTGTCCTCGGTGCTCTTCCTCATGGTGGCGGCCGCCTGCACGGTGGCGGCGTTCGCGGTGGTGCGGAGCGCCACGATCTCGGCCGGACGGGCGTCCGCCGGCGCGCGACCGGTGCGCGTCCTGACCGCGGCGCACGACCTGTCGCCCGCCGACGTGCTCGACGGGAGCGACCTGTCGTCCCTCGACGTCCCCGGTGTCGCGGTGCCGCCGGGCGCGCTGACCTCGCCCCACGGCGCGATCGGATCGTCGCCGACGTCACCGATCGCCGCCGGCGAGATCCTGACCGTGACGCGCCTGGGTCCCGGTGGCCCGGTCGCCCGGATGCTCCCGCCCGGCTCGGTCGCCTATCAGGTCCCGGTGGTGACGGTGCCATCGGGGCTGCGGGCCGGGGACCACGTCGACGTGCTCGCCACGCCGGCGGACGATCCGGCCGCAACGATCGTCGCGGCGTCCGACGTGCGGGTACTCGGGTTGCCGGCATCCGCCTCAGCGTCGACGTTCGGCGCCGAGGGGGCCGCGGCGACGTGGGTCCTCCTGCTCGTGTCGCCCCCGGAGGCGGGCGTGCTGGCGTCCGCCGGTGCCACCTCGCGCCTGTCGCTCGCCGTGCTGCCCTCCGGAGGCTTCCCCGGCGCGTCATCGGCCGGCCGCTAGCATGAGCGCGCTTCCCGCGGGCTCGGCGCCGGACCGAGCAGCGGTTCACCGAGCACCGGAGGGACCGGCGCGTGTCGATCCTGCAGGCCATCGTCCTGGGCCTGACCCAGGGCGCGAGCGAGTACGCCCCCATCTCCAGCTCGGGGCACCTGATCCTGGTCCCGTGGCTCTTCGATTGGCCGATCGTGCGGGACGCGGACCTGAACAAGACCTTCGACGTCGCGCTGCACATGGGAACCCTGCTCGGAGCGCTGATCTACTTCCGCCACGACGTGTGGCGCTACCTGCGGGCCTTCGTGTCCTCGGTCCGGGTCCGGCGGATCGAGGACACCGACCAGCGGATCGCCTGGGCCCTCGCGATCGGGACGATCCCGGCGCTGATCGTGGGCGCCACCTTCGAGAACGTGATCCAGGATCGACTCGGCCAGCCCTGGTTGATCGCCGTCATGTTCGTGGTGTTCGGCGTCGTGCTGTGGTGGGTCGATCGCGTGGCACCACGGGTCCGTGACTTCGACACGATCGGGCCGAGGACCGGGCTGTATCTGGGCGTGGCCCAGGCCGTCGCGCTCCAGCCGGGCGTCTCGCGCTCCGGGGTCACGATGACGGCGGCCCGCCTGATCGGGCTCGATCGGGAGCCCGCCGCCCGCTTCTCGTTCCTGCTGTCGCTCCCCGTGATCGCCGGGGCGGGGATCTACAAGGGGGTGGAACTGGCGCAGACCGGGTTCCAGGGGTACGGCGCCGAGTTCTTCTGGGGGTTCGTCTCCAGCGCCGTGAGCGGCTTCTTCGTGATCTGGTTCCTGCTGCGCTACCTCCGGCGGCACGGTTACGCGATCTTCCTGTGGTACCGGCTCGCCGTGGCGGCCCTGGTGTTCGGGTTGATCGCGGCGGGCGTCCGCGAGGCCACGATCTGACGCGTCAGGTCACGTCGACCTCGATCATGTGGTGCCCGGTCGCCCCGTCGGGGAACGGCGGCACGACCTCCGCCGTCTGCTCGATCCCGGAGCCGTCCGTCGCCCGCACGGTCAGTCGGTGCGTTCCGGCGGTGGCCTCCCACGGGAACATCCACTGCCGCCACGTGTCCACGGTGTCCTCCGCACCGAGCTCCGCCGGGATCCACGGACCGTCGTCGACCTGCACCTCGACCGCCCGGATCCCCCGGTGCTGCGCCCACGCCACCCCGGCCACCGGGATCGTCCCGGCGCGGAGGCGGTCGCCCGCCCTGGGCGTGTCGATCCGCGATTGGGTCTTCACGGGCGCCTGCTCGGCCCACCCGCGCTGCACCCAGTACGGGTCGAACGCCGCGAACGTCGAGAGCTCCAGGTCGACGAGCCACTTCGTGGCCGACACGTACCCGTACAGCCCCGGGACGACCATCCGCACCGGGAACCCGTGCTCGAGCGGCAGCGGCTCGCCGTTCATCGAGACCGCGAGCATCGCGTCCCGGCCGTCCAGCACCACCGACGTCGGGGTCCCCGCCGTCCAGCCGTCGCTCGACCGGCTCACGAGCTGGTCCGCACCCGGCCGAACCCCCGCCTCGCGCAGCAGGTCGGCCAGCGGCGCGCCGACCCATCGGGCGTTCCCCACGTACGGCCCGCCGACCTCGTTCGAGACGCACGCGAGCGTGATGTCGCGCTCGATCAGCGGCCGGGCGACGAGCTCCTCATAGGTCAAGGTGATCGGTCGGTCCACCATCCCGTGCACCCGGAGCGTCCATCCGTCGGTGGACACCGACGGCACGAACAACGCGGTGTCCACCCGGTAGAAACGATCGTTCGGGGTGAGGAACGGATCGACACCCGCGATCCGCAGGTCGGCTCGCGGTGGCACCGGTGGGGCGGCGTCCAGCGCCGGCGGCACGCGCACCGCGGCACGGGACTCGCTCGCATCGGCCCGTCGGATCAGGTACCCGCCGGCTCGATCGGCGGTGAACGCGACCGCGACCGCCGCGGCGCCGGTCCACAGGAACCGTCGCCGGTCGTACGGGCGCGGCGCCGACGGGATCGGGGGCGCCGGATCATCACCGCCCGATGACCGGATCGGAGCCAGACCGGCGGCGCGGCGGAGCACCGCGTACGCGCCGATCCCGGCGCCGGCGCCGATCAGCGACGGGAGCGCCGCCAGGGGTCCGTTCGCCGGGCGCGTCACCGCCGCGACGGCACCGACGATCCCGAGGAGCGCGAGGCCGCCGACGGCCAGCGCGGGCCGGCGGACCGACGCGATGCCGACGACCACGGCCACCACGACGAGCACGACGCCGATCCCCGCCAGCAGCACCGGCTTGTCGGCGGTGCCGAAGGCCCGGATCGCGAAGCTCTTGATCGCCTCCGGCGTCGCGTCGACCACCACCGAGCCGACGGCCAGGATCGGCGACGAGGCCCCACCGAGGAGCCCCGCCGCCAGTTGGGCCACGCCCAGCGCCACGAGCCCGGAGAGCAGCCCGAGGGCGCCCCCGGTCACGGCACGCCGGGCCGGAGGAGTCGGCTCCTCGACCGGGGGCCGGGCCGCGCTGTCTGAGATCGCCGACGGATCGGTGGCTCGCATCGTGTCTCCGACGATAGTGCTCCTGTCTTACCGAACCGTGACGAGCGCGGGCGTGCCGACGACGAGGTCGATACGGCGCCCATCGGGGGATCGTGTTCGGTAAGCATCCGGCAAGCGTCCGGCAAGGAGCTGCTGTCAGGCTCGGACCGTCGCGGATCGTCCGCGGATGAGGAGGGGAACGGCGATGCGGAAGCGACTCCTTGCGGTGGCGGTGGGAGCGGTCGTGCTCCTGGGAGCCCCCGGCGCCGGGGCGGCGATCCCGAGCACCCTGACGATCCACCACAACCCGGCGACGGAGAACCTCTATGGCAAGGTCCGCTCGTCCAACGACGAGTGTCGGGTCGGCCGAGACGTGAAGATCTTCCGGAAGACGGCGAGCGGCCGGTCGCTCCAAGGACAGGTGACGACGAACGAGAACGGACGCTGGAAGTTCCACGCGATGGCGGCACATGGCCGGTTCTTCGCCGTCACGGAACGGTACGACGCGATGGGCGCCGGCGTGTGCGGCAAGGATCGCTCTCCCGTCGTCGACGTGATGTAAGCGGGAGAGGTTCGTCACACGTTGGCAAGGTTCCCGTGCCACCATCGTGGGGATGCGAACGGGAGCGCCGACCGTCCTCGTGGTCGACGATGAACCGATCGTGTGCGACGTGCTCCGCCGCTATCTCGAGGACGGGGGCTTCGCGGTCCGGATCGCCGGCGACGGGGAGGAGGCTCTGGCATCGCTGTCCGATTCGATGCCGGACCTGATCGTCCTGGATCTGATGCTTCCGAAGATCGACGGGTACGGGGTCTTCAGGTTCGTACGCGAGCGAGGCGGAACGCCCGTCATCATGCTCACCGCTCGCGGAGAGATCACCGATCGCATCGTCGGCCTCGAGCTCGGCGCGGACGACTACGTCACGAAGCCCTTCAGTCCTCGCGAGGTCGTGGCGCGCGTTCGTGCGGTGCTGCGACGGGACGGGGCGTCCGAGGCCGATCCTCCCTCACGGATCGTGTTCGCCTCCGCCGGTCTCGAGATCGACGGCGGGCGCCGTGAGGTCACGGTGGAAGGCCGACCGATCAAGCTCACGCGCAAGGAGTTCGATCTCCTGCATCACTTCGCCTCCAGCCCGGGGATCACGTTCACCCGCACGCAGCTCCTCGAGGATGTCTGGGACTTCGCGTGGGACGGTGATCCCTCGACCGTGACCGTGCACGTGCGGCGCCTCCGAGCGAAGATCGAGGACGATCCGGCGCGGCCTCGGCACATCGTCACCGTCTGGGGCGTCGGCTACCGGTTCGAGCCATGAGCGGGTGGCGAACCCTCGCGGTCGTGGCCGCTGTCGCCGCGACCGGTCTCGTCGGAACGTTGGCGGTCGCCGGTCTGGTCGGCATGGACGGCACGGAGATCGTGCACCTCGCCCAGGCGATGGCCCCGGTGGCCGTCGCCACGGTCATCGTTGCCGTCGTTGCGGCCCGCGCGCTCTCGAGCACGTCGCTGGTCCAACGTTTCGTCGGCGTCGCGCTCGTGGCCGTGGTCGTCGCAGCCGTGAACATCCTGGTGCTCACCTCGCAGATGTTCGTGAGCGATCACGACGCGGCCCTGGTGTCGGTGCTCCTCGTCTACGCGCTGGGCAGCGGCGTCGCGATCGCCATCGCGACCGCGCGAGCATCCCGCACGGCGATCCGACGCCTCGAAACCACCGCACACGAGTTGGGACGAGGGAACCTCGATTCCCGGGCAGGTGACGTGCACGGGGGTCCGGAACTCGACGCACTTGCGACGTCGTTGGACACCATGGCGGAACGCCTCGAGCAGGCCAGGGCGAGCGAACGGAGGGCCGACACGATGCGTCGCGACCTGGTCGCCGCGATGTCCCACGATCTGCGGACGCCCCTGTCGTCGCTGCGGGCGATGGTGGAGGCGATCGACGAGGAGGTGGTCGGCGATACGGAGACGCTGCGGCTCTACGCGTTCGAGATGCGGCGAGCGGTCGTGCAGCTCGTCGATCTGGTCGACGACCTCTTCGAGCTCACTCAGCTCGACGTCGAGAGGATCCTTGCGGAGCCGCCGAGTTCCCGCGTGCAGGACGTCGTTCACCGTGCGATCGACGCGGTGCGCTCCGAGGTCACGCGGAAGCACCTGTCGGTCCACACCGAGCTGGGCACCGCCCTGGATGCCCCCTGCTCTCCGCGGGTGGCGCGCGTGCTGCACAACCTCCTCTCGAACGCTGTGCGGCACACGCCGGCTGAAGGAACGATCAGGGTCACGGCGACGAAGGAGCGGTCCCACATCCACATCGCCGTCGAAGACGACGGGGCGGGATTCTCCCAGGAAGCGCTGCCGCACCTGTTCGAACCGTTCTTCCGAGAGGATCCCGCGCGCAGCGGAGCGGGCGCGGGCCTGGGCCTGACCCTCGCCGGGCGCATCGTCGAGGCACTGGGGGGCAGGATCGGCGCCGAGCGCTCAGACCCTCGGGGCGCGCGATTCTGGGTGGAACTCCCCGTGGCGTGACGCGCCGCGCCTAGACCCCTGCGAGGGTCATCTCGCCGATCAGGATCGATGGCGTCCCCACGCTGGAGAAGAAGCGGAAGTCGCTCCCCACCGCCGTGATCCCCGTCAGCATGTCGGGGAGCGTCGAGGCGATCGTCATCTCCCGGAGCGGCTCGCCGAGGTGACCGCCCGTGATCCGCAGGCCCGTGGCGCCCACGCTGAACTCACCGCTGATCGGGTTGGCACCGGAGTGGACGCCGCTCACGTCCTGGATCAGGACCCCGCCGTCGGCCGCTTCCAGGAGGTCGCTCCACGAACGAGGTCCGGCCTCGAGGAAGAAGTTGGAGGTCCCGACGCCGGGGGCCCCGCGGTACCCGCCGCGCTTCGCATTGCCGGTGGATCGCTGCCCGTTCCCGGCGCGGCGTGCCGTGTAGGCGTTGTGGAGGAACCCGTTCAGCCTGCCGGCGGTGAACAGCTCCGTCCGTGAGGAGGCCACACCCTCCCCGTCGAACGGACACGCACCGGGACCGTCGAGGCGCCGGCCGTCGTCGACCAGCGTGAAGGGGTCGGCGCCCACCTTCTGCCCGACCAGGTCGGCGAACAGCGAACGGCCCTTCAGCACGTTCTCCGCGTTGAGCGCCCCGGCGAGCACCCCCAGGAAGCTCGAGGCCGCGAACGGATCCAGCACCACCGGGAGCCGGGCGGTGTCCGGCTTGGTCGCCCCGAGCATGCGCACGGCCCGGTCGACGGCCTCGTCGGCGACCGGCTCCTGATCCAGCTCGTCGAGACCTCGCGCGAGCCGGAACGAGTAGCCGGTCTGCGTCTCGTCGCCGTCGACCGCCAGCGTCACGACCACCACCCAGGCGCCGGTCTGCGTGTACTCCGCGTCGATGCCGAGCGTCGACGCGACCACCTGGCGCCCGACCGAGTCGCCGATCTGGGCCAGGTCGACCTTCGTCACGCGAGGATCGCGCGAGACCGTGTACGCCTCCAGGTCGAGCGCCCGGCGCACCTTGCTGTCCACGGTGATGTCGGCGCTGCCGGGCCGGAACAGCTCCGGCATCGGCTCGATCGGCCCGGGCTCGGGCAGGCCCTGATGCTCGTCGGGCTCGGCGAGCGCGGCGTTCTCACGGGCCCGCCGGACGACGTCGCGGACCTCGTCCTCGGTCGGGTCGGCCGCCCACGCGTACCCGAGCCGGTCCTCGAAGATCACGCGGACGCCGAGGCCGCGCGACTCCGCGAACCGCATGCCCTCGACCTCGCCCCGGAGGGCGCTCACCTCCGTGTGGAGCCCCTCCTCGGCGAAGGCCTCGAGCTGCTCGCCCGGCCCCGCCGACGCGAGCGCCACCCCGACCAGCTCGCGGAGGTCAGCCACCGGTCCCCCCCACGGTGATGCGTGCGATCCGCAGCGTCGGGGACCCGCTGCCGACCGGCGCGCCCTGGCCGTCCTTGCCGCAGACCCCTTCCCAGGTGTCGAAGTCGCTGCCGACGACGTCGACCGAGCTCATGACCTCGATCGCCCGCCCGATGAGGTTGGCACCGCGGACCGGCGTCGTGATCTCCCCGTGCTCGATCAGGAAGCCCTCCGAGACCCCGAAGACGAAGTCACCGGAAGCCGGGTTCACCTGTCCCCCACCGAGGCCGGTCACGTAGACACCGCGGTCCGTGTCGCGCACGATCGCCTCGGGATCGGCGTCCCCCGGCAGGATGTTCGTGTTCGTCATGCGCACGATCGGGGGATGCGCGTAGGACTCGCGCCGGCCGTTGCCCGTGGGGAGGACGCCCATCTTGGCGGCGCGGAGCCGGTCCTGCAGGAACCCGTGGAGGACGCCCTCGGTGAACAGCGTGGTCCGCCGCGACGGCTCGCCTTCGTCGTCGAAGTCGTAGGACCCCCACCCGTTGGGGATCGTGGCGTCGTCGACACCGTGCACCAGCTCGCTGGCGCACCTCGTGCCGACGAGGTCCCGGTAGACGCTGGCCTCCTTGTCGACGGCGTCGGCCTCCAGCGGGTGTCCCACGGCCTCGTGGAACAGCACACCCCCGCAGCCGTCCGCCACGACCACCGCCATCTCACCGGCGGGCGCGGGGATCGAGTCCAGCATCGTGACCGCGCGTCGCGCGGCCCGTTCGGCCGTCACGGCGGGCGGGTGCAGGTCGAGGAACTCCACGCCGGCGCAGGCGGCCGGCCCGTCCCATCCCGTCTGGATCACGTCGTCGCGACGAGCGACGACCTGGGCGACCAGGCGGATCCGTGGCCGATCCTCCTCGACCCAGCGCCCGTCGCTCGTGGCGATCAGCCGATGCTGGAGCGAGTCGCCGTAGATCCCGACCACCTGCGCCACCTCCGGCGAGACGCCGCGCGCGACCTCGTCGACCTCCCGGAGCCACGCGACCTTCGTGGCCGCCGGGACCTCGTCCGCGGCACGCTGCACCGTGTTCGTGCCCGCCCCCTGCACGGTCGTCAGGTCCACGACGGCCCCGGGAGCGTCCCCGGCGAGCGCGGCGCTCGCGGCGGCGGCGGCCTCCAACAGGGAATCCCGATCCAGGCGGTTCGAGTAGGCGTAGCCGTAGGACGTGCCGCGCGTGACGCGGACGCCGGCGCCGCGATCGAGGCCCGTGGTGAGCTCCTCGACGGTCCCGTCATCGAGCCGGATCGAGGTGCTCGAGCGCTCCTCCGCGAAGACCTCCGAGAAGTCACCGCCATGCCGGCGGGCAGCCCGCAGCACGTCGGCGACCAGCTCCGGATCCAGCATCGGGCCAGGCTACCAGTGGGGTCGCGCCGGCCCGGAGGCTCCGCCCGCCGGTGCTACCGTCGGCCCGCGGACATGTCGACGCGCGAGGCGGCGCCCCCACAGCGGCCCGGCGAGATCCGCGACGGCGACCCCCGCAGCACCGGGTGGGTCGAGGTCGCGATCGTCGCCGCGATCGGCCTCGTGCTGCTCCTCGTGTTCCTGTTGCCCGTGCTGTTCCACGATCACGCGTTCCCGGTCGGCCCCGACGTCCCCGTGTACCTCTGGTGGGGACGCGTCGCGGCCGCGGACGGCGTCTCCCTGGTCGGGGCCCGACCCGGGGCGCCGGTCCTGCTGGCCACCCTGTCCTCGGCGCTCGGCCAGGGTCCGGTCGCGACCCTGGCGGGGGTCCAGTACGTGACGGGGCCCGCGATCGGCCTGGCCGCGGTGGCGCTCCTGCGGACCCGCGCCGACCGGGGCCGCCTCACGTGGGTCGCCGGCGGGATCTTCGCGGGGGTCTGGGCGACGCACCTGGGCGACGGCTACCTCGCGAACCTCGTGTTCTCGGCGTGTTTCCTGGCGGCCGGCGCCACCCTCGCGGGACGTTCGAGCGCGGGCGCGGTCGCGGCCGCCCTCCTGCTGGGCGGCGGCGGCCTCGCGCACCCGTCCTTCTTCGTGGTCGGCGCGCTCGTGCTGATGCTCACGGCCGCGTGGTCGGTTTGGGACGACCGCGGCTTCTCGTGGCGTGGCGACGCCGGTCGCATCGCGCTCGCCGTCGCCGGGGGCGGCGCGATCCTCGGCGCCGGTCTGCTCGCGGCGCTCGCGGGCCCCGCCCGACTCGCCGGCGACACCTCCAAGGACGCGTACCTGCGCCGGATCGGCGCCGTCGAGACGCTCCGGCGCACCTACCTGGAACGGTTCCGGCAGGGCTGGACCCGGTACGCCCCGTGGGTGACGCTGCCGCTCGCGATCGCCGGTGCCCTGCGGGGGAACGGACCCGTGCGGCGGTTCCTCCTGTCGTGGGCGGCTTTCACGGTGGCCGCCTTCGCGATCGTCCTGGTGACACGGTCGATCCCACCCGATCGGCTGCTCACGTTCGCGTTCTGCGTACCCCTGCTCGCGGCCCTCGGGTTCGTGTGGGTCGGGGACCTGGTCCGGCGCCGGACGGGTCGACGGTCGGTCGCCGCGGCGGCCTTGGCGCTGATCGCGATCCTCGCCGTGTTCCCGGCGCTCCGGGCGTGGATCAGCTCTCCCGATTTCGTCGACGCCTCCGAGATGCGCAACGCGATCGTCGCGGGCCGGGTGGCGTCGCTCACGCCTCCCGGCACGCCGCTCGTGTTCGTCGCGAACGATCTGGACTCGAACGGCCTCTTCCACATGGCCCACGTGTTCAACGTCGCGCGGGCCGCCGTTCCGGTCGACCGCGTCTCGGACGTGCACGTGTTCGTGGGGTCCGCTCGCGATCTCCTGGCGGGACGACCCACCGTCCGTGGGGTTCCGAACCACGACGCCGCGTCCGCCAGGACCTTCGAGGAGCTGCCGGCCGGACCGTGGGCCGTCTTCGTGGTGGACGGCCTGGACGACGACGCCTCCGAGCTCGACCTGCCCGGTCTCACGCGGTGGGACGAGGCCGTGGCGAGCACAGTGCCCCCGACGAGCGTCCCTCTGCCGCCGCCCGGCGCCGACGAGCCGGCGCCGTCGACGCCGGGGGCCATGGCGCTCGCCGCGGTGCGCACCCTGATCGTCCTGGTCCTCGTGGGGTTCGGCTGGGGATGGTGGGTCACCGGCGAGACGGCGGGGGCGGCCGCGCTGGCCACCTCTTTCGGTCTCGCGGTCATCACGATCGGGGCGCTCCTGGCCGATCGGCTCGGCGCGCCGATCGCCACCGCCGGGTGGGCGACGATCGCGATCGCGTCAGCCGGCGGCTGCGGTTACGCGCTGATGATCGTCCGGCTGCGACGGGCGCGGCGTTCCCCGGACGGGGATGGCCTCGTCCGCGAGCGGGGATCCGGCGCGTAGCCGCCGGCGGAGGTCGCGCAGGAGCAGGAGCGCGACCACCAGGAACGCCGGCGCCACGATCCAGTGGACGACGAACACGTTCACGTCGAACGCCTCGGGGAACCGCAGTTGCTCGGCCGACCACAGCGTGACGGCCAGCGCCGCGCTCACCCCGATCGCCGCGGCGCGGGCGCCTCGCGGCAGCAGCCACACGAGGGGCAGGTACCAGACCGCGTACCAGGGCAGGAGGACGGGCCCGAGGAGGGTCAGGAACACCAGCCCCCATCCCCACGCGGCCCCGAGCTCGGACGGGGTCGACCGTTCCGCTCGCCGCCAGACCGCGCGCGCGAGGACCACGAGCGTCGCCGCCAGGAGCACCGCGAAGCCCACGCGCGCGATCCAGCCCGACTCCCCCCAGGGGGCGGCGTCGAGGATGCGCATCAGGTCCGCGGACGGCGCGAGCCACCCCTGGTGGCCGGCGAGCTCGAGCATCCCGAGGGTCGGGTTCGACCAGCTGGCGTAGGGGACGGCGAACACCGCCGTCAACCCCAGGATCACCGCCGAGCAGGAGGCCAGCCCCCGCAGACGTCGACCCTCCGGGCGGCGAGCCACGCACCACACCACGAGCAGGAGCAGGGGCACCGCGGCCGATGCCTTCACGAGGGTGCCGAGCGTGAGCGCGGCCACGGCCCAGCCGTCGTGACCCCGCAGGACGAGAGCCAGCGCCCCCACGATCGCGAGCGCCACCAGCAGGTCGTTGTGACCGCTCGCGACGGAATGGAACAGGACCACCGGGTTCGCGCCGAACGCCGCCAGCGCGAAGACGGCTCGATCCGGCCAGAGGTCACGAGCGACCCAGACGATCCCGGCGCACACGGCCAGCGAGGCGAGGACCGCGAGCACGCGGTAGGTGGCCACCAGACCGAGCGGATCGGGGGCGAGGCGCGCCAGGAGCGCGGACGCCGACGTCCAGGCCGGTCCGTAGACGGCCGGCGTGTCGACCCACTTCGGACCGACGAACCGGGCGAACGGATCGTCCGGACGATCGACCGCGGTCTCGGTGTAGGGGTTCCCTCCGTCCGCGGCGATCCGGCCCTGCAGCGCGTAGGAGTAGACGTCTCGCGAGAACAGCAGCGGCGTGAAGAGCAGCCCGATGTGCGCCGCCACCACGAGCACCACGACCGACCGCATCGTCACGCCTCCGCGGAGGATCTCGCGGAGCAGGTAGAGGAACGCCAGGACCGCACCGACGGCCACGATCGTCGCGGCGACCAGACCGGCGTTCCCGTGAAGGCCCCCCAGACCGACCCACGAGGCCGCGACTCGGAGTGGACCCGAGGGCTCCCCTCCCGGGAGCAGCAACGGCTGGTACGGCGAACCCGGCGAGGCGCCCACGACCGCCATCGCACCGAGCCCCAGACCGGCCACGAGCGGAGGCAGGACCCGGGTGGCGGAACGCTCTCGCCCGTCGGTGACCATGCGAGCTTCGACCGTACCACCGGGCCTCGGCGCCGCCGGTCGGGCGACGCGGCGCCGCGTCAGCCCGCCGATGCCTGCGGCGGAGGAGGTCGCGGTCGTTCGAAGCGGCCGAAGATCGCCACGAGCAGGACCAGGAAGGCGGCGGGGACCGCGATCCACACGAGGCGTTCGAGCCACCACACCAGCGTGCTGTCGGTCTGGTGTCCCACGCCGAACGGCCAGAGCACCAGCACCGCGAGGAGGAAGGCCGTCATGTGCCACAGGAAGAGCGTCATGATCACGCTGTTCAGCAGGATCGTGGCCTTCCACGGCCGGGCCCGCCGGAGCCAGGTGGTGAGCGCGGGACGCAGCAGCATCACGGCGCCGATCGACCAGATCCCCCCGAGCAGGAAACACACGGTGGGGGGATAGGCGTTCGAGACGAGCTCGACATCGGTCCCCAGCAGGCTCTTCGGGTAGGAACCGATCCCGGGGAACCATTCGAAGCGCACCGCACCGAAGGGCTCGAACACCCAGGGGTTCGTGAGGAGCACCAGCCCGCCGAGCCCGACCCCCACCATCGCCCAGAAGACCGCACGGGGCAGGCGCGTGAACGTCCCGTCGGCGTAGAAGAACCCCAGCTGGTGGGGCAACAGGAGCACGAACGCGACGTTGAACCAGCGGAGCTCCCACCGACCCGTCCCGAACCCCACCGCGTCCGCCGCGATCGCCCCCGCCACCATCACCGTGGGCACCCACCAGCGGAACCGCCGATGCAACGCGATCAGCCAGGGCGCGAGCGCCACCACCACGAGGTACACGGCGAGGAACCAGAGGGGTCCGAAGGGCAGGGTCGCGCCCGGCGGGAGGAAGAGCCGCAGCAGGGTCGTGTCTCCCCAGATCCGCGGCCCGGTGGGCGCGCCGACGTCGAGGAGGTGCAGGACCACCACGACGGGCGCCCAGACCGCGAAGAACACGACCGAGGGCCGGAGCAGCCGGGCGGTCCGGGAGCGGAGGAACGAGCGCGTCGACCCGCCGCGGCGACGGTTCGCGTCGTACGAGGTCAGGTTCGAGAACCCGCCGACGAAGAAGAAGATCGGCATCACCTGGAACACCCAGGTCGCGAGCCAGAGTCCGGGCGTGACCCCGACGGCGTTGGTGGTGCGCAGCACGCCGTCCTGCCAGACGATCAGGGTCGAGATCCAGTGGCCGACCACCACCGCGACGATGCTGGCCGCCCGGAGGAAGTCGACCACGCGGTCGCGGGTCTCGGGCGTCCGCGCCACCATCTCGTCGAGGCTCGCCGCCACGGGGGATGCGTACCACGTCGCCGCGACCCGGTCGATGGGCCCGGTCGATGGTGAGGCGTTCGCTCGTGCCAAGATGGCGGCGTGAAGCGCGGTCTCAAGCTCGGGTTCGGCATCACGCTGTGCGTGCTCGGCTTCTTCACCTCCATCTTCGCGGTCGCGATCCTGGCGCTCGTCGGTCCCGACGGCCGGTTCACGCTGGAGACCGATGCGGCGACCGAGACGCGGGCCTTGGTCTTCGACGCGATCTCGCTGCGCGAGGACCTCCCTCGCAGCGGGCGGTTGGCGGCGACGCTGTCGCTCGAGGTGTCGAGCGACCGGACGACGTTCCTGGGGGTGGGTCCGACACCGGAGGTCGCCCGCTACCTGCGCGGCGTGGAGGTCGCCCACGTGGTCCAGGTGAACTGGCCGGGGGGCGTCAGGACCGAGGACGTGACCGGTGCACGCACGCCGACGCCCCCCGCCGACGCCACGTTCTGGGTCGCGTCCGACCAGGGCTCGGATCCCTCGATCGAATGGACCGTGCGGGGCGGCGACTGGACGATCGTCGTCATGAACGCGGACGGCTCGCAGGGCGTGGCCGCCGACGTCGGGATCGGCGCCGAGTTCGACTGGCTCATCTGGATTGCGATCGTGCTGCTCGTCGTGGGCGCGGTCACGCTGCTCGTGGGCGCGCTGTGCCTGTTCCTGGTCATCCGCCGCGGCGACGCTGAGCCCGCGGACGCCGGAGCCGC
>DATBJQ010000071.1:0-2222 GCA_036556385.1 Actinomycetota bacterium | reverse complement strand
CCGTGCCCGGGGTGGGAGTCGAACCCACACGCCCTCGCGGGCCGGCGCTTTTAAGGCGCCTCCGTCTACCGGTTCCGGCACCCGGGCAACGCGGCGATGCTAGCCGACCTCCGGCACCGGACACGTGCGGTAGCCTGGTCGTTCGGCGGGCACCGCTCCGGGCTCGCGGTGCCGGACCCTCACCGAAGGAACCCGCATGACGGTGGATCGTCCCCAGGTCGCCTCGACCAACGACGACGAGGTTCGCGACGACGCGCGCGACGCGTCCGTGGGCGGTCGCGTCCTCCTCCTGGTCGGCGCCGTGATCGTAGCGATGGCCGCCGGGATCGCGTTCGGGAACGGGAGCTCGCGCGCGGCGGTGCTGGCCCCGCTGGTGATCGCTGGCGCCGTGGGCATGGCGTGGCTCGCGATGACGAGGTTCCTCGTGTTCGTCGCGGTGATCCTGGTGCTGCGCGCCAGCCTGGATGCGCTGAGCTTCTCCTCCCAGGGCGTCGACGCGTTCGACCCCGCGGCGCTGGTCTCGGTGGGGTTCCTGATGGCCGGGGCGATCTGGTACGCCGTCCAGCCGCGGGAGGCCCGTGTCCCCCTGTCGCCCCTCGTGGCCCCGATGGCGCTGCTGACGGTGGTCGGCGCGGTCAGCACGCTGCTCTCCCCCGGCGCGGGCGCCGGCCTGGTCGACGTGATGAAGCTCGCGACCGTGGTGGTGATCCTCCTCGTCGTGAACCAGCTCCTGCAGGACCTGCGCGCGGCGCGCCTCCTCACGATCGCGGTGTTCGCTTCGGCGCTGATCCCCCTCGTGGTCGGCGGCCTGCAGTGGCTGACGCACACCGGTCTGCATTTCTCGGGCGAGTTCGGGCGGGTCAAGTCGACCTTCGAGCACCCGAACCCCCTGGCGATCTACCTGACGTTCGTGATCCTCATGGGGGTCGCGATGCTCCCCAACGTCCAGCGGCGGCTCCGGCCGTGGATCCTGGGGATCGTTGCCGCCTCCGGCGCGGTCCTGCTGCTGACGTACACACGCTCCGCGTGGATCGCGACGCTCGCGGGGTTGCTCGTGATCGGCTACTTCTACGGCCGGCGGGCGATCGCGGTGGTAGGCCTGATCGCCGTCGTCATCATGCTGACCGTCCCGGGCGTCGCGGGGCGGTTCGCCGACCTCGACACCGCCGATACCGCCACCGGCGAGGCGGCGAACTCCCTCGTGTGGCGGTTCGAGTACTGGCGCGAGGCGCTGGAGCTCAGCGACTCCCCGTTCCTCGGCGAGGGCCTCTCCGCGGTGCGGCTGGAGGCCGCCGAGGCCAAGTCCCCGCACAACGACTTCATCCGCGTGTACGTCGAGACGGGGATCGCGGGGCTCGTGGCGTACCTCTGGCTCCTGGTCGCGGCCGTCAACGTTGCCGGGACCGGTCTGCTCGAGGTGCATACCAGCCCCTACCGCGGTTTGGTGGTCGGCTTCGCCGGCGTGCTCACGGCGTTCCTGATCCTGTCCCTCGTCTCCAACGTGATCACGCAGTTGGTGCTGCTGTGGTACTTCGCGACCCTGGCATCGCTCGCGACCGCCGCCCCGAGGCTGGCGGCCCGCGATGCGACCCCGGTGCCCGCGTGAGGATCCTGCACGTCAACAAGTTCCTCTATCGACGCGGGGGCGCGGAGGGGTACATGTTCGACGTCGCCGGGCGTCAGCTCGCGGCCGGCCACGAGGTCGCCTTCTTCGGGATGCAGCACCCGGAGAACGATCCGATGCCCGACGCGCGCTCGTTCCCCACGGAGGTCGGGTTCGAGCCTCCGCCACCCACGATCGCCGGCAAGGCGCAGGCGTTCGGCCGGATGCTCTGGTCGACGTCCGCGGCGCGCGGGATCGGCGAGGTCGCGGATCGGTTCGGTCCCGACATCGCGCACCTGCACAACGTCTACCACCAGCTCTCGCCCTCGATCCTCTCGGCGCTCCGCCGCCGCGGGGTGCCGGCGGTCATGACCCTGCACGACTACAAGCTCGTGTGCCCCACCTATCGCCTGCTGGACCACGGGCAGCTCTGCGAGGCGTGCCTGCCCCGGCGTCTGTGGAACCCGGTCCTCCGCAAGTGTCAGGGGGGCTCGCTGACGGCCAGCACCGCGGCCGCGGTCGAGCTGTCCGTCCACACGCTGCTGGGCGCCTACGGCCACGTGGCCCGGTTCGCGTGCCCGAGCAGGTTCCTACTGGGCAAGATGCGCGAGGGCCACGT
>DATBJQ010000070.1:0-4543 GCA_036556385.1 Actinomycetota bacterium | reverse complement strand
CGCTCCCGCAATCGATCCCTGCCGGGGCGCTCGTGACCGTCCCGCTCCCGGCGCCCGCCTTCGTCACCGTCAGCGTCACCAGCGGCACGAACGTCGCCGTCACCGTCGTGTTCGCTGTCAGCGTCAGCGCGCAGCTCCCCGTCCCACTGCAGCCGCCCCCGCTCCACCCGGTGAACACGCTCCCGCCTCCCGCCGTCGCCGTCAGGGTCACCGAAGTCCCGCCGAGGTACACCTCCGTGCAGTCGCTCCCGCAATCGATCCCTGCCGGGGCGCTCGTGACCGTCCCGCTCCCGGCTCCCGCCTTCGTCACCGTCAGCGTCACCAGCGGCACGAACGTCGCCGTCACGGTGACATCGGCCGTCAGCGTCACCACGCAGAGCCCCACCCCGCTGCAGCCGCCCCCGCTCCACCCGATGAACGCGCTCCCCGCCCCTGCCGTCGCCGTCAGCACCACCGCCGCCCCGCTGGGGTACACCTCCGTGCAGTCCAGCCCGCAGTCGATCGCCGGCGCGCTCGTCACCGTCCCGATCCCGGCTCCCGCTCTCGCCACCGTCAGCGTCACCATCGGGGCGAACGTCGCCGTCACCGTGACGTCCGCCGTCAGTGTCACCGCGCAGAGCGCCGTACCGCTGCAGCCCCCACCGCTCCACCCCGTGAACACGCTCCCCGCACCCGGCGTCGCGGTCAGGGTGACCGCGGTGCCGCTCACGTAGGCCTCGCTGCAGTCCAGGCCACAGTCGAGCCCGGCGGGCGCGCTGGTCACCGTCCCGCTCCCGGCGCCCGCCTTCGCCACCGTCAGCGTCGCCACCGGGGTCACGGGCGCGAACGTCGCCGTCACCGTCGCATTCGAGAACAGGAACGCCACACACGTCCCGGTCCCGCTGCAGCCGCCCCCGCTCCAGCCGGTGAACACGCTCCCGGGCACCGCCGTCGCCGTCAGGGTCACCACCGTGCCTCTCGCGTACGCCTCCTCGCAGTCGCTCCCGCAGTCGATCCCCGCCGGCGTGGTCGTCACCGTCCCGCTGCCGGCGCCGCCCTTCGTCACCGTCAGCGTCACCAGCGGCGTGAACGTCGCCGTCGCGGTCGTGTCCGCCGTCAGGGTGAGCACGCACGGCGCCGTCCCGCCGCACGCGCCCCCGCTCCAGGACGTGAACACGCTTCCCGCCGAGGCGGTCGCGGTCAACGTGACGACCGTCCCGCTCGCATACGTCTCCGTGCAGTCGCTCCCGCAGTCGATCCCCGCCGGCGTGCTCGTCACCACCCCTTGCCCGGTCCCGCCCTTCGCGACGGAGAGCGTCACCGGCGGCGGCGCGAACGTCGCCGTCACGGTCGTGTCCGCCGTCAGGGTGAACGCACACGGCCCCGCCCCGCTGCACACGTCGCCGCTCCAGCCCGCGAACGAGCTTCCTCCGGCCGCGATGGCCGAGAGACTGATGACCGTGCTCTCCGGATAGCGCTCGATGCACTCCACGGGACAGTCGAGACCGAGGGGGTTGCTGCTGACCGATCCAGTGCCACCCCCGCCGACCACCACCGCGACGATGAGATCGGCGTTGGCGGTGCCGCACGCCTCCTCCGAGTAATCGGAGACGCCGGCCTCGTTGAACGATCGCACCCGATAGCAGTAGCTGGTCCCCGCGGCGAGTCCGGAATCGAGATACAGGGTGTCGGGCGCGACGGCCACCTGCTCGAACGGCCCCCCCGCCGCCGGCCGCCTTTCGACCTGGAAGCCGAGCTCGTTGTCGGAATTGTCCGTCCAGGCCAGGAGCAGCCGCGCCGCCTCCGAGCTCACGACGGTGAAGGTTCGGCTCGCCGGCGTCGGGTCCTCGTGTCCGGCCGCGTCCCGGGCCGCGACGTAGAAGGTGTAGCTACCCGGTGTCAGCCCGGCGTAACTCCGGCTCGTCGCGCTCCCGAACGCGGAGAAGGTCGCCTCCACCGGATCCAGCCGGTACGCGTACTGCAGGGCTCCTCCGCCGACGCCATCCACGCCGGTCCACGTGAAGGTGACGTCGCCGACTGCGATGATCCCGGCCGGGCCGCCGGTGATCGTCGTCTCCGGCGGGCTCGAGTCGACGGTGAAGGATCGGCTCGCCAGCGTCGGGTCTTCCTGTCCCGCCGCGTCCCGCGCCGCGACGTAGAACGTGTAGCTGCCCGGTGCCAGTCCGGCATAGCTCCGACTCGTCGCGCTCCCGAACGCGGAGAAGGTCGCCTCCACCGGATCCAGCCGGTACGCGTACTCGAGGCTCCCCACCGGCGTGATGTCGTCGGTGCCGGTCCACGTGAAGCTGACGCTCCCGGTCGGGATGCTCCCGATCGGCCCCTCGGTGATCGTCGTCTCGGGTGGACTCGCGTCCACGGTGAACGCCTGGCTGGCAGGCGTCGGATCCTCGTTTCCGGCCGCGTCCCGCGCCTTGACGTGGAACGTGTAGATCCCCGATCCCAGCCCGGAGTAGCCCCAGGCCGTCGCGCTCCCGAAGGCGGAGAAGGTCGCCTCGATCGGATCCAGCCGGTACGCGTACTCGAGGCCACCCACCGGCGTGACGTCGTCCGCGCCGGTCCAGGTGAAGCTCGCGATCCCCGTCGTGATGGTCCCGCTCGGCCCCTCGGTGATCGTCGTCTCGGGTGGACTCGTGTCCGCGTCCGCCGCCACCGGCGCGCCGAGAAGACCGCACGCGAGCGAGATGAGGGTGACGAGCGCCCAGCGAAGGCGCAGCCTGGTCCTGCGAGGATGGCGTCTCGAGGGTTGCAGGGGTGTCCCGATCGCCGCTGTAATTGTCCAGAAAGACAGGACAAACGATGCGAGAGTCGTGCCACGGACCCGGTGTCGGACCGCCCCCGAAGTCACCGAAAACCAAGGTGATGGCGGCCTCCGTCGACCCGCCCAAAGAACCCGGACGGCCTAACTGTGCAAACGCTTGCAGCGCAAGAGATTGCATGCCGGCGGAGGCATGGCGGGGAATTCCAGAGACCGGGACAGACGGCGGCGCGCCGGCCGGGGAGGCCGGGCGCAAGACCGCGCTACGCCTGGGCCATCCGGGGGTGGTTCCCGCGCGCCCGGCGGTGAGCCCGGCCTAGCGGCCGAGCGTCGACCAGGAGAAGGGCTGGTTGGGTGGGACGCACGTGGTTCGCGATCCCGCTTCGTAGCGCATGGCCCCGGTCGCCAGCGTGAAGACGAAGTGGCCGCCCAGAGCCTCGGGCACGTAGACGCTCTTCTGCTCTCGCTCGACGAAGTGGACCGGCGCGCACCGCCAGTACCGGGACGAGACCGAGCGCGGGATCTTCTCGAGCTTCTCGACTCGATACAGCCCGGTCAGCTCGTAGCCACGGACGAGCGCGCCGGTCGGAGCGTAGATCGCGACGACCTTGCCGAAGCCGACGTTGTGCCAGTTGTCGAGCGTGACGAAGTGCCCGTCGTCCGCCACGAGCGCGTTCAGCGGCGAGACGGGGTGGACCAGCCGGATCTCGTGCAGGAGCCGGTAGGCCCGATCGCGCTGGAGCTCGTACAGGAGCGCCGTGGCGTAGGGGCCACGCGGGGAGCCGGCGAAGCCCACGGTGTCGCCGACGCTCTCACCGGGCAGGAATCGCACGAAGTACCGGCCGCTCTCGCTGAACACGGTAAACGCCGTCGGACCGGGCCACGAGTCGGCCCACGCCGCGTCGCGGGCCCCGGCCACGAAGAGCAGGAGAAGCGCGAGGGCGGCGCGACTCACATCAGCTCGCCCCGAGGGTGTTCTTGTGGAACCGCCCGGCCTGCACGATGACCGGCAGGTGGGCGCCCTGGTCCTGGAACACGCCGACGTCGGCCAGCGGATCGCCGTCCACGACCAGCAGGTCGGCCAGCGCCCCCGGGGCGACGACCCCCAGCTCCCCGACGCGCCCGAGGACCTCGGCGCCCACCACCGTCGCCGAGTGGAGGATCTCCCGCGGCGAGAGCACGTCGGCCCGGAGCAGGAACTCGCGCGACTGGTCGGGCTGGAGCTGGCCGAGGAGATCGCTGCCGAACGCCATCCGCACGCCCGCCGAGCGGGCCAGCTCGAGGGACCGGCGGCCCGCGTCGAGGACGAGCCGGTTCTTCTCCAGGCTCTCGGCGCCCATCCCGAAGCGCGCGCCGTGCCGATCGATGGCGTCGTAGGCGACCAGCGTCGGGACCAGGAACGCCCCGCGGTCGGCCATCAGCTTCGCGGTGGGCGCGTCGATCAGGTTGCCGTGCTCGATGACCCGCACGCCGCACTCCACCGCGCGGGCGATCGCCTCGGCGGGGTAGGAGTGGGCGCAGACGTAGCGCTTGAAGCTGGCCGCCTCCTCGACCGCCGCCCGGATCTCGTCGAGCGAGTACTGGACGCTGTCGAGCGGGTCGTAGGGAGACGCGACGCCGCCGGAGACCATGATCTTGATGTGGTCGGCGCCCTGGCGGAGCTGCTCGCGCACCGCCCGCCGCACGTCGACCTCGCCGTCGGCGATGGCCATCGTGAAGACCATGGCGTTGCAGCACCCACACGCCGACCCGGGATCCGTCCGGCGGCGCGAGTCGCTGTGGCCGCTG
>DATBJQ010000069.1:0-19581 GCA_036556385.1 Actinomycetota bacterium | reverse complement strand
CGCGCTCGAACCTCCGATCACGCCGAACCTAGCCGGAGGGTGGTGCAGCCGGCGGCGGTGCTGACGGCGGCGGTGCTGACGGCGGTGGTGACGACGGCGGTGGTGACGACGACGACGGTGCCGACGCCCCCCCTCCGTCGCCCGCCTGCAGGATGGCCTCCTGCTCCGCGGCGGAGGCGACGAAGCCCTCCCGGCCCGGGAGGCCCTGCTCGCCCTTCGTGAGGGCGAACTCCTCCTCCGGGGACAGGACCAGGCGGTGCCGTCCCGCGATCGCGAAGTACAGGATGCCGAGCACGTAGTAGATCGCGACCCCGTAGACACCAGGTCGGTAGTCCTCGTTCAGGAAGATCGACACGAAGGCGACCACCGCGATCACACCCGCGAGCACCGCGCCGGGCACGCCCCACTTGCTGCGATAGGGCCGCTCGATGTTCGGCAGCTTCTGCCGGAGCAGCACGAACGACAGGCACTGCATCGCGTAGGAGATCACGGCCGCGAACACCGCCATGTTCAGCACGGCGGCGACGACCTGCGCCCCGCTGCCCTGCCGCTGCAGGATCCACACCAGCAGGATCACCGCGTAGCCGACGATCGCACCCGCGATCAGCGCGACGTGCGGCGTCTTGCGGGTCGCGTGCGTCACCGAGAGGAACTTCGGGAAGTACCCGGCTCGCGACAGTGAGTAGGTGTTCCTGCCGTAGGCGTAGATGATCGTGAAGAAGCTGGCCACCAGACCGATCAGCCCGAAGATCGCCAGGATCTCTGCGGCGAAGCCGTCGCCGAAGATCCCGATGAAGCCGTCGAAGAGCGGCGTGCCGGACTCACCGATCACCAGGGCGCCGCCGTCGACACCCGAGTTGATGAACAGCGTGAGGATGCTGGCGATCAACAGCGTGTGCATGCCCCAGACGGTCCCCTTGGGGACGTCGCGTTGGGGGTCCATCGACTCCTCGGCTGCCAGCGGGACCTCTTCGATCGCCAGGTAGAACCAGATCGCGAACGGCAAGGCCTTGAAGATGCCGCCGATCCCGAACGGGAGGAACGGTCCGCTGCCGGGGGCGGCTTCACCTCCGCCGTCGGCGATGTTGAACCACAGGTCCATGTCGAACTTCCCGCTCACCAGACCTGCGACGTAGAAGATCGCGAGCACCCCGAGGGCGAGCACCGTGATGGCGATGGTGAACTTCATCGTCGCCTCGATGCCCCAGTAGTTGATCCCCACGAAGATGATGTAGAAGACCGCCCACCACAGTGGCTCGCTGTTCCACCAGGGGTCGCCGGTGATCCCGAAGATCTCGACCACCAGCGACTGCATCAGCAGGCCGATCGCCCCCACCACGACGGCGGGTGTGATCACGTACTCCATGTTCTCCGCGAGACCGGTCAGGAACCCTCCCCAGGGACCCATCGCGGAACGGGCGAAGGAGTAGGCGCCTCCCGTGTGGGGGAGCGCAGGGGACATCTCGGCGATGCTGTAGCACAAGCCGTAGTACATGACGGCGATGACCGCGGTGGCGATCAGCAGCCCGCCGAAGCCCCCGACGCTGAGGCCGAAGTTCCAGCCGTAGAAGTCGCCCGAGATGACGGCTCCCACCCCAAGGGCCCACAGCGCCCAGACCCCCGCGTGCCGCCGGAGCCCGCGCTGCTTGAAGTAGTCCTCCCCCACCTCCTGGTAGGTGACGGAGCCCACCTTCCGTTCGGACATAGGCACCTCCCTCCCATGGCCGGCTCGGCATCGGGCCGGACCCGGGGCGTATCGAGCCACATCGGAGGTTTGTCTGTCAAACGGGTGGGGGTTGCGGGGAAACGCTCCGCCGTACGGCCACGCCGAGGGCCGTCAGCGCGAATGCGAGTGTCACGGCAGTCGCCACGCCGCGGGCCCGAAGCACGTCGGACAGGATCGTTCCGACGCAGACCGAGATCACGATCGTCGCGATGCCGGGAGGCGAACGGACGATGCGCCGTGCGATGACGAAGGTCGCGGGGATGCACACCAGTACCCACCAGTCCCAGCCACCGCCGAGCTCCCAGACGGGGCCGCCGACCCCCAGCATCACTCGATCATGTCACCCCTCGGGGGTGACGTAGGCGGCGGTGATCCCGCCGTCCACGATCAGCGAGGCGCCGGTCATGAAGCTGGAGTCGTCCGACGCCAGGAACAGGGCCGCCTTCGCGAGCTCCTCCGCCTGCCCGAGGCGTCCCATCGGGATGTGCACGAACCGTCGCTGCCGCTTGGCCTCGTCCGAGAGCAGCGCCATCAGCAGCGGCGTCTCGATCGGCCCCGGGCACAGCGCGTTGCACCGGATCCCGCGCCGCGCGTACTCCACGGCGATCTCCCGCGTCATCGCCAGGACGGCGCCCTTCGACGAGGTGTAGGCGGTCTGCGACGTGGCCGCGCCCATCCACGCGACGAACGACGCGACGTTGATGATGGAGCCGCCGCCGGAGGCCAGCATCGCCGGCACTCCGTACTTGCACCCGAAGGCCACGCCCTTGACGTTGACCGAGAGCGTCAGATCCCAGATCCGCTCCTCGGTCGTGTGGACGGAGCCGTCGTCCGGGAGCATCACGCCGGCGTTGTTGTACAGGACGTCGAGCCTTCCGTGCCGGTCCAGCGCGGTCGAGACCATCTGCTCCGCGTCGGCCTCCTGGGAGACGTCGGCATGCACGTACGTGGCCGGTTCACCGATCGCCGTGGCCGTCGCCTCCCCGGCTCCGTCGTCCACGTCGGTCAGGACCACGGCCGCCCCCTCGCGCGCGAACAGCTCGGCCGCCACCTTGCCCATCCCGCTGCCGCCGCCCGTGATCAGCGCGACCTTCCCCTCCAGACGCATGTCTCCTCCTCGTCGTGCCCCGGAGTGCCGGGCGGAAGGGTACGCGCGCGCGGCGTAGCATGCGCAGGTCCGCGAGGTCGCGCGGCGGTCCGCCCGACGGCGAGGGGGTTTCGACGATGACCGAGATGCTGGTGCTGGGCGGCGAGCGCGTCGCCGCGCTCGACGGCGCGACGATGCAGGTGATCGAGCCGGCGGCGGCGGAGCCGTTCGCGGAGGTCGCCCAGGGCGGCGTCGACGACGCACGCCGGGCGGTGGACGTCGCGGCGCGCGCCTTCGAGGAGGGGCCGTGGCCGCGGATGAGCGCGCGGGATCGCGGCCGCATCCTGCTGCGGACGTCGTTCGCGATCCGCGAGCGGCTGGACGAGCTGGCCACGATCGAGGCACGCAACGGCGGCAAGCCGATCGGCGCGGCGCGTGGCGAGATGGAGATCGTGGCGAACGTCTTCGAGTACTGGGGCGGCGCGGCCACGAAGATCTTCGGCGAGACGATCCCGATCGTGCCGCCGGGGATCGACGTCACCCTCCGCGAGCCGGTCGGGGTCTGCGCCCTGATCACCCCGTGGAACTTCCCCGGCGTGATCGCGTCGTGGAAGATCGCACCCGCGCTCGCGTGCGGCAACACCGCGGTGGTCAAGCCGGCGTCGCAGACCCCACTGTCGGCCCTCGCGATCGCCGACGTCCTCTATGAGCACGGTCTGCCGGAAGGGACGCTGTCGGTCCTGCCAGGTCCGGGTTCCACCACGGCGAACGCGTTGATCACGGATCCCCGCGTGGCCAAGATCGGGTTCACCGGATCGACCGAGGTCGGGGTCCGCGTGATGCAGGCGGCCGCGGAGCGGATCGGCCGCGTGTCCCTCGAGCTCGGCGGCAAGTCCGCCAACGTCGTGTTCGACGACGCCGACCTGGACGTGTGCCTCGAGAAGTCGTTCTGGTCGGTCTTCGACAACAGTGGACAGGACTGTTGCGCTCGTTCGCGCCAGCTGGTCCAGCGCGGGATCTACGAGGAATTCGCGGCGAGGATGTCGGAACGCGCGGCGAAGACCGTCGTGGGCCAGCCGCTCGACGAGGCCACGGAGATGGGCCCGCTGATCAGCACCGGCCAGCGCCAGACCTCGCTCGACTACCTCGCGATCGGGGTCGGGGAGGGAGCCCGTCGCCTCACGGGGGGGGACGTGCCGGACGACCCCGGGTACTTCATGACGCCGGCGGTGCTCGCCGACGTCGACAACGCGTGGCGGGTGGCGCAGGAGGAGATCTTCGGACCGGTCGTGTGCCTGATCCCGTTCGACACCGAGGAGGAGGCGGTGCGGCTGGCCAACGCCTCGCCGTACGGGCTGTCGGGGTCGATCTGGACCCGCGACCTCGGTCGGGTGATCCGCGTGGCGAAGGGGATCCGCACCGGGACCCTCAGCGTGAACTCCTCCAGCAGCGTCCATACGGAGGCGCCGTTCGGCGGCTACAAGCAGAGCGGCCTGGGGCGCGAGATGGGGATGCACGCCGTGGGCCTGTATACGGAGGTCAAGAACGTGTACCTCTCCCAGGAGTAGGTCCTCGGTAGACTGCCGGGCATGGCCGAGCTCCCCGCGGAGTTGCGCGACCGACCGCAGCGAGCGCCCGGGCAGGAGCCCACCGCGACGCTCACCCTCGATGCCTATCTGCGGTTGAAGGGCGAGCTCGACGAGCTCATGTCCACGGGGCGCGAGGAGATCGCCGAGCGGATCAAGGCGGCGCGCGAGCACGGCGACATCCGCGAGAACGCCGAGTACGACGCCGCCAAGAACGAGCAGGGCCTGATGGAGGCCAAGATCAGGAAGCTTCGCGAGCTCCTGCGCGATCCGGACATCGTGGAGGCGCCTTCCCACGCCGACGAGGTCGCGCCGGGCATGGTCGTGACGGTCCGAGCGCTCGACGAGGACGAGCCCGAGGACGAGACCTACCTGCTCGCGGAGCACGCCGAGGAGCGGGCTCCCGGCCTGCGGACCGTGACCACCTCGTCGCCGCTCGGCTCGGCGCTGCTGGGCGCGGCCGAGGGGCAGGAGGTCGCGCACGAGGCGCCGGGCGGCACGTTCCGCTACGTGGTCGTCTCGTTCGAGCCCTTCGCGGGATGAACCCGTCGGGGGGAGCGTGACGTCGTGAGGGGCGAGCAGCGCGCTCCGGTCGTCCACGAGGCGCCGCGTGTCCGCGACATCCCACCCCCGCGGCGCAGCGAGAGCGCGGCCGGTGGCGTCGTCCAGCGGATCTTCGCGTGGCCGTACCGCGGCATCCTGGCGTTCCTGATCTGGACGGGGATCCGTCCCTACCAGCTGACGCTGCTGTCGGTCGGTCTGACCGTGGTGGTCGGCGCCCTGATCGTCGCCGGGCAGTGGCTGATCGCCGGCCTGGTCCTGATCGCCGCATCGATCTGCGACGTGTTCGACGGCTCGGTCGCACGCCACCGTGGCGAGGCGCGGCGTCGGGGGGCCTTCCTGGACTCGGTCCTGGACCGGGTGGCGGACATGGTGCTGTTCGGGTGCCTGTTCTGGCGCCTCGTCGACACGGGGAACACGGTGGAGGCGGGGCTGGCGCTCGTGACGCTGGTCGTCAGCCTGTCGGTGAGCCACGTTCGTGCGGAGGCGGAGGCGGCGGGCGTGGGCCTGACGGAGGGCCTGTTCCAGCGGCTCGAGCGGATGATCGCGATGATGATCGGGTTGCTGATCCCCGGCGCGATGCTTCCGGTCCTGGTCCTGCTGGCAACCCTGGGCACGGTCACGCTCGTCCAGCGGGGGTTCGCCGCCGTCCGGGGGGCCTAGCGTGGCCACGGTGCGCGTCGGCTCGCTCGCGGAGATCCCCGAGGGCGAGATGCGCGCCTACGACGTCCCGACCGGCCGGGTGGCGGTCGCGCACGTTGAGTACCGGTTGTTCGCGTTCTCCGACGAGTGCACCCACGCGGGATGCGCGCTCTCCGACGGCTCGTTCGACGATCGCACCGCGCTCGTCACGTGTGCGAGCGACGAGAGCGTCTTCGACGCCGAGACCGGTGAGCCGGTCGGCGGACCCGCCCAGGACCCGCTGCGGTTGTTCGTGGCCGAGGTGATCGACGGCTGGATCGAGATCGCCGTCGAGCCGCAGACGTAGCCCGCGTACCACCCCGCCGCCTCGACGCGCTACGCTCCGCCCTCCGACGCATCCCGCAGGAGGACGCAGATGGCCGGCGAACGGACGCGCTTCGATCTGACGACCGATGACATCCCGACGGCCTGGTTCAACCTGATGCCGGCGATCGTCGGGGCGGGGATGCAACCCCTGCCTCCGTTGCACCCCGGGACGAAGGAGCCACTGACGCCGGACCTCCTGGCACCGCTGTTCCCCGAGGCGCTGATCATGCAGGAGGTCTCCACCGACGAGTGGATCGACGTCCCCGGCGCGGTCCTCGACGTCTACCGGTTGTGGCGGCCGACCCCGCTGATCCGCGCGACCCGCTTGGAGCAGGCCCTGCAGACCCCGGCCCACCTCTATTTCAAGTACGAGGGCGTCTCGCCGGCGGGGTCGCACAAGCCCAACACCGCCGTGCCGCAGGCCTACTACAACCAGCAGGCGGGGATCCGCCGCATCGCGACGGAGACCGGCGCCGGCCAGTGGGGCTCGGCGCTGGCGCTCGCGTGCCGCACGTTCGGGCTCGAGGCGGTCGTGTACATGGTCAAGGCCTCCTACGACCAGAAGCCGTACCGGCGGATCTTCATGGAGACCTTCGGGGCGACCGTGCACGCGTCGCCCTCCGAGACGACGAAGGCCGGGTCGTCGATCCTGAGCGAACACCCCGACTCGACGGGCTCACTGGGCATCGCGATCAGCGAGGCGGTCGAGGTCGCGGCCACGAACGACGACACGAACTACTCGCTCGGATCGGTGTTGAACCACGTGCTGCTCCACCAGACGGTGGTGGGGCTGGAGGCCAAGCGCCAGATGGAGCTGGCCGGGGAGGAGCCCGACGTCATCATCGGCTGCGTCGGCGGCGGCTCGAACTACGCCGGGATCGCCTATCCGTTCATGGCCGACAAGCTGGCCGGGTCCAAACCCGATCTCCGGTTCGTCGCCTGCGAGCCGGCCGCCTGTCCCACCCTCACGAAGGGGACGTTCGCCTACGACTTCGGAGACACGGTCGGCATGGTGCCGCTCCTGCCGATGTACACGCTGGGCCATGGGTTCGTGCCGGCACCCGTGCACGCCGGGGGCCTGCGCTATCACGGCGACGCGCCCTCCCTCTCGCTGCTGGTCAAGCACGGCTACATGGAGGCGCGCGCCTTCACGCAGAACCAGGTGTTCGAGGCGGCGGTGCGGTTCGCGTCGATGCAGGGCATCCTGCCCGCCCCCGAGCCGTCCCACGCGATCGCGGCCGCGATCTCGGAGGCGATCGACGCCCGCGAGGCTGGGGAGGAGCGCGTGATCCTGTTCAACGTGTGCGGCCATGGCCACTTCGACATGCAGGCCTACGACGACTACCTGAGCGGGCGGCTCCCCGAGGTCGAGTTCGACCCCGCCGAGGAGGCGGAGGCCCTGGCGGCGTTGCCCGAGGCGCCCGCGATCGCCTGAGCGCTCAGCTCTCGTAGAGCCTGGGCTTCAGGTCGAACTCGTCGGTCACGTGGCGGGCGACGCGCTCCATCAGGATCGTGTAGCCGTCCGCGTTGAAATGCACGCCGTCGTCGGTTCGGACCAGGGTGAGGTCGCCGTCGTCCCGGTAGTAGGCGGTGTACCGACCGTCGGCGTCGGCGAACTCCTGCCACGAGTCGAAGAACGTGACGTTGGGAAGGCGGTCCGCCACGGACCGGTAGATCTCGTTCTGCGTCCGGCGGAAGGCCCACCGGCCCATGTTCCGCTCGATCGGCAGGCCGACCCAGACCACGTGGCCGCCGTCGGCGGTCGCGATGGAGGCGAAGCGCTCCACGCGCTCCTCGTAGGCCTGCTCCCACGCCGATCCGCCCTCCTGCGTCTCGATGTCGCCGGCGAGGTTCCGCAGGGCCTGCCAGTCGTTCTCCCCGATCATGACGATCGTGAGATCGGGACGGAACCGCTCGACGATGAACTCCATCTGCCCCGGCCAGTTGAAGTAGTCCGGCCGTGAGAGACCGGTGGAGATCCTTCCCTGCTTCACGACGTTCGTGGCGTACGGCTTGAACACGCGTTCGGCGAAGTAGCCGATGCCCGCGGCGAGGGAGTCGCCGACGACCGCGATCCGCAGCTTGTTGCGGTTCGTCGGCACCCGGATCGCGGTGTCCTCCTGGCCGGCACCGGGCCCGGCGGGGGAGGCGGTGGGCGTCGGCCCGACCGACGAGGGCGGAGGCGAGAACGTGGGGATCTCGTCCACGTCGATCGGGATGTCGCCCACCGAGCCGCCCACCGCGGCATCCGGATCTCGGCCGAGCGCCTCGGCCGTGCCGTCCGTGACCCCCGTCAGCCCGATCGTGTCGGAGAGCCACACGACCGGCTCCAGGATCGCGAGCGAGATGCTCCGGCGCACCCCCTCGGGCTGGGCTTCGGCCGACCTCTGGAGCTCGGGCGCGTACAGGAGCCCCCAGAGCAGGAACGAGATCAGGAGCACGACGAACACACGCCCGGCGGGCATCCCACGGCGGGGGGACCTGGGCTCCTGCTCGGTGCCCCCGGCCGCTCGGGTTCGTTCCATCGTCATGCCCGGATCCTCAGAACTGGAAGTAGATGAACGGGGCCACCCCGCGGGGGCCCAGCGTGGTCAGGACGAACAGGAACAGTGCGGCGGCCACGCCGAGCGGCACCACCTGCCACCCGCGGAGCCGCGCACGGAGCCATTCGGCCGGCGCGTGCGGCAGGAACTGGGTGGCGAGCCCGACGGCCGTCCACAGCAGCACCTGGGCGGTCAGGAGCTCGGTGGGGGTGCTCCATCCGTGGAGGATGCGGCCCAGGAGGTCGAGCGCCGTCGCCACCGAGTCGGCCCGGAAGAAGGCCCACCCGATGCAGACCAGGGCGAAGGTCGTGACCGTCTGCACGACGATCACCGGTGCCGAGGAGGGTGGTTCGGCGAGCCGGCCGGTCGCACGCATCCCCGTCTTCCAGTGCCCGATCGCGAGGTAGATGCCGTGCAGCCCTCCCCAGACCACGAAATGCCAGGCGGCGCCGTGCCAGAGGCCGCCCAGCACCATCGTGAGCATCAGGTTCACGTAGGTGCGGACGGGTCCTTTCCGGTTGCCGCCGAGGGGGATGTACAGGTAGTCCCGCAACCACCGCGACAGCGTCATGTGCCAGCGGCGCCAGAACTCCTGGATCGACCGTGCGCTGTACGGCCGGTCGAAGTTCTGCGGGAACTCGAAGCCCAGGAGCTTGGCGACGCCGATCGCGATGTCCGTATAGCCGCTGAAGTCGCAGTAGATCACCACCGCGTAGGCGATCAGCCCGCCGAGGGCGTCGACGGCGCTCTGGCGCGATGGATCGCCGAACACCGGATCGACGATCGCCGCCGACAGCGTGTTGGCGATCACGACCTTCTTGAACAGCCCGCCGAGGATCAACCATCCGGCGCCGACGATGTCGACGTGCCGCGCGTCCTGACGATGCTCGAACTGGGGGATCAGCTCGTCCGGCCGGACGATCGGGCCCGCCACGAGGTGGGGGAAGAACGACAGGTACAGGAAGAGGTCGCTCCAGCCGCTGACCTCGAAGTCGCGCCGGTAGACGTCCACCACGTAGCTGATCGCCATGAAGGTGTAGAAGGAGACGCCGACCGGGAGGATCACCTGGATCAGCGGCGGCACCCAGTTGATGCCCAGCGCGTTGGCCGTGTTGGCCGCGTTCACCGTGACGAACCCGTAGTACTTGAAGTACAGGAGCGGCGCGATCGTGGCGGCCACGCCGATCGCCATCACCTGCATCCGGCGGCGCTGCTCGTCCTGGCGAGCGACCATGATCGCCGCGAGCTGCGAGACCGCGCTCACCCCGGCCAGCAGGAAGACGTACCGCCAGTCCCACCAGCCGTAGAAGACGTAGCTGGCCACGATCATGAAGGCGCTCCAGGCGCGCCGGTCGTGGTTCAGGACCCAATGTCCCAGGAAGACCAGCAGGAAGAAGATCGCGAAGTCGATGGTGGGGAACAGCATCGGCCGCACGATGCTAGACCATGGGCAGGACCGCTCCGTGGTGGCCGAACGCGCATGCTAGCCTCCCGACGCGTGACCACCGCCGAAGGCGAACGCGCCGGCCATCCCGCCCCGATCGACCCCGCTGAGGAGCTCGAGCGCGAGCTGTACTGGGCCGCGCCGCCGGTCGCCTCCGGCGCGCCGGGCGCCGTCGCGCTGGTCCCGGACTCCGAGCTGGCGGTGCGGTGGAGCGAGCTCGAGTCGACCCTGCGTCGGGATTACGGGGTCATCTACCCCCCCGGCGAGGAGGTGCTGGAGGAGGGTCACGGCTGGCGGCGCGGCCTCAAACGCCGCATCTTCCGGGTGATCCGTCCCCTCGAGCGTCGCTACGACCGCATCGGGGGGGACACCGCTCGGCTGGGCTTCGAGACGGCCCAGGAGGTCTCCGCCACCCAGCGCGAGCTGGACACGCTCCGCGAGACGGTGCACGCCATGACGGCCGAGCTCCGCACGCTGCAGGTCATGACGCACGAGCACGACGTCCGGATCGGGACGGCTGCCTCGAGGCTCGAGGCCTTGGCTGGCCGGCTGGAGTCGGCGTCGGCGGCAGGAGCGATCGCACCGGCCGCCGGGGCGTCCGCTCCGTCCGGGACCGGTGTGACGTCCACCACGTCGGCCCCGATGCCCGACGCCTTCTACTGGCGGTTCGAAGCGGCGATGCGCGGATCGGCCACGTCGATCGAGGAGAAGCTCCGCCAGTACGAGCCGCTCGCGAACGAGCTGCGCGAGGCCCTCGGCGGCTCGCCGCTGTGGATCGACCTGGGGTGCGGCGAGGGGATGTTCGCCTCGCTGCTGGCGCGGTGGGGTTGGCGCGTGCTCGGCATGGATATCTCGCAGCAAGCCGTGGACGCGTGCAGGGAGCAGGGGATCGAGGCCGTGGTGGGCACGCTGCCGGGCTACCTGGCGGACTACCGAGGCGAGGCGCCCGGTGCTCTGAGCGCGATCCAGGTGATCGAGCACCTCCCGGCGCGCGACTGGCTGGCCACGTTCCAGTTCGCCCACGAGGTCCTGGCGCCCGGCGGCGCGTTCCTGATCGAGACGATCGACCCTCGCAACGTGTTCGCCTTGGCGAACTGGTTCTTCGGCGACATCACGCACACGTGGCCGGCGAACCCGAACACGCTCGAGGTGATGGCGGGATTCGCGGGCTTCGATCGCGTCGAGGTGCGCTCGATCAACCCGGACGCCGAGGGCGAGGCGCAGGACTTCGCGCTGGTGGCGAGGAAGGCATCGTGAGGATCCTTGTCTGCCACCCGCAGCCCCCCTTCATGTCGGGGGGAGCGGAGACGCACGCCAACGGGCTCGTGACGGCGCTGCGCGAGGCGGGCCACCAGGCCGAGCTCGCGACGATCCCGTTCAAGTGGGACCCCCCGACCGAGCTGGTCCATCAGATGGGCCTGTGGCGCAGCATCGACCTCACCGAGACCAACGGCGAGCCCGTGGACCTGGTGGTCGCGTTGAAGTTCCCCGCGTACCTCGTGCGCCATCCGCGCAAGGTCGTGTGGCTGATCCACCAACACCGGACGGCGTACGAGCTCTGGGACCACCCGGAGTACGGCGACCTCGCCACGTACCCGGAGGGCCCGGCGGTCCGGGACCTGATCCGTGCCTCGGACCGCCTCGCGTTCGGCGAGACGGAGCGCATCTTCACCAACTCCGAGAACGTGCGCGGCAGGCTCGAGCGGTCCCTGGGGCTCCCCGGCGAGGTGCTCTATCACCGATCGAAGCTGACGGAGCGGTTGCTCGCGGCCACCCCCCGCCCGCTCGGTGACCACGTGCTGTTCCCCAGCCGGTTCGACCGGCTGAAGCGACAGTGGCTGGCCGTGGACGCGATGCGCCACGTGCGGTCCGACGTTCGGCTGGTCCTCGTGGGCAGCGGCACGGAGCGCGACGCGATCCACAAGCAGATCGCCGACGCGGGCGTGAAGCACCGCGTCGAGGTGCGCGAGGGCGTGGACGACGACGAGCTGATCGACCTGTACCTGAGCGCGCTGGCCGTCTACTTCGGGCCGTACGACGAGGACTACGGCTACGTCACGATCGAAGGCATGGCCGCCGCCCGCCCCGTGGTCGTGACGACGGATGCCGGGGGGCCGCTCGAGTTCGCCCGCGAAGGCGAGACGGGCGTGATCGTGGATCCGGAGCCCGCCGCGATCGGCGCGGCGTTCGACGACCTGTACGGCGATCGCGATCGTGCCCAGCGCCTCGGTGCGGCCGGCCGGATCTTCGTCGGCGAGAAGGTGCCCGACTGGGCCGGCGTGGTGCGCCGGATCCTGGGGTGAGCCGCACGATGTCGCGGATCGCGTTCGTCTCGCCGCTGCCGCCGGCCGAGACGGGGATCGCCACGTACGCGGCCGCCGTGCTCGACGGTCTCGACGAGACGGGCTTCACGCGGCGTCACGAGGTCGATCGCGTGTGGCCTCTGCACCAGAACATCGAACCGCGGATCGCCGAGGCAGACCTGGGCATCTTCCAACTGGGGAACAACGTCGAGTTCCACGGGGACATCTACGCGCTGTCGGTCTTCCACCCGGGGGTCGTCGTGCTGCACGACCTGGCCCTCGACGGGCTGATGTGGGGCCTGGGGCAGACCGACAGCCCGCTCGCCGTCCCCGCCCGGGCGGAGGCGATCGAGGCCGCTCCCCGCGGCGCGAACGAGGACGACCCCCTGTCGATCCCCTGGGCCGCCCAAGCCGTCCGCCGGGCCCGCGCCGTGATCGTCCACTCGGTGTTCGCGAGGTCCTATCTCGAGGACGTCGGGTGTCGGACGCCGATCGTCGTCGCGCCACATCCGCTCGTGGAGCGCGACGCCGATGTCGAGGCCGCGCGGCCACGGGCGAGGGAGCTCCGCGCCGGCGTCGCCCGGTCGGACGAGCTGCTGGTCGGTGTCGCGGGCGATCTGAACGCGAGCAAGGGGATCGAGGAGCTGCTCGCCTCGCTGTCGTCGGTGACGGCCGACGTCCGCGTCGCGCTCGTGGGACGGCACAGCCCGCACTGGGATCTGGACGCCGTGCTCCGCGACAGCGGCGCGGCGGACCGCGTGACGGTCGTGGAGGACGTGGCCGACGAGGACTTCCTGGCTTGGCTCGCCGCCTTCGACGTCCTGGTGAACCTCCGGTTCCCGCATCGGGGCGAGACCAGCGGATCGCTGGTGCGAGCGCTGCACGTCGGGGTCCCGACGATCGTCAGCGCGGTCGGCACCTACCTGGAGGTCCCGGACGATCTGGTGGAGCGGATCCCTTCCGGCCGGCCGGACGCCCGTGAGCTTGCCGCGGCGATCGACCGGCTCGCCGCCGAGCCCGAGCGACGAGCGGCGATGCGGGAGCGGGCGCCCCGCTGGGCCCGCGATGCGTTGGCGCCGGCCAGGGCCGCGGCCGCGTACGAGGAGGCGGTGGACACGGTGCTGGCGTACCGGGCCGACCCGGCGCGCGTGGCGCTGTCGCGGTGGGCGGAGGCCTTGCGCTCGGTCGGGGTGGGGCCGCAGCACGTGCGGCGCGGCTTCGGGCTCCGGTACGCCGAGGCCCTCGCCGCGTTCCGCGCGGCCTCGGACTAGGTCGCGTCCCGGAGGCGTCGCTCCAGGAACCGGCGTTCGGCGGGGTTGGTCGCGAGCTCGATCGCGCGCGTGTACGCGGCCCCCGCGTCCGCGGCCGCACCGCCGCGCCGGAGCAGATCCGCACGCGCGGCGTGGAACAGGTGGTACCGGTCGAGCCGGTCGGCGAGCGGCTCCATCAGGGCCAGCCCGGCGTCGGGCCCGTCGGCCATCGCGACCGCGACCGCCCGGTTCAGCTCGATCACCGGTGAGGGCGCCAGGGCGAGCAGCCCGCCGTACAGCGCGGCGATCTGCGGCCAGTCGGTGTCCTCCGGCCTCGGTGCTCGCGCGTGGAGCGCCGCGATCGCGGCCTGCACCTGATAGGGCCCGGGACGGCGGAGCTCGACCGTCTCGTCGATCAGGGCCAGGCCCTCGTCGATCATGTCGTGGTCCCATCGGGCCCGGTCCTGGTCCTCGAGCAGGACCAGGTCGCCGTGCTCGTCGACCCGCGCGTCCCGGCGCGAGTGCTGCAGGAGCAGGAGCGCCAGCAGGCCACGGACCTCGGGTTCGCCCGGCAGGAGCCGGTCGAGCACGCGGACGAGCCAGATCGCCTCGTCGCAGAGCTCGACGCGGAGCAGCTCGCCCTCGGTCGCCGCGTACCCCTCGTTGAACACCAGGTACAGGACGGCGAGCACGCCGCGCAGGCGCTGCGGCAGGAGGTCGCGTGGCGGGACCCGGTAGGGGATCCCGGCATCCCGGATCTTCCGCTTGGCGCGGACCAAGCGTTGCTGGACCGTGGTCTCGGTCAGGAGGAACGCGCGAGCGATCTCCCGGGAGGAGAGGCCGCCCACGGTGCGGAGCGTGAGCGCGACCCGTGCGTCCATCGCGAGCGCCGGGTGGCAGCACGTGAAGATGAGTCGGAGGCGCTCATCCGGGATGTCGTGCACGTCGTCCCCCAGCTCCTCGAGCGCCCGGAGCTCGTGCGCCTGGGCCGCCTTGTCGACGCCGAGGCGCTCGCGCCGGAGCCGGTCGATCGCCCGGTTCCGGGCCGTGGTCACGATCCACGCGGCGGGGTTGTCGGGCACGCCACGCTCCGGCCACGTGCGGAGTGCCTGCTCGAACGCCTCCTGCACCGCCTCCTCGGCCAGATCGAAGCTCCCCGTCGCGCGGATCAGGGTCGCCACGGCACGCCCCGCCTCACGGCGGAACAGGCGGTCGACGTCTCCCCGGGTGTCGACCGTGGGCTCAGCCTTCCGGCCGCTCGGGCATCCCCATGACCGGGCGGACCTCCACCGTCCCCCATCGGGTGCCGGGGCACCGGCCCGCCGCCTCGATCGCCTCGTCGAGGTTGGCGGTCTCGATCAGGTAGTACCCCCCGAGCTGCTCCTTGGTCTCGGCGAAGGGTCCGTCGGTGACGACGGCCTCGCCCTCGGGGGCGCGGACGGTGGTGGCGGTCGACGAGGGCTCCAGGGCGTCCCCGGCGACGTACCAGCCCTGGTCGCGGAGCCAGTCGGAGTAGTCGAACCAGACCTGCATCTCGGCCGTCATCTGCTCGGGGCTGAGACCTTCCGAGTGCGACTCGGCGGCCCCCTCGTTGCCGTAGATCAGCAGCATGTACTGCATGCGTCCTCCTTCCGTGCAGCGACGGATCCATCCGCCGCGCCCACCCTAACGACGAACGACCGGCCCCCGCCTCGACCGTCGTGCGCGACGAGTTCGGCTAGCCTGAGCGCGATCTGACGACGATGCCCTCAGGAGGAGCCGATGTCCCGCGAGACCGACTGGCACGTGTTCGACAAGGCCTGCGACATCACGGCCATGGCGGTCCGGGGGACCGCGACGAAGGAGAGCCTCACCCCGTCCTACGTCGGTGAGCTGTTCCGGGAGGTGCATCGTGCCTTGGCCGACGCCGCGGCGGGCATGGAGAGTGGTCAGCAGAAGACGGGCTTCTAGACGGGGTTCGAGCGGTCCGAGCGCGGCGCCAGATCGCGGATCGACACGACGCCGAGGACGCGCCCGCCCTCGACCACGGGGAGGTGGCGGAAGCCGTGCTCGAGCATCAGGTCGAGCGCCGCCGAGGACTCGTCGTCCGGTCCCATCGTTCGCGGGTCCCGCGTCATCCAGGCGTCCACCGAGTGGCCCGCGGCATCGAAATCGCTCGCCAGCGCCCGCACGATGTCGCGCTCGGTGAAGATCCCGAGGAGCGCGTCGTCCTCCAGGACCAGGGCGGAGCCCACGTGACGGATGCTCATCAGGTGCGCCGCGTCGGCGACCGTGGCGTCCGGACGGACGGACGTGAGCTCCCCGCTCATGAGCTCGCGCAGGGTCGCCATGCCGTTCGAGCGTAGTGCGTCCCTCCCGGCCGGGGAAGCCCTGCGGGCCTGGTACCGCCCGCGACGGCGCCGGTACGCCTGGCGCGGTTCCCGCGACCCCTACGCGGTGCTGGTCAGCGAGGTGATGCTCCAGCAGACGCAGGCTTCGCGGGTCGAGCCGATCTTCCGCTCCTTCCTGGAGCGCTACCCGACGGTCGTGGAGCTGGCGGAGGCGACGCCCGCCGACGTCCTGCGGGCCTGGGGGAACCTCGGCTACAACCGGCGCGCCCTCCGGCTGCACGAGGCCGCTCGGATCGTGGTCCGGGAGCACGGCGGACGCGTGCCCGCGGATCCTCTCGTCCTCCGACGTCTCCCGGGGGTCGGCCCGTACACGGCGACGGCCGTGGCGGCGATCGCGTTCGGCGCTCCCATCGCCGCGGTCGACGTCAACGTCGGGCGTGTGGTGGCTCGCGCCCGGCTTGGCGTGGAGCCCGACGAGCTCGCTCGCGTCGTGCTCCTGGCCGAGGCCGACGGTTGGGTGGACCGCGCGGACCCGTCCGCCTGGAACCAGGCGGTGATGGACCTGGGGAGGGAGGTGTGCCGTCCCGCTCCTCGCTGCGGAGCGTGCCCCCTCGCCCCGGCCTGCTCGTTCCGAGCCGCCGGACGCGCGGGCCGGTCGTCGAGGACCCCCCAGGGAGCCTTCGAGGGTTCCTCGCGACAGGCACGCGGAGCCGTCGTCGCGGCCCTCCGCGAGGAGGATGCCCTCAGCGCCGCGGAGCTCACCCGGGTGACGGGCCTCGACGGGGGACGGCTGGCGCCGGCGCTCGAAGGCCTGGTCCGCGACGGCGTCGTGCAGCGGGTCCGCACCCGGTACCGCCTGCCGATCTGACGGCGAGCCACCCGGCCCGCGCCGTCCCCTTGACGTTCCGAGGGAAGGTACCGTACCGTCCCCCATGGCTGAGTATGGGAACCATTCTCATTTCGCGTGGACGGGGACGCACTCGGTCGCCGTGGACGAGGCCGGCGATCGGGGCGATCGCGCTCCTCGTGTGCGCCGCCTGCACGGGGAGGTCCGCGGACGCGGCCGACGGCCGTCTCCGTGTCGTGACGTCGTTCTACCCCCTCGAGGAGGCGGCGGTCCGCATCGGCGGCGACCGCGTGACGGTCACGGATCTGACGCCGCCCGGCGTGGAGCCGCACGACCTCGAGCTGACCACCGACGACCTGGCGGCGCTGGCGCAGGCCGACCTGGTGCTGTACGTGGGAGGAGGGTTCCAACCGGCCGTCGAGGACGCGATCGGCGCGGTCCCCGGGGAGTCGGTGGACGTGCTGGCCGCGGTGGGGTCCGCCGGCTATCCGCTGCTGGATGACCCCGACGGCCACCTCGCGGCCGACCCCCACGTATGGCTCGATCCGGCGGGGCAGGCCGCCCTCGCCGGCGTCGTGCGCGACGCGTTGGTCGCCGACGATCCCGCGGGCGAGGAGGTCTTCACCCAGGGGCTCCGGGCCTACGCCGGCCAGCTCTCGCTGCTCGAGGATGCGTACCGGGTCCTCGACACGTGCCGGCAGGAGCTCCTCGTGACGGGTCACGAGGCGTTCGGGTACCTGGCGCGCGCCCACGGTCTGGAGCAGGTCGGCGTCGCCGGCGTCGCGCCGGAGGCCGAGCCCGGAGCGCGGCGGCTCGCCGAGGTCGCCCAGCTCGTGGACGAGCGGGGCGTGACCACGGTCTATGCGGAGGAACTCCTCCCACCTGACGTGGTCGAGACGATCGCCGCCGAGACGGGCGCCCGCGTCGACACGCTGGCCACGATCGAGTCGCTCGGCGAGGAGCAGCGAGCAGCGGGCGAGGACTACGGTTCGCTGATGCGGCGGAACCTGGCGGCGCTCGTGCGAGGGCAGGCCTGTGGGTGAGGCGGGCGCCGCGGCAGCGGACGGTGCCGGACCGCTGCTCGAAGCCGACCGGCTGCGGTTCGCCTACGTGGAGGAGCCCGTCCTCGAGGACGTCGACCTCCGCGTCGCACCGGGCGAGTTCGTCGCGCTCGTCGGTCCGAACGGCTCGGGCAAGTCCACGCTCCTCAAGCTCCTGCTGGGATCGCTCCGGCCCGGCTCGGGGACGGTCCGGCTCTTCGGCCGTGACCCCGCCGCCGTCCGGGACCGGGGGCGCCTGGGGTTCGTCCCGCAGCGACCGACGCTCGCGTCCGAGACCCCCGCGACGGTCGAGGAGATCGTGGCGTCGGGGCGTCTGCCGCGCCGAGGGTGGTGGCGCCCGCTGGCCGCGGCCGATCGCACGGCCGTGCACCACGCGCTGGAATCGGTGGGTCTCGCGTCGCTCGCCGGCCGGCCCGTGACGGAGCTGTCCGGGGGGCAGCAGCAGCGGGCGTTCATCGCGCGGGCGTTCGCCAGCGATCCGGATCTGCTCGTGCTCGACGAGCCGATCGCGGGTGTCGACGCGGAGTCGCAGCGTCGCTTCCGCGACTCGCTGGTGCACCTGCTCCACGAGCACGGCGCTGGGGTCCTCCTCGTGTCCCACGAGCTCGCCGCGGTCGCCGAGGACGTGGACCGCGTCGTGGTGCTGAAGCGACGCGTGCTCTTCGACGGGCCGCCGTCGGAGCTGGCCGCCTCGGGCGTCTCGCTGGGTGTGCACAGCGAGGACCTGCCGTTGTGGCTGGAGGGCCTGCGGTGAGCGCGCTCACCCCGCCGTATCCCTTCGACCTCGGGTTCATGCAGCGGGCCCTCGTCGCGAGTCTGATCGTCGGGGTGTTCGCGCCGATGATCGGGACGTTCCTCGTGCAGAAGCGGCTCGCGCTGATCGGGGACGGGATCGGTCACGTGGCCTTCGCCGGTGTGGGCGCCGGTCTGCTCGTCGGGATCTGGCCCGTGTGGACGGCCCTCGCGTTCGCGGTCGCGGGGGCGCTCGGCGTCGAGTGGCTCCGCGAGCGCCGACGGGTGTCGGGGGACGTCGCGCTCGCCCTGCTCTTCTACTCGGGGATCGCGCTCGGTGTGGTCCTCGTGTCCGCGGCTGACGGCCTCGACGCCAGCATCCTCGGTTACCTCTTCGGTCAGCCGCTGACCGTCACCGACGACGAGATCGTCACGATCGCCGTGCTGGGCGCCGCGATCGTCGCGATGGTCCTGCTGCTGCGCCGCGCCCTGTTCGCCGTGGTGACCGACGACGAGTGGTCACGCGTCGCGGGTCTTCCCTCGGCCGGCCTCAACTCCCTGCTCGCCGTCGCCACCGCTTGCGGCGTGGTCGCGGCGATGCGGGTGGTGGGCATCCTGTTGGTGGCGGCGCTGATGGTGCTCCCGGTGGCGAGCGGCCAGCTGCTGGCCCGGTCGTTCCGGGGGACCCTCGCCTGGTCGGTCGCGATCGGTGTCCTTTCGGTCGTGATCGGACTCACCCTGACCGGCGTGTTCGACCTCGCGCCCGGCGGCGCGATCGTGCTGGTCGCCGCCGCGGTGTTCGGGATCGTCGCCGCCGTGAAGCGGAGCGCTCCACGGGCGCTGCGTCAGGAGGAGCACGGATGACCGGCGACGTGCACGCGGCCGCGACGGAACGGGTCGAGGCGGAGGGCCAGCGCTACACGGACCAGCGCAAGCAGCTGGTGGAGACGCTGGCCCGGGCCGGCCAGCCCCTGACGATCCCGGACATCCTGACCGACGTCCCCCATCTCAAGCAGAGCTCCGTGTATCGGAACCTCGCCGACCTCGAGCAGGCCGGCGTGGTCCGTCGTGTCGCCACGGACGAGGGGTTCGGCCGCTACGAG
>DATBJQ010000068.1:0-1640 GCA_036556385.1 Actinomycetota bacterium | reverse complement strand
GGGATGATCATCACCGGCCCGTGGGACCTCTCGGGCTTCCCCGACGCGAACTACGGCGTCCAGTTCATGCCGTCGTTCGACCCGGGCGGCAGCCACGAGACGATCGCGGGGCCCGACAACTGGGTGATCTTCGACAACGGTCCCGAACGCGTGGACGCGGCGTGGACGTTCCTGAGCTTCATGACCTCGCCGGACCAGATCTTCCAGGACTCGCTCGACACGAGCCACCTCCCGACGCGCGCGTCGGTCGTCGACATGTCCGGGGTCGACGAGTTCTACACGAAGTACCCGGGCACCCAGGTGTTCGTGCAGAACCTCGAGAACGTGAAGAAGGCGCGGCCGCAGATCTCGCAGTACCCGCGGATCTCGGCGGCGCTCGGGCAGGCGCTCGTCGCGGCGATCCAGGGCCAGAAGACGGCCCAGCAGGCGCTCGACGAGGCGGCGGATGCATGCGCGGGGTTCCTCGCGGTCCCGGCGTAGCCTGAGCGTGCCGGGAACGAGGCCGAGGATCGGGGAGGTCGCAGCCCAGTCATGAGCGCCGTCGCGCGCCGGGTCGTGCACTCCGAGCACCTCGTGGGATGGGCGTTCGCCGGACCCGCGCTGCTGCTGATCATCACGTTCGGGATCGTCCCGATCGTCTGGTCCGCGCTGATGTCGTTCCAGCGCACGAGCCTGCTCTCATCCCCCGAGTGGATCGGGTTCGAGAACTACCGCGCGCTCACGAAGGATCCGCTGTTCAAGACCTCGGTCGTGCACGCGCTCGTGTACACGGGCCTGTTCGTGCCGCTCTCGGTCGGCGGTGGCCTGTTCGCGGCGATCGCGCTGAACCGCCGGGTGTTCGCGATGCGCTTCTACCGGCTCGCCGTGTTCGTGCCGGTCGTCGCCTCGACGATCGCGACGGCGATCATGTTCCTGTGGCTGTTCGACCCGGACTGGGGGCTCGCGAACTGGGTCCTCGAGAAGTTCGGGTTCGGACGGCTCGGGTTCTTCACGAGCCCCAACGGTGCGTTGTACTCGATCGTCGTGATGACGGTCTGGGGATGGATCGGGTTCAACGCGATCATCTACCTCGCGGCCCTCCAGGGCGTGCCGAAGGAGCTCCTCGAGGCGGCGTCGATCGACGGGGCGCGGCCCTGGAGCGTGTTCCGGCACGTGACGCTGCCGCTGCTCGGTCCGGCCACGCTGTTCCTCGTGGTCTTCACCTCGATCAACGCGATCCAGCTGTTCGACGAGGTGTACTTCCTGACGAACGGGGGACCGTCGACCGCCACGTACGTCCCCGTCCTGTACCTGTACAAGCTCGCGTTCGAGCAGGGGATCGCGGGCTACGCGGCCGCGATCGCGTACGTCCTGCTGATCGCGGTCCTGATCCTGACCGTGATCCAGCTCTGGGTCGGCAAGCGCTACGTCTACTACTCGTCATGAGCCAGGACACGATCGAACCCGTCCGCGTCGAGCCGATCCTGCCGCCGCTGCAGGACGACGAGGAGGTCTCGCGCCGTCGGTTCCTCTTCAGCGGGTGGCACCTCGTGCTGCTTCCGATGGCGCTCGTGATGATCGTGCCGCTGGTCTGGATGTTCGTGACGTCGATCGAGACGCTGAACGAGACGCGCCGCTTCCCACCGGTCCTCGTGCCCGCG
>DATBJQ010000067.1:0-23958 GCA_036556385.1 Actinomycetota bacterium | reverse complement strand
CGCTCGGCCGCCACCTCCGGGGGCACCTCGTCGGGCACGAGCGTGATCCCGTCGGACAGCAGGACGACCGCCGCCGCCCGCTCCCCCTCCTCGTCCCAATCGGCCTGGACCGCATCCAGACCCGCCGTCAGCGCGTCGCCGATCCGCGTCCCGCGTCCTTCGGGCAGGTCCGCCAGCGCCTCGGCGACGCGTTCGCGGTCGGCTGTGGGGGCGATGACCTCGACCGGCTCACCGAAGAACGCGATCACCCCCACCCGCGTCCCCCCCGGGAGCTCGTCCAGGAAGCTCGTCGCCGCCGCCTGGGCGGCCTCGAGCCTCGTGGGCGCGATGTCGGTCCGTTGCATGGAGGCCGAGACATCGATCAGGAGGATCGCGGTGCCGTGGGACGTCTGCCGGTCGAAGCGGAACCCGGTCAACCCGAGCACGAGGCTGACGACCGCCAGCCCCAGCAGCACGACGGGGAGGACCTTCTGCCAGGTCGGCGTCTTGCGGAAGCTGCTGGTCGGGCGCTTCCCGCCTCGCGACGGTCCGCCGCCTCGGGTGCGGGACGTCCCCCCGCGCGAGCGGTCGCTGCGCATCAGGCTCATCACGTACATCGCGCCGACGACGACGACGGCCACCCCCAGGATCAGGACGATCGTCATGCGCGAACGGTACGGCACCGCGGGAGGCCGGAACAGCATCTGACGCCTCCCCCGGTACCCTCCCGACGTGGACGCCGAGCCCGAGACCCCGGCCACGCTGGCCCTGCGGGGAGCCGACCTCCAGGTGCGCGTCGTGCGCACGACGGTCCCGAGCAGCGCGGAGGAGAGCGCGTCGCTCCAGGGCATCGAGGTCGGCCGGCTGCTCCGCTCGATCGTGGTGCGCCGGTCGGAGGACGACTACCTGTTCGTCCTGGTCCCGGGCGGTCGCCGGATCGACTGGGCCCGGCTCCGACGGCACCTGGGGGTCTCCCGGCTCTCGTTGCCGGACGCCGACGAGGTCCGGGGCGCCACCGGGTACGAGCGCGGGGCCGTCACCCCGTTCGGGTCGGCACGGCCGTGGCCGACCGTCGCCGACGCGACGATCCCCGGGTCGGGCCTCGTGGCGATCGGTGCGGGGGAACGCGGCGTCAACCTGCATGTGGACGCCGATGAGCTCCTCCGGCACCTGGAGGCGGACGTGGCCGACGTCACGGACCCCGCCGGGGACCCCGAACGGGGCTAGGCCTCAGAAGGGGTTCGTCCAGGCCTTCCGGCCGTCGACGCCCTCGACGACCAACCGGCGGTACGGGACGTCGATCGGGGGCGTGAAGCGTGCGCGGAGGACGGCCCCACGGTCGTCCCGCTCCAGGATCCTCGCGTCCTCCAGCCTGTTGCGGTGGTCTGCGCGCACGGCCCAGCCCAGCTCGTGGCGGGACGCGAGCACGATCGAGCGCGCGGGGCTGCAGCGCACCTCCACGGCCGACCCGTCGAGGGTCACCTCGACGATCTCGGGTCCGGTCGAGGCGTAGGTCCGGCCCTCGCGCAGCGCGTCCACCACCGCGGTCTCGCTGCGTTCGGCCGCCCGGATCATCGTCCACGCGTCCCCGATGTCGAACAGCGGGTAGTGGCAGTCGTCGGTGGCGAACGCCCAGAGCCTCCGGCCGGTCTCCAGGACCTGGTCCCAGACGTAGGACGAGTCCCCGCGGGCGCATTCGCGCTCGGCGCTGCTGTTGAACAGCTCGATCCCGTGGACCCCGTCGGATGCCAGGAGGGTCTCGAGGGGCAGGCCGCTCCACGAGGGGTGCGCCACGAACGACACGCCCCCCTGTGCCGCGATCGAGGCGCCCGCGGAGGCAAGGTCCGGGAAGGTCTTGAACGAGTAGGTGTCCACCTCCTCCCAGTAGGCCCGGTCGCCCCCTGGGTCGTCGGGGAGCTCGTGGATCCCGATCGCCAGGATCTCCGTGTATCGCCCGGGGGCGAGGGGATCCACGGCGAGCTCGGCGCCGGTGATCACCACCAGATGCTCGGTCGAGGGCATCGGGGTGACGGTCCAGTGATCCGTGATCGCGAGGACGTCGAACCCGGCCCACTCGTGGTGGGCGACGTGTGCAGCGGGCTCGAGGTCACCGTCGGAGCGCCGCGTGTGCGTGTGCAACGCGGCCTTCAGCCACGTTCCCTCGATCTCGAACGGGTTCCCGGCTCCCATACGGCTCCTCGGTCGGGGATGATGGACGTGGGCCGCACGCTACCCCGAGCCGACGCTCGAGCCCAAACCGCTTCCGGCGGAGGCTTCCTGGGTACGCACGGAAAAGGGCTACAGACGGTCCGTCGTCGCGCCGATGCATCCATCGGACTGGCGAACAGGAGGAAGAACGATGGGCGCCGAGAAGGAGGAGACGGTCACCGCCCAGCTCTCCGCCTCGGAGGAGGCGTTGCGGGCGGCCATGGACCAGGTCGATGCCGCGCAGCGGGAGCTGCAGGCTGCCGAGGACACGCGGAAGGCTCGTGAGGACGAGCTCTCCCGCGCCGGCGACGAGCTGGACCGCACGATCGGGCAGTCGATCGAGGCGTGCTCCGCGGAGCGCGACGCGCTGAAGGAGCAGATGCACGCCGTCGAGGAGCGGATGCACGAGCTCGAGGCGATGCGCTCGCGTCACCGCCTGGAGCGGCTCGGAGGCGCGGCGGCTCCCGCGCCCGGCACCGGGGACCAGCCCGCCGAGAGCGCGGCACCCGCGGAGGCCGGAGGCGGCGAGCAGGCGAGCGGGCCCGAAGGGGCCTACGAGGACGGCTGGTACGAGATCTTGAAGCAGCAGAAGGCCGAGGGCGGCGAGGCCGAGGCTGAGGCCGAGGCCGAGACGCCGGCCGAGAGCTGAACGAACCATCGCCCCGTTCGTACGCCCGGTCCCTCCTGGGGCCGGGCGTTCCTCTTGGACGCACCCCATGGCGAGCCCGTGGCCCTTCGCCGGATTGACGATGGGGTTCACTCCCGGGTAAACGTCATGCCCTACACGAGGCAAGGCGTCCGGTCCTCACGAGGGACCGGGCCCGAGGGGGAGGGGGTCCGCGCCACATGCGACGGAGCACCAGCATCCTCCTGGCCTGCGCGCTCGTCGGTTCCCTGTTCGCCACCGCGGCCGCCGCGCAACCCGCGGCCGGCGGTGGGGTCCGGGGGGTCCGGCGCCCGGCCGGGGACGTGAAGCCGCTTCCGGACTTCGTTCGGAAGTGGATGGGCAACAAGGAGACGGCGGCGGATCTCGTCGCGCGGGGGCTGGCACGCCCGAACGCGCGCGGCGTGATCCGGTTGGCGAACGGGCAGTTCGTCGACTACGCGCTGGAGGACACGGACCACATCGTCACGATCCTCGCGGAGTTCGACGATCCGGAGCGAGGCCAGATCGCCGAGCCCGATCGCACGGTGGACAACAGCACGTACTGGGCGCCGAACTTCAACCGGCGGCACTTCCGCGACATGCTGTTCGCCGACGGCGGCGGCTCGTACGGGCTGCCGTCGATGCAGGACCATTACCTGGCGCTCTCGTCGGGCCGGTACACGGTCGAAGGCCAGGTCTCGAAGTGGGTCCACATCGACAACCCGGAGTCGGAGTACGGCGCCAACGGTCCCGACGGTGACGGCTCGGACAACCTGAACGGCCCCGTCTACCGCGTGGTCCGGGCTGCGCTGCAGGCCACCAAGGATGTCAACGAGGGCATCGACTGGCGTCGCAGGATCGTCGACCAGCAGGATCGCTACGACTGCGACCTCGACGGCGACTTCGACGAGCCCGACGGCTACGTGGACCACTTCCAGCTGGTCCACGCCGGCGAGGGCGAAGAGGCCGGGGGCGGCGCCCAGGGCGGCGACGCGATCTGGAGCCACCGCTGGTACGCCGGGCAGGAAGGGATCGGGGTCAACGGCCCTGCGGGCTGCAAGCTCGGTGGGTACCGCGTGCCGGGCACGAAGCTGTGGGTCGGCGACTACACGACGGAGCCCGAGAACGGGGCTTCCGGCGTGTTCGTCCACGAGTTCGGCCACGACCTCGGTCTGCCGGACCTGTACGACACGATCGGCGCGAACGACAACTCGACCGACTTCTGGTCGCTGATGTCGTCGAGCTGGCCGTCCACCAGCGAGTTCGCGATCGGCGACAACCCCTACCAGATGGGGCCGTGGGAGAAGCTGCTCCTCGGGTGGCTCGACCTCGCCGAGATGGAGGCGGGCGACACGGGGGCCGTCAAGCTCGGACCGGCGGAGGGTGCCTCCACCGCGGGCGCGCAGGCGCTGCGGGTGCGGCTCCCCGACTACCTCCAGACGATCGAGGTGTTCGAGCCGGAGGCCGGTGACCCGAACTACTACTACTCGGGTTCGGGCAACGACCTCGAGACCACGATGCGGATGCCGCTCGCGGCGCCGCTGGGCTCGCCGACCGCCTTGACGTTCCGCACGAACTACGACATCGAGACGGACTGGGACTACGCCTACGTCGAGTACTCGAACGACGGCGGCTCCTCGTGGCACACGGTCAACGGCAACCTCTCGACCACCACGAACCCGAACGGCCAGAACCAGGGCTTCGGGATCACCGGGGAGTCGGGCGGCTGGGTCGGCGGGACCTACACGATCCCCGCGGGTGCCACGGACATCGGGTTCCGCTATTGGACCGACGGCGCGGTCGCGCCGATCGGGTTCGCGGTCGACTCGATCAAGCTCGGCGCCGGTCCGGTGGATGATGCGACCGACCCGTCGGCATGGACGTTCGACGGGTTCTCGCAGCTCACCGGCGGGACGTTCCAGCGGATGGCGTTCCACTACTACCTGTTCGAGAACCGGACCTACCTGCGCCAGGACGCCAGCCTGTGCGGCACCTACCAGTTCCTGTACGGGAACTGGCTGGAGAAGTTCTGCATGGCCAACGGCATGGTGGTCTGGTACCGGGACGGTGGGTACGAGGACAACGACGTGTCGGAGCACCCGGGCAAGGGGCAGATCCTGGTCGTGGACTCGCACCCGTGGCCGGTGATCCAGCCCGGCACGGGCGGCGCCTACTGGCGCGAGCGGATCCAGGCCTGGGACGCGGCGTTCCGCGTCGACCGGGACCGGATCCTGCTGCACACCGTGCGCAACGACGGCTCCCTGCGACCCTTCTGGTGGGCGTCGTCGGCGCGGCGTGTGTTCTGGGACAACGTGCCCGGCAAGTACTACAACGCGTCGAACCCGTTCGCGAGCGTGAACACGCCGGGGTCGGGTCTGCGCGTGAGGATCCTGTGGGCGACCGCCGACCGGACCTCGATGAAGGTGCGGGTGAGCTGGACGTAGCTCCGGCCCGACCGCAACGGCGACGGACGGGGCGGGCCCGAACGGGCCCGCCCCTCCGGTTTCCGGGCTCCCGGCCGGGACGGGCGCGGGACCGTCGCGACCGGTACCCTCGATACGGATGCAACCCGTCTTCTTCGCACGGCCGGAGGACCTCCGGGTCTGGTTCGAGACCCACCACACGTCGTCGTCCGAGCTGTGGGTGGGGTACTTCAAGCGCGCATCGGGTCGACGCAGCATCACGTGGCCCGAATCGGTCGACGAGGCCCTGTGCTACGGGTGGATCGACGGTGTCCGCAAGCGGTACGACGACGAGAGCTACGTGATCAGGTTCAGCCCGCGGCGGCGCGGGAGCGCGTGGAGCCGGGTGAACATCGGTCGGGCCGAGGAGCTGATCCGGGAGGGGCGGATGCACCCCGCCGGGCTGGCGGCGTTCCAGGCCCGGACGGAGGCGAACTACTCCCACGAGCAGCGCTCGCAGGCGCGGCTGGAGCCCACACAGGAGGCGCGGTTCCGCGCGAACCCCGAGGCGTGGGACTACTTCCTCTCCCGCCCGCCCTCGTACCAGCGCACCGCGATCTGGTGGGTCGTGAGCGCGAAGAAGGAGGAGACGCGGGAGCGTCGCCTCACGACCCTGATCGAGGACTCGGCGAACCGACGCACGATCGCGCCACTGGCGCCGAGGCCGGGCTGACCGGGTCCCGCGCTACCCCTGCTCGTCGGGCTGGTGCTCCACGATCGCCTCGGGCGTGTGGTGCACCGCCGGGATCGTCCCCAGCTTCCCCGCCTGATAGTCCTCGAACGCCTGCATCAGCTCGGCGCGGGTGTTCATCACGAACGGCCCGTACCACGCGACCGGCTCCCCGATCGGGCGCCCGCCGAGGAGCAGCACCTCCAGGGCCGGGGCGCGACCCTCCTGCGAGGAGGACGCCTCGAGGGTGAGGGCGTCACCGGGTCCGAAGAGGGCAAGCTGGCCGGTGCCGATCGGGCGCCGCTCGGCACCCACGGTCCCCTCCCCCGCCAGCACGTAGGCGAGCGCGTTGAACGCCGGATCCCAGGGCACCTCCAGTCGGGCGCCGGGCGCGATCGTGGCATGGGCGTACGTGATCGGGGTATGCGTGCTCCCGGGGCCGTGACGGCCGGCCAGATCGCCCGCGATCACGCGCACGAGCGCGCCGGCGTCGGGGGACGCGAGCAGCTCGACCTGGTTCCCGCGCAGGTCCTGGTAGCGGGCCGGCGCCCACTTCTCCGCGGAGGGCAGGTTGACCCAGAGCTGGACGCCGTGGAACAGCCCGCCGCTCAGCACCAGATGCTCGGGCGGCTTCTCGATGTGGAGGATCCCGGCGCCCGCGGTCATCCATTGCGTGTCGCCGTTCGTGATCACGCCGCCGCCGCCGTTGGAGTCCTGATGCTCGAAGATCCCATCGAGCATGTAGGTGACGGTCTCGAACCCGCGATGGGGGTGCCACGGCGTCCCCTTCGGCTCGCCGGGCGCGTACTCCACCTCGCCCATCTGATCCATGTGGATGAACGGGTCGAGCTCGGCGAGGTCGACACCGGCGAACGCGCGTCGGACCGGGAACCCCTCGCCCTCGAAGCCGCCCGGAGCCACGGTGACGCCGCGGACGGGTCGCTGGCGGGCGGTCGGATCCACGGCGGGGATCCGTGGGAGCGCCGTGGGGTCCTCGACGGTGACGGCTGGCATCTCTGATCCTTCCTCGGATGTCGGGCGCTGAGCCGGTGGTCGCGACGCGATCGCCCGGCCTTCCCGGGGAACGTCGGGTCCTCGCAGCCTATTCCTCCGGGTCGGGCCCCCGAGACCTCCGCACCTGGTTCACGAGCCCTTCACACGGCGCCGGCAGGCTCGGGATGTCGGATCGAGCACACGAAGGAGGCCGACATGCGTCGAGGGATCGCGATCGTCGCGTTCGTGGTGATCGTGCTGTCCGGGATCGGGGTCGCGGTGGGCGCGTACCGGGCCGGGGAGCGCAACGGGATCGAGCAGGGCATCGAGCAGGTGGCGCAGACGGAGGGCGCCGGGAGCGACGTGCAGGTCGTCCGCGTCGTCGGCGACGGGTACGGCCACGGGTTCTTCCCGTTCGGGCTCTTCCTGTTCCCCCTGTTCCTGTTCGGAACGATCTTCCTGGTCGGGGCGCTGATCCGCCGGAGCCGGGGACCGTGGCACGGTGGCCCGTGGGGCGACCACGAGGCCCGGAGCCGCTTCGAGGACCGCGCTCGAGCGTGGCACCAGCACGAACACGGGCAGACCCCGGACCATCCCGAGGGGGGCCCCGCCCCCGGCACGGCGACGGTCTGATCGAGCGCCACGCCGATGGCCCCGGTGGCGGAGGATGCTCCGCCACCGGGGTCGCGTCTACGCTCGGGAGACGAGATGGAGACGATCCTGGTCGTCGAGGACGAGCTCGAGATCGCCCGGTTGGTGCGCGACTACCTCGAGCGCGCGGGGTTCGACGTGGTCGTCGCGGGTGCCGCCGGGGCCGCGGTGTCGGCAGCGAGAGCGCGCCGACCCGACCTCGTGGTGCTGGACCTGGGCCTCCCCGACCGTGACGGTCTGGACGTGACGCGCGAGCTGCGCGCGACCTCCGGCGTCCCGATCGTGATGCTGACGGCCCGCGGGGACGAGACCGACCGGATCGTCGGCCTGGAGCTCGGCGCCGACGACTACGTCGTGAAGCCCTTCAGCCCCAACGAGCTCGTGGCACGGATCCGGGCGGTCCTGCGTCGGACGCGCGCAGCGACGGGGACGGCCGAGATGCTCCGAGTGGCGGACGTCGAGGTGGACCTTCCCCGGATGCGCCTGACGGTCGCGGGCGAGCCCGTCGACCTCACGCCGACCGAGTTCGACCTGGTCGCCACGATGGCGCGGGAACCGGGCCGGGTCTTCACCCGCGGCCAGCTCCTGGCGGCGATCCACGGCGTGAGCATCGACTCGTACGAGCGCGCGGTGGACGCGCACGTGAAGAACATCCGGCGCAAGATCGAGCCGACCCCCGCGAGACCCCGCTACCTCTTGACGGTGCACGGCGTCGGCTACCGGTTCACCGATGCCTGATGGTGCGGGCCGGTCTCCGGGCGACCGGGGTCACGGCCCTCCGTGGGGCGGGCCGGCCTGGCGCCACGGCGACGAGGTGGGCTGGGGTGAGGGCAGGCCGCCCTGGTGGCCGGCCGACGAGCCGTTCCCGCCCGACGACTGGCATCGGGTGCGCCGCCGGTTCTTCCGGAGGGCGCTGGTGGCCGTCCTGGTCATCCTCGCCGTGCTGGTGGCGATCGGTGTCGCGGCCGCATCCCTCGGCGCGCGTCACCCCGGCGCGGCTGCGGTCGCCGTGGCCGCGTTCGTGGTCGTGCTGGTCCTGGTCCTGCGGGCCTTCCGACGGACCACCGCGCCGATCGCCGAGGTGATGGCGGCGGCCGACCGGGTCGCCGCCGGGGACCTGGGCACGCGGGTGACGCCCTCGGGTCCCCGGGCAACGCGTCGGCTCGGCGCCGCCTTCAACCAGATGGCGGAACGGCTCGAGGCCCAGGAACGACACCGTCGCGAGCTGTTCGCCGATGTCGCGCACGAGCTCCGGACGCCCCTGGCGGTCCTGCGCGGCAACCTCGAGGGCATCGTCGACGGCATCTACGCGGCCGACGGCACGCAGCTGGGCCTCCTCGTGGATCAGACCGACGCGATGGCGCGGTTGCTCGAGGACCTCCAGACGCTCTCGACCGCCGAGGCGGGCGCGCTCACCCTGCACCGCGAGCCGGCGGACGTCGGTGCGCTGCTCCGCGACGCGGTCGCGGCCTTCGGACCCTCGGCGCAGCGCGCGGGGGTGAGCCTGACGGCCGAGATCGGGGGCGACCTGCCCACGGACGCCGAGCTCGACCCCGTGCGGATCGGGGAGGTGCTGCGGAACCTCGTGGTCAACGCGATCCGTCACACCCCTGCCGGGGGCGTCGTGACCGTGTCCGCCGCGATCCACGAGGACGGCATCCGCATCGCGGTCTCCGACACGGGCCGGGGGATCGACGCGGATGAGCTCCCCCGGGTCTTCGATCGGTTCGTCCGCTCCGCCGACTCCGGTGGCCACGGGCTCGGGTTGGCGATCGCGCGGGCGCTGGTCGAGGCGCACCATGGCACGATCTCCGTGGAGAGCACCGCCGGCGCCGGCGCGACCTTCCGGGTCGATCTCCCGATCGGGCCGGCGAGCTAGAGGCCCGAGCGGATCACCGACACGGAGGCCCAGGCCACCAGGAGCGCGCCCACGAGCACCGCGACCGTGAGCCCGATCCGGCGGGCGCTCCACCGCTGGATCGACACCTCCGGGTAGGCGGGAGCGAGCGACTTGAACTCCGTCACCAGGTTCCGCGGATCCTCCTTCAGGTAGCGCTGGAGCTCGGTGGGGATCGCCAGGCCCACGGCGCACGCGAAGGCCTCCCCGACGTCTTCGGGAGTGAAGTACCGCAGCGCGATGTCGTAGACGCGCGGGGCGTCCGTGCGCAGCGCCATCACCAGCATCATGTTCGCGAGGTCGACCGCTTGCCGCCACGCGGACGGCCGCACCTCGAGGCCGGAGACGTCGATCAGCTGCAGGTGACCGTCCACCACCAGTAGGTTGGCCGGCTTGATGTCGCGGTGCGCGAGACCCGCATCCCATAGGTGCCGGACCAGGGCCATCGCCTGGTCGATGATCTCGTCGTTCACCTCCGCATGGCCCAAGGTCTGCGACCCCGAGAAGAACTCGGTGGGCAGCAGGTACTCGCGGTTGGGTGTGAGCTCGACGATGCCGTAGGACTTCGCGACGCGGATGCCGTCGTCGTCCAGCAGACGCAGCGCGTAGTCCTCGTACCCGATGAGTCGCCGGACCGAGCCGAACGGCGCCTCGTCCTCGAGCTGGCCGTAGAGGATCGTTCGACCGACGCGGTACCAGCGATCGGCACGCACGTGGCTCGTTGCGAGGATCTTGCCGAAGATCTGGGTTCCGTCGGACGTCGTCATGAGCAACGGGGTCGAGCCGCCCGACCCCTCGTCCCCGAAGGGCTTCAGCTCGGTCACCTCGATCCCGAGCTGCTCGCGCATCGCCGTCTTCACCGCGTCCGCGCGCGCGCCGCCGAGGTCGAGATGCGCCGCGTTCCCTCCCTTGCGGTACGAGACGGGGAACGACTCGTCCGCGACGAGCCACTTGAACACCACGATCGTGATCGTGGCGCCCAGCAGGATCGCGTAGAGCGTGGCAGTGGGGTAGGCGGCCCCCAGCAGGATCCGGGCCGCCCCCACGAGCACCAGCAGCGCGATCACCCATGGGCGGACGGCGCCGCGTCGCTCGGCGGGGACCAGCGACCGGAGCATCGTGAACACCGTGACCGCCAGGGCGACCATCGCGACCGCCGGGAAGAAGTACGTGAGGGAGCCGTCGAGCGACGGACCGTCGATCACGCTGATCGGGGGATCCAGGTCCGGTGGTGGCACCAGCTGCACCTTCAGCGCCATGAACACGAGGTCGACGACGGCCCACGTGACGAGCGCGACCGCGAGGTGTCGGAACCGCCGCACGATCACCAGGACGATCACGGTCGTCCAGCGCAGGGCCAGGATCGCGCCACCGGTCGCGAGCAGATCCAGGACCTTGCTCACGTCCACGAGGAGGGGGGTGCGGACGTCCTCGGCCCAGCGGAGGATGCTGACGTCGACGCCCAGCGGCTGGGTCAGCTCGCCGGGAGCCTCCGCGGTGTTCGGCAGCATCGCCACGCTCAACGCGACACCCGCGACGACGACGGCCACCGCGACCCAGATCGCGCGGTGCCATCCCTCGTCGTGCGGGAGGGGTGGTGCCTCGCCCGAGGGGCGACGCGACAGGCGCCGTCCCGACGCCTCCGGCGCCGGCACCGGCGGGGCGTGCTGCGGCTCCGACACGTCCATCCCGTTCCTCCCGCGCCTGGTCGGTCGCGACCCACGATAGCCTGGGAACGATGGCCATCGCCCGGATGAATCACGCCGTGCTCTACGTACGCGACGCCGAACGCACCTTCGCCTTCTACCGCGACGTCCTGGGCTTCCGGGAGGTGGGCGCGCTCCCGGGCGCGAAGTTCCTGCAGGCGCCGGACTCCACGAACGACCACGACCTGGCGCTGTTCAGCATCGGGCCGGCGGCGGGCGACTCCGCCGCAGGACGGTCCACGGTGGGCCTGTACCACATCGCCTGGGAGGTCCAGACGCTCGCCGACCTCCGCGAGATCGCGGGCAGGTTGCTCGAGGCCGGTGCCCTGACGGGCAGCGCCGACCACAGCACGACCAAAGCGCTGTACGCGAAGGACCCCGACGGCCTCGAGTTCGAGGTCTGCTGGCTGGTGCCGAACGAACGGCTCACCGACGAGATCGTGGCCGGCAAGACGCAGCTCCGGCCGCTCGATCTCGACGCGGAGATCGAGCGCTTCGGCGCCGACACCCGCGGCGGCACCTGAGGCGTGCCCCCCACATCCCTGCTCGGCGACGCGGAGCTCCGACGCCGTCGCCAGGCCTCCCAGCTCCTCGACCGGCCGCGACACGGATCCGTCCACGACCTGGTCCGCCACCTGGGCGGCGTCCAGTCACAGGTGTGGCCGGCGGCAGGGCTCGCGCTCCGAGCGCGAGGTCCCGGCCTGACGGCGAAGCGTGTCGACAGAGCACGTCTCCGGGATCGGTCCATCGTCGTGACCTGGGCGATGCGAGGGACCCTGCACGCGATCGCGGCGGAGGACCTGCCCTGGCTGGTGCCCCTCGTGGTCCGACCTGGGATCGCGAACGCGCATCGTCGGCTCCGTGAGGAGGGGGTGCCCGAGGACCAGCCCGAGCGTGCGATCGAGCTGATCGCTCGAACACTCGAGCGGGGCGGCCCCCTGACGCGCGACGAGCTGCGCGAACGGCTCCGCGCCGCAGGGATCGTCACGGCGGGTCAGGCGATGGCGCACCTGACCTGGCTGGCGTCGGCCGACGGAGGGATCTGCCGGGGCCCGGATCGGGACGGGACCGCGACGTTCGTCCTCGCCCGCGACTGGCTACGTGCGCACCCCGACGACCCTCCGGATCCGCTCCGCGAGCTCACCGTCCGCCACCTGCGCGCCCACGGACCGGCCACGGCGGAGGACCTGGCCGCCTGGGCCGGGATCAGCCGGGGGACGGCCCGGCGAGGTTGGACCTCCCTGGCCGACCGGCTGGTCGAGGTCCCGACGGAGCGTGGACCGCAGTGGCGCCTTCGCTCCAGCGCGACGCGGGAGGTCGCAGCCGGGCTCGTCCGTCTCCTCGGGCCGTTCGACGGCTACCTCCTGGGCTGGCGCGATCGCACCCTGGTCGGTTCGACCGCCGTCCTTCGACGGGTCAACCGTGGCGGCGGCTGGCTGCACGCCACGATCCTGGTCGATGGCCGGATCGTGGGGCCGTGGGCGCTCGAGCGACCGGGCGGAGCGGTGCGCGTCGCGATCGAGCCGTTCGGGCGCCTCCCGGCCGGAGTCCCGACGGCGATCCGAGCCGAGGCCGCGGACCTGCAGGCGTTCCTGGGAACGCCGGTCGAGGTCGCTCGCCGCTGACGCGGCGCCCGTGCAGGTCAGCGCAGCGTGGCCAGCTTGCCCGCGGGCGAGACGGGCCGCACACCATCGACGCTCCGCTGGATGGCCTGCTCACAGGCCGTCAGGCTGTCGCGTTCCGGCCCGCCGAAGCACGCGTCCGCTCCACCCCCGCCGTTGAGCGCGTCCTTCCCACCATCGCCGTAGAGGACGTCCGCGCCGGTGTTCCCGCGCAGATCGTCGCCGATGGGGCCGCCCTCCAACGTGTCGACGCCACCGCGTCCCAGGAGGAGGTCGCTGCCCGCGCGGCCCTCGAGCCGCTCGTCGCCTCCCGACCCGTAGAGCGAGTCCTCGAACGCGGAGCCGATCACGCGCTCGAACCCGGCCACCAGGTCCGAGCCGTCGCCGGTCGCCACCCCTGCGGCCAGGTCGACGAGGACCGGCTCGATCGAGCCGGACAGGTCGACGGTGTCGGTGCCCGTACCCCCCGACAGGGTGTCGTTGTTCCCGGCGCCGATCAGCCGGTCGTTGCCGCCGCCGCCGGACAGGCCGTTGGCCGCGCCGTCGCCGATCAGCCGATCGTTGCCATCACCACCCACGACGCTCTCGACCGTGAGCGCGTCGTTCCCCTGTCCTGTGGACGTGCCGGCCGCGAGGTTGACGACCAGATCGCCTGCCGCCGCCGACAGATCGGCCGTGTCGGTACCCGCCCCGCCGGTGAGGGTGTCGTTGCCACCGGCTCCGAGCAGGGTGTCGGCTCCAGCCCCGCCGTCCAGCAGGTTGTCGCCTCCGTCGCCGATGAGCGTGTCCGCTCCCGCACCACCCGTCGCGTTCTCGATGCCGGTCAAGGTGTCGGCACCCTCGCCCGTCGCCGACCCCGCCGCGAGATCGACGCTGACCGATCCGGTGGAGCCGGCGAAGCCGGCCGTGTCGACGCCACCGCCTCCCGTCAGGTCGTCGGCGCCCGCCGCTCCGGTGAGGACGTCGTTGCCGGGGCCACCGCTCAGGCTGTTCGCCGAGGCGTTGCCCGTGATCGTGTCGTTCCCGGGTCCGCCGACCACCTGGATGATCCCGGTCAGCGTGTCGGTGCCGTCTCCCGTCGCCGAGCCGCCCGCCAGGTTCACCGTCATGTCGCTCGGCGCCGAGGAGTAGTCGGCCGTGTCGGTGCCGGTGCCCCCCGTCAGGGTGTCGTTCGCGCCCGCGCCCACCAAGGTGTCCGCGCCGGCACCACCGATCAGGACGTTCGCCGCCGCGTCTCCCGTCAGCACATCGTCCCCGGTGCCGCCGGTGGCGTTCTCGATCGACGAGAGCGTGTCGCTCCCGTCCCCGGTCGCCACGCCCGACGAAAGGTCGACCGCAACGGCGCCCGGCGCCGCCGAGAGATCCACCGTGTCGGTCCCGGCGTCCCCCTCGAGGACGTCGTCGTCGGCGCCTCCGCCGAGGACGTCGTTCCCGGAACCGCCGTTGAGCGTGTTGGAGACACCGTCGCCGATCAGCGTGTCGGCGCCGCTGCCCGTGGTCGCGTCCTCGACGTCGGTGACCGTGTCGTTCCCCACGGCCCCGGACACCGAGCCCGCGTCCAGGTCGACGACGACCGTGGCGGTGGCTGCGGAGTAGTCGAGCGTGTCGACCTCCGCGCCGCCGTCGATCGTGTCGTTGCCCGCGCCGCCCGTGAGGATGTCCGCCCCGCCGCCGCCGTCGAGCTCGTCGACCGCGGCCCCACCGTCGAGGGTGTCGGTTCCCGGGCCACCGCTGAGCTCGTTCGGCGACGTGCTGCCGACCACGACGTCGTCGCCCGCCCCGGCGACGGCATCCTCCACGTCGGTCGCCACGTTGTCGCCCTCGCCCGCCTCGCCGTCGTCCGCGACGCCGTCGAGCGTGATCACGACATCCGCCGAGCGGCTCCCGTACGAGACCCGGTCGCTCCCGCCGCCACCGCCGATCGTGTCCGCGTCGTTCGCGACGCTCCCCTCGCCGACCAGGTCGTTCCCGGCCCCGCCGGCGATCGTGTCGGACCCCGCTCCGCCGTCGATCGTGTCGTCGTCGGCGTCCCCGTTCAGCGTGTCCGCCTCGGAGCCTCCGGTCACGACGTCGTCGCCGGTGCCGCCGTTGATCGTCACGCTGAACGAGGCGACGGCGCCGGTGGCGTTGCCGCCCGCAGAGCTCAGCGCGTCGCCGCCTCCGGCCCCGGTGATCGTCCGGACGTTGATCCCCGAGCCGGTCACGTCGACGTCGTCGGCGTCGTTCAGGTTGATCCCGGACTCCCCGACGGTGATCGTGTCGGCACCCGGCTGCCCGAGGATCGCCACCGTGTCGGTGGCCCCGGCGCCGAGGTTCAGCACGAACTCGATCTCGTCCGTGGTCCCCGCCTCGTTGACGGCACCCGGCTCGAAGGGCCCCTCGGTGAGGTCGATCGTCACCGACTCGTTCCCGCCGGATCCCGTGACGTTGATCGTGTCCCGGTTCGCGACCGTCGCCCCCCCGCACGTCGTCGGCGTCAGGCTGGTCCCCGACACCGAGAAGGCGCCGCCGGGGTCCCGGGCGATCGTCACGGCGTCGCCCGAGGCCATCGTGATGTTGACGTCGGTACCGGCGGTGACGCAGGTGACCGCGGCCCGGGCCGGGATCGCCGGGGCCACGAGGAGGCCGAGGGTGGCGAGCGCGATCAGCGCGCGCCGGAGGCGGGAAGTCATCGGGGAAGCTCCTTCCGGAGGGTCGTGCCGCCCGCGGATGAAACACCAAGATCGGGGGACATCGTGGGACCTTCGTTGCGCTCCGAGGGGATAGCCTTGTGAGCAACGCCCCACCTCCCAGGGAAGGGCCGAACGCCGGTTGCGCCTGGAGCGCACGTGTCCTAGCGTCCGGGCGCGGTCACATCGAGACTGGGAGGGCTCCGTGCGACGCCGATCCTCGGTGGTTCCCATCGTGCTCCTCGTCGTGGCGGCCGGCGTCTTCTCGGTCGCCGGAAGCCCGGTCGCCAACGCCTCGGCCACGATCGGCTCGTGGACCTCGACGATCCAGGTCGGCGTGATCGGTGTGCACGCCGCCCTCCTCAACACGGGGAAGGTCCTCCTGTACGAGTTCGACGCGAACAACGGCGTCGGCTCCAAGGCCGTCCTCTTCGACCCCGCGACCTCGACCTCGAGTCGCGTCGACGTGCCCTTCCGCCGGAACATCATCTGCTCGGGGATCTCGCTGCTGGCCGACGGCCGGGTGCTCACCACCGGCGGCGAGCCGTACACCGCAGGTGGGAACGACGCGTTCCAGGGGATCCGCGAATCGACGATCTTCGACCCCGCGACGAACCGCTGGACCGATCCGGGCGTGATGGCCTATCCGCGCTGGTACCCCAGCAACGTCCTGCTCCCCAACGGCAGCACGCTGGTGTTCTCGGGCCGCGACGCGGCCGGTACGCGCAACATCGCGCAGGTCGAGCGCTATGACCCTGCCACGGGGCGATGGACCACGTTGCCGGCGGCCGCGAACCGGCAGACCGGCCTGTATCCGCGGACGGTCGTGCTGCCCGACGGCAGGATCCTGGTGACGCGCTCGCTCAACGGCGTCACCGACACGTTCGACCCGCGCACCAACGCGTGGAAGCAGATCGACACGATGAACGCCGGTCAGCGGCAGGACGGCAGCGTCGTCCTGCTCCCCGGTCTGCAGCGGTACCTGTCCGTCGGCGGCAAGACGAAGACGGCCGTCACGAAGACCGCCGAGATCCTCGACATGTCGGCCGCGAACCCGCAGTGGACCTACACGGGAGCGATGGCGTTCGCCCGGCGCAACCCGAACCTCGTGCTGCTCGCCGACGGCACGGTCCTGGCGGTCGGGGGCGGGACGACGGTCGGACCGAGCGGTGCGACGAAGACCGCCGAGCTGTACGACCCGGCGACCGGACGGTGGCGGCAGATGGCGGCCCAGACCGCGGCCCGGACGTATCACTCCACCGCGCTGCTGCTGCCGGACGGACGTGTGCTGTCCGCGGGAGCCACGAGCGGCCTGCCCGAGCAGACCACCGTCGACATCTACAGCCCGCCCTACCTGTTCAAGGGCCCGCGCCCGACGATCTCCTCGGTGCCCGGATCGGCTGGCTACGGCCAGCAGCTCGCGATCTCGACCCCCGACGCGTCGCGGATCTCCCGCGTGGCGCTGATCAGGCCGGGGGCGGTCACGCACTCGGTCAACTTCGACCAGCGGTACGTCGACCTGACCTTCACGCGCGGGAGCGGCACGCTGACCGCCGCGATCCCGAGCTCGGCGAACACGGCCCCGCCGGGCTGGTACCTCGTCGTGATCGTCGACACCCAGGGGATCCCGTCGGTGGGGAAGTTCCTGCGGCTGAGGTGAGGCCCCCGGGGCGCCGCGTCACATCGTCAGGCGGCTCCGTGGCAGGAACCGGCCCTCGCCGGCCTTGCCCTGGAAGGTCCCGTCCTGCACCAGGACCCGACCCCGCTGCAGCACCACCTCGGGGATGCCGCGCACGCGCACGCCCTCGTACGCCGAGTAGTCGACGTTCATGTGGTGCGTACCTGCCGAGAGCGTCCGCTCGACCGTCGGGTCGAACACCACGATGTCGGCGTCGGAGCCCGGCGCGATCGTGCCCTTCCGCGGGTACAGACCGAACATCTTCGCCGGCGCGGTCGCCACGAGCTCGACGAACCGGTTCAGGTTCAGGTGGCCTCGCTCGACGCCCCCGTACAGGAGCGTGAACCGATCCTCCACGGACGGCAGCCCGTTCGGGATCTTCGAGAAATCGCCCTTGCCCAGATCCTTCTGGCCGTCGTAGTTGAACGGCGCGTGGTCGGTGGACACGACCTGGAGGTCACCCGCCAGCAGCCCCTTCCAAAGCTCCTCCTGATGGTCCGCCGGCCGAAGCGGCGGCGAGCACACGTACTTCGCACCCTCGAAGCCCGGTCGGCCGAGGTCGTCCATCGACAGGTACAGGTACTGCGGGCAGGTCTCCGCGAACGCGGGCACGCCGCGGTCGCGGGCCTCGCGGATCGCGTTCAGCGCGTCGCGGGACGAGAGGTGGACGATGTAGGCGGGGGTGCCCGCCAGCTCGGCCAGCTTGAACACCCGGTGCACCGCCTCGCCCTCCATCACCGCGGGGCGCGTCAGCCCGTGGTTCACCGGGTCCGTCTTGCCCTCCTCCAGGTACTGCCGGACGAGGACGTCGATCGGCCCGCCGTTCTCCGCGTGCATCATGATCAGCGCGCCCGAGTCGGCGGCCTGTCGCATCGCACGGAAGATCGCCGCGTCGTCCAGCATGAACACGCCCGGGTACGCCATGAAGAGCTTGAACGAGGTCACGCCCTCGCCGACCAGCTCGTCCATCTCCTTGAGGACCTGGTCGTTCACCTCGCGGACGATCATGTGCAGGCCGTAGTCCGTGCAGGCCTTCTCGGCCTTCGCGTACCAGCGATCCAGGCCCGCACGGAGTCCCTCGCCGTAGTCCTGCACCGCGAAGTCCACGATCGTGGTGGTGCCGCCGAACGCCGCCGCGCGCGTGCCCGTCTCGAAGTCGTCGGAGCAGAAGGTGCCGCCGAAGGGCAGCTCCATGTGCGTGTGCACGTCGACGCCGCCGGGCATCACGTACCGGTCGGTGGCATCGATCACCGTGTCGGCGGTGACCGACATGTCCACGCCGATCGCCGCGACCCGCTCGTCCTCGATCACCACATCGGCCTTCGTCGTCTCGGTGGCCGTGACCACCGTCCCGCCCTGGATCAACGTCCGCATCGTCCGATCACCTCCGGCGGCCGACGCTAACCGCCGCGTCGGGCGCCCGCAACCGGCCGGGGACGAGCGGGATGGGGGCCGGAGGAGTAACGTCGCCCAGGGACCGACCACCGGAGGAGGAACGCATGTCGCTGTCCGACCGCGACGCACCACGGAGCTTCGGCACCCCCGGCGGACGCATGGGGGACGGCCTGCAGAAGGAGATCCTGGAGCAGGCCGAGCACGACCGGCTCGCCCACGAGGCGGAGCGGGCCGACGAGGACGCAGCCGAGCGGGGCGAAGGTCCGGCCGTCAAGCGGCCGTGGTGGAAGTTCTGGGCCTGAGCCGTCCACGACCTCCCGCGGACCGGTAGGCTCTGGGGCGAGGCAACGGCATCATGGTTCGCCACGAGCGGTTCCCTCCCGGCGTCAGCCGGCGCCGACGGGCGAGCAGCACAGGGCCCGGACGGCGAAGGAAGGAGGGATCGCAGATGGCAACAGGCACCGTGAAGTGGTTCAGCTCCGAGAAGGGCTTCGGCTTCATCACGCCCGACGACGGCAGCGCAGACGTGTTCGTACACTTCAGCGCGATCGCGGGTGACGGATACCGGAACCTGGACGAGGGTCAGAAAGTGACCTACGACTCCACGCAGGGCCAGAAGGGCCCGCAAGCAGCCAACGTCCAGCCGGCCTGAGTCGGCGGAACAGGCGAACGAACGAGGGGGAAGCCCACCGGGCTTCCCCCTCGTCGTGTCGTCTTCCGATGCGCGGCGATCAGGACCCGGCTTCCTCCTGCTCGCCCCGCGGCGTCGAGGCCGGCTCGGGTCGCACGTCGACGAAACCGAGCGCGGCTGGTTCCGAGGGCTCGATCGGCGTGCCCGCCTCGATCAGGCCGGCCTCGCGATCGGCGTTGCGCTGCGCGCGGGCGAGCCTCCGCTCCTCGCGCGCTGCCGCCTTGGTGGCCTTCGCCGCTTGGCGCTGTCGCTTGCCGTAGCTGTCGGGCATCGAGGACCTCCTGAGATCGCGGGACGCGCCGGAACCGCCGTCACCCCCGGTGCAACGGGTGTTGGACCGACGGGGCGGTGTGGAGCCAACACGTCGGAGATGGATTGTACGTGGACAGGACCGTGGTGCAGGTCGCCTGGTCGCAGGTCCTGCCGGGAGCCCGCCTCCCCTTCTCCGACCGGGAACTGGGGGTGCCGAACTTCACGTCGCGTGCGACCGACGAAACCATGCAGGGCTCCTTCCACAGGCCTGATCCGTGGACGAGGAGGGACGGGCCTCGGGCGAAACCCGGCGGTCGCTCGGCGCGAACCCTCGGGCGACGCCCGAGACACCCAGCCTACTAGCCGAGGCGCTCGGCCGCGTGCCGGTTTGACCGGTCCGGGCCCGACGGGTGAGACTCGGCTCCCCGCAGCACGAAGGAGGGCGCGGTGTTCTCGAAGCTGCTCCGCATCACGGTCTGCCTCGGGGTGTTCGGCGCGGTCTTCCTGACCGGCATGTCGAGCGCCGGGACCAAGGCCGAAACGAAGGTCACGATCCGGGCGTTCGGATCCGAACCGATCGGCACGGTCAAGAGCCCGCGGCCAGGCTTGTGTGCGAACGGCCGCAAGGTGATCGTGTTCAAGCAGCGCGGGGCCGAGCAAGACCCTCGGACCGACGACCGGGTCGGCTCCGACACCGCCGAACGCCACGGAGATGTCTATCAGTGGAGCATCGGGCAGCCCGGCGTGTTCGGCCGGATGTACGCGCGGGCGCCGCAGACGCCCGACTGCAAGGCCGACAGCAGCCAGACGATCAGGATCCGGCGGACGACCTAGCCCGGGTCGGTCTTCGCCGGCTCCGGCTTCTCCCCGGGCAGCAGGTCACGGTCCGAGCGGTGCCAGACGGGGCTGTCGCCCGCCGACGTCACGTTGAAGCCGTAGTCGAACACGAGCGTGCCGCCGATCGTGGCGCCCATCGCGACCAGCAGCGCGATCACCACGCTCAGGATCGCGATGCCCGCCGGCGTCGAGGGCTCGTCGTTCATCGAGAGCCGCCACGCGATGTCGATCAGCACGAGCGCGGTGACGGTCAGCATCGTGATCGCGTGGGCGTTCACGGTGCGCCGAGCCTGCGTGCCCTTCGGCGTCGAGTGCCGCCAGTCCAGGTAGCCCGTGAAGGCCGTGCCGAGGGAGACCAGGGCGCCGCCGATCAGCACGAAGGTGCCGGCTCGGAAGAACTCCCGCGCCCACGTCTCGCCGCTCCAGATCAACGAGATCAGATCGAAGGCCGCGACCAACAGGTAGGCACCGATCGGGATGTCGGTGAGTGGCGGATGGAACGGCTTGCCGGCGAACCCTCGCAAGCCGAAGAACTTGCGTCCTCGCAGCGTCAGGGACGGGCGGAACGAGAACCGGGCCATCATGCCTCCCTCTGCGCGGATGGCGCCCCGGAGCCGTTCGAGGACCCATCGTCCCCGTCCTCCGCGACACCCTCCTCCGCGACCTCAGCCGATCGTGCACCGTCGAACGTGAGCGCGTAGACCTCCTGACCCCTCGGGTACTCCTTCGTGGGCCGGACCTCCCGGGAGACCGTCACGCCCAACGCCTCGTAGACGCCCTCCTGGCCGTCGTGGAGCCGCTCCCCCAGGTAGACGTTGGCGATGATCTCCTGGGGCAGCGCCGCCGCCGTGACCATGCGGACGGCGCCGACCACCGGTGAGCCGACCACCGTGAGCTCGTCCGCGATCTTCACGAGGTACCCGGGGCCCGCGTCGAGGCCCATCGAGAGGCCCACGCCGGCGGACAGGTTGTGGGAGTTGGCCCGGAAGTCCTCCAGCACCTTCGTGTGGAAGAGCTCGATCAGGCTGTGGGCGGTGTGCGCGACGTCGCCGGCGGTCTGGACCCATCGCTCGTCGAACCCCTCGGGGCTCGAGGACTGGAGCAGCCAGTACGCGAGGAACCCGTCACCCGTGAACTTGTCGAACCAGCCACCGGTCGTGCGGATGCCGCGGCGCACCGAGCTCACGAACCGGTCCATCACGTGGGCGAAGCGTTCGAAGCGGACCGACTCCTTCATCAGCAAGGTGGACTCGCGGATGTCGGCGGCCATCACGAACATCTGGATCGGCTCGCCGGCGATCACCGCATCAAGCAGGTCGTCGCGACGGAACCGTCGCTCCCAGTCCGGCGGTGCGTGGGGGGCCACCAGGTCCGCGGCCAGCGCCCGGTCCTGGTCGCGCTGGGCCGTGTCCTGCATCGATGCCATGCTAGCGGCGGTGAGCGGTCTGGGCTCGTCACCGGTTTCCGCCTCCGGGGGCGGGGTACCGACGTGCAGAGGGGGACGCGATGGCGATGGTGATCGATCCCGTGTGCGGGATGCATATCGACGACGAGGAAGCGGCGGACACCGCCGAGCACGGAGGGACGACGTACTACTTCTGCTCCCAGGCCTGCCACGATGCGTTCGTGGCGAACCCGAGCGAGTACGTCCCCTGAGCGCCGACCGTTTCAGCGAGGCCGAGGTCGCGCGGCGCGTCGGCACGACCCCGGAGCACATCAGCCGGCTCGCCGAGCTCGGCATCCTGGAGCGCGATGACGGAGCGACGTACCCACGGACGGCCGTCCTGCGGGCTCGTGTGGTCCTCGATCTGGATCGGATCGGGATCGACCCGGAGGCGGTCGCGGCAGCCTTGGCCTCGGGAGACCTCACGTTGGGCTACGTGGAGATGGGCGGTCGCCGTCCGCCGCGCTCGGATCTGACGTTCGACGATCTCAGCGAGGAGGTCGGGATCCCATTCCCGCTGCTGGAACGCATCTACGTGGCGTTCGGGCTCCCACGCCCCGAGCACGACGAGCGCGTGCGGGAGGAGGATCTCCGCTTCATCAAAGCCGTGCCGGTCCTGTTCTCGGCGGGGGTCGACGAGGGCGACATCCTCCGGCTGGCTCGTGTGTGGGGCGACAGCGCTCGGAAGGTGGCCCAGTTCCAGGCCCACTACCTGCATCACTCGATCGAGGAGCCGTTCCGCCGGCAGGGGTTGAGTGACAACGCCGCGCTCGAGGCGGCGATCCGTGAGGTGAGCGTCCGCGCCGGGCGATCCGGCGAGGATCTGCTCGGCTGGCTGTATCGGCGACACTCGGAGAAGTTCGAGATGGAGCACATCTTCGAGCACCTCGAGACGGCGCTCGAGAACGCCGGCGTCCACCGCCGGCACGAGCGCCCGCCGCAGGGCAGCGTCTTCGCCGACCTCACCGGCTACACGCGCCTGACGGAGGAGTCGGGCGACGAGGTCGCGGCGCGGGTCTCCGTCCACCTGGCGCATCTGGTGAGCGAGGTCGCGTCGCGGCACGCGGGGGTCGTCGTCAAGATGCTCGGCGACGGGGTCCATTTCCACTTCGACGATCCACGCGATGCGGTGCTCGCGTCCCTCGACGTGGTGGACTCGGTCGGACCGGCCGGGCTGCCGCCGGCGCACATCGGCGTGAACGCAGGGCCGGTGATCTACGACGAGGGCGACTACTTCGGCAGGACGGTGAACATCGCCGCTCGGATCGCGGCCCAGGCCGGCGCCGGCCAGGTCTTCGTGGGCGCCGACGTCGTGTCGCTCGTCGACCCCCGGGGGTTCCGGTTCGTCGAGGTCGGAGCGCTCGAGCTGAAGGGGATCAGCGAGCCGGTCACGGTGTCGCGAGCCGTCCGGGAGGGCCCTGAGGTCCCGTAGGCCGTCAACCCGTGCCGAGGACCGCGTTCACGATGCGGGCCAGGCCCGAATCCAGGAGGTTCCAGGGTCCCGTGCGGTGCACGCCGGCCCGGCCGATGCCGGCGTCGTCGACGAGCCGACGGAGGTTCTCGACGTACCCGGGCGTGGAGAACGGAGCACCGCGGGCATCCTTCGCGTGCCCGTGACCGGACTTCCAGTATTCGGTGAGGATCTGCGCCTGACCCTCCTTCCTGAACGTCGTGAGGCGTTCCGCTCGTGCCACTCCCTCCGGACCGCCGTAGTCGTACGGATCGCGGCCGAAGCGACGACCGATCTGCTCGACGAGACCTCCGAGCAGCTGCATCTGTCCCGACTGGTGCTCCCACACGTGTCCGAGCTCGTGGATCAGCGTCGACTCGCGCGGCAGGTCGGCCTTCGTCACCGGCCGTTTGAAGCGGATCACGTTGTTGCAGGTCCATGCGCTCTCGCTGCGTCCCCAGACGGCCCGGCTCGTCGAGACGCGCACGCGCGAGAAGTCGACGGAGGGTCCGTAGAACCCCCGTGCGCCGGCGAGCCACTCGTCGAGGGGACAGATCGCCACCTCCAGGGAAGCCCGCTCGGGGCCACACGTGGCGGACACCGTGAAGTCCCCTCCGATCGGGAACGAGGTGACGAACCGTCGGCCCGCTCCGGTCGCCGGCTCGCCCCCACCCGACCACTCGGCGACCAGCCCTGGAGCGTTCGTGG
>DATBJQ010000066.1:0-2621 GCA_036556385.1 Actinomycetota bacterium | reverse complement strand
GCACCCCGCCCCCGGATGGATCGACGGGTTCAAGATGGCCGACCCGATCATCCGCGCCTACGGGCTGGGCCAGATCCCCGAGTTCCCGGGCATCCCCGAGGGGATCGTCGACATCATCCCGGTGGACATGGTCGTCAACGCGATCCTGGCGGTCGCCGCGTCGCCGCCGGAACCGGGCCGGCCGCGGCACTACCACGTGAGCTCGGGCTCGCGGAACCCGCTGCAGTTCCACCAGCTGTACGCGATCACGCGCACGTACTTCGAGGCGCACCCGTTGCCGGAGCGCGGACGGGGGGAGCACAAGGTCCCGGAGTGGACGTTCCCCGGGACGCTCACGGTCGAGCGGATGCTCCGGCGGGCCGAGCGGCTCACGGACGTGGCGGAGAAGGTCGTCACGCACCTGCCGAAGTCGAAGGCGATGCGGGACGCGGTGGCGCGCGTCGACCGCGACCAGGCGCGCGTGGACTTCGTGAAGCGGTACTCGGACCTGTACGGCCCCTACACCGAGGCCGAGGTGATCTACACGGACGACCGGATGCTCAGGCTCTTCGAGACGCTCTCGGTGGGGGACCGCGCGGCGTTCCCGTTCGACTCGGCGATGGTCGACTGGACCTACTACCTCCAGGACGTGCACTGCCCGGCGGTGACCCAGAGCCTGCGGGAGCTGTCGCGCCGCGCTCGCGACCGCCCGTCGGTGCAGATCCGCGAGCAAGAGGTTCCGGTGGTGGCGGTCTTCGACATGGAGGGCACGATCATCACCTCGAACGTGGTGGAGTCCTACGTCTGGTCGCGGATGGGCGACCTGGCGCCGGACGAGTGGCCGGCCGAGCTGCTCAGCGTGTTCGGACGGATCCCGCGCTACCTGCGGATCGACCGGCGCGACCGTGGCGAGTTCCTGCGCACGTTCTTCCGGCGGTACGAGGGCGCGAGCGTCGAGGGCATCGAGCGGCTGATCGATCACCACGTCGGCGAGTTCATGCTGCAGAAGGCGAGCGCGGCGGCGATCCGCCGGATCCGGCAGCATCGCGCGGCGGGGCACCGGACGGTCCTGATCACCGCGGCCGCCGACATCTTCGTCCGGCCGCTCGTGCCGCTGTTCGACCTGGTGATCGGGTGCGAGCTGGAGGTGCGCGACGGCCGCTTCACCGGGTTCATGTCGAAGCCCCCGCTCGTGGGCGAGGCGCGCGCCGCGTGGTTGCGCCGCTACGCCGAGCAGGAGGGCGTCGATCTGAAGCGATCCTACGGGTACGCGGACTCCTACTCGGACCTCCCGCTCCTGCGCACCGTCGGCAACCCCGTCGCCGTGTCGCCCGACTCCGCGCTGTACCGGCACGCGCGCCGACGCCGGTGGCCGATCGAGGAGTGGGAGATGTCGAAGGGGATGCCCCGCGTGCGCTTCCCGAAGCCGGCGGTGCGGTGATGGCGCTCGCGCTGGAGCTCTTCCGGTCGGTGCCCCGGTACCTGACCGCCCGCGCGGTGGGGTCGAAGGTCCCCGGCCTGGTGGCGGGGCCGTTGGCGCCGCTGCGCCTGACCACCCAGCGGGACCCGGTCCCGCGCGGCGAGGGCTGGACGCGCGTGAAGCCCGTGCTGTCGGGGATCTGCGGGTCGGACCTGGCCACGATCGGCGGCCGGTCCTCGTTCTACTTCTCCCCGCTCGTCTCGATGCCGTTCGTGCCCGGCCACGAGGTCGTGGGCGAGGTGCTCGACGACGTCGACGGGTTCGCATCGGGGCAGCGCGTCGTCCTGTCCTCCGTGCTCGCGTGCGCGGCTCGCGGCGAGGACCCGCCGTGCGCGAACTGCGCGGCCGGCGACGTGGGCCGGTGCGACCGCGTGACCGTCGGCGACCTGAAGGCGGGGCTGCAGACGGGCTTCTGCTCGGACGTCGGCGGCGGATGGAGCCGGATGATGCTGGCCCACCGCTCCCAGCTCGTGGCGGTACCGGACGCGATCGACGATCGCGCGGCGGTGCTGATCGAGCCCTTCGCGTGTGCGATCCACGCCGCGCTGAGGGCCGACGTCCAGCCCGGCGCCTCCGTCTTCGTGGTGGGGGCCGGCACCGTGGGGATCCTCACCCTCATCGCGGTGAAGCTGCTGACCCAGGCCGGCCACGTGACCGTGGCCGCCAAGCACACACGCCAGCGCGCGGCCGCGAAGCTCGCCGGCGCGGACGTCGTGATCCCGCCCGAGCACGCGGTGAAGGCCGTGCGTCGGTCGGCCCACGCGGTGAAGCTGTCGCCCGAACGGGGTCTCGACTTCCTGCTGGGCGGCGTCGACGTGGCGATCGAGTGCACCGGGTCGCGGAGCGCGCTCGATCTGGCCCTGCGGACCACCCGCGCGGGGGGCAGGGTCGTGGTCTCGGGGATCCCGGGGCCCGGCGCCGACCTGACGCCGCTGTGGTTCCGTGAGCTCGAGCTGGTCGGGGCGTACACGGCCGGCACCGAACGGATCGACGGGACGGAGCGGCGCACGTTCGACCTGGCGGTCGAGCTGGCGGCCGGGCTGCCCGTCCTGGAGCAGCTCGTGGGGGGCGTCTACCCCCTGGATCGATGGCGCGACGCGCTCGACCACGCGATGGAGGCCGGCCGCCTGGGGACGTTCAAGGTGGCGTTCGCGCCGCAGGA
>DATBJQ010000065.1:0-30234 GCA_036556385.1 Actinomycetota bacterium | reverse complement strand
GTCGTGTTCGGGGGCGCGGGTCGCACGGGCCGGGTCGTCGTGGATGCGGCGCTCGAGGCGGGCCATCCGGTCACCGCCCTGGTGCGGCGGCCGGGCGCCTTCCCGTCCCCGCCCGAGGGGCTGCGCATCGAACCCGGCGACGCGATGGACGCCGGCGCCGTGGCGCGCGCCGCCGCGGGGGCCGACGCGGCGATCTGCGTCCTGGGCGTCGGCGACGACGCGCCCGCGACCGCGCTGTCCGACGCCTTCGCCTCGGTCGTTCGGGCCCTCGAGGAGGCGGGGCCGGCGAGGCTGGTGGACCTGCTGACCGTCGGCGTCCTGCTGTCGAAGGTGAACCCCGAGTTCGCGCACGTCACGGAGGAGCACGGCAGGAACCTCGCGCTGCTGCGAGCGAGCGGTCTGGACTGGCTCGGCGTCGTGGCTCCCGGGATCACCGACGACCCGGCCACCGGCACGGTGCACGTCGAGGTCGAGCACCGTGGCCCTTCGTGGGAGATCACGCGCCCGGACCTCGCGCGCCTGCTGGTCCGCGAGGCGGTCGACCCCGAGCATCGCCACGTCGTGGTGGGCGTCTCGAACTAGGCGGGCGAGCACGTGCTCGAGCTGATCGATCTCCACCGGCGGTTCGGCGACGTCGTCGCGCTCGACGGCGTCTCCTTCGAGGTGGAGGAGGGCCGCATCGTGGGGTTCGTCGGCCCGAACGGCTCGGGCAAGACCACGTCGATGCGCATCGCGCTCGGGGTCCTCGAGGCCGACCGTGGGACCGTTCGGTGGCGGGGGAGCGAGCTCGACGCGCCCGCCCGGCGCCGGTTCGGGTACATGCCGGAGGAGCGCGGCCTGTACCCGAAGATGCGGGTCCAGGAGCAGCTCGTGTACCTGGCGACGCTCCACGGGATGCCGCGGGGCGAGGCGGTGCCGCGGTCGGCCGAGATCCTGGAGGTGCTGGGCGTGGCCGAGCGGTCACGTGACCGTGTGGAGTCGCTGTCGCTCGGGAACCAGCAGCGGGCGCAGCTGGCCGCCGCGTTGGTCCACCGACCCGACTGCCTGATCCTCGACGAGCCGTTCTCCGGACTCGATCCCGTCGGCGTCGACGTGCTCGTGGAGGTCCTGCGGGGTCAGGCCCGGGGCGACGGCGTCCCGGTCGTCTTCTCGAGCCACCAGCTCGACCTGGTGGAGCGCATCTGCGACGAGGTCGTCCTGATCCACCACGGCCGGGTGGTCCAGCGAGGCACGATCGAGCAGCTGCGTGCCTCGCGCGAGCGGCGGCTGCTGCGCATCGAGGTCCGGGGCGCGGCCGACGACTGGTTCGAGGTCCTCCCCGGGACCGAGGCCGTCGAGCGCTCCGACGGCATGGTGGTGCTCCACCTCGCCGACGACGTCGACGAGCAGCGCGTGCTCGACCTGGCGCGCGCCGCGGGGGACGTCGTCCAGTTCGGCCCGGTCCGGCCCACGCTCGCCGAGCTGTTCCGTGAGGTGGTGGCCGGATGACCGATCGTTCGGCGTCCGACCGCGGCTCTTGGCGCCTGGTGGCGCGTCGCGACTTCTGGGTCCGGCTGCGCGACCGGGGGTTCCTGATCTCCACGATCATCACGCTGTCGGTGCTCTCGGTCCTGATCGTGCTGCGCGCCGTCGGTGGCGAGTCGCAGCCGTCCTACGACCTGGGAGGGATCGGCGGCGAGCGGCTGGCGCAGCAGGCGGCCGCCTTCGGCGACGCCCTGCAGCCGAAGGTGCGGATCACGGTGCACACCTACGACGACCTCGCGGCGGCCGAGGCCGCCGTGCGCGCCGGCGAGGTGGACGCCGCGATGGCCGGGGACGAGCTGATCGGCGATGCGAGCGTTCCCGGGCAGCTCCGTCAGATCGTGCAGGGGGTGGCGGTCGCCGATCGCATCGCCGCGATGCTGGACCGGTACGACGTCACACCCGAGGACCGGGCGGCGATCCTCTCCGACGAGGACCCGCTCGACGTCCGCACCCTGGAGGCCGTCGACGAGGACCGCGACGAGAACGGGGCCTACGCGTTCATCGGGGTGCTCCTGCTCTACGGGCAGCTCTTCGGGTACGGCGTCTGGATCGCGACGGGCGTGATCGAGGAGAAGTCGTCGCGCGTCGTCGAGATCCTGCTGGCGGCGATCCGCCCGCGCCAGCTGATGGCCGGCAAGATCGTCGGGATCGGCCTCCTCGGGCTGGCCCAGCTGGTCGTGATCGCGATCTTCGCGATCGCGCTCGCGCTGATCCTCGGAGCGTTGCCGGCCTCGGAGACACCGGTCGCGATCGCCCTGCTGGTGATCGGCTGGTTCGTCCTCGGGTTCGCGTTCTACGCGGGTCTGTTCGCGGTGGCCGGATCCCTCGTGTCCCGGATGGAGGAGCTGCAGAACGCGCTCACCCCCCTCAACCTGGTGATCCTGGTCTCGTTCTTCATCTCGATCGGGGCCCTCGAGAGCCCGGACAGCACGCTGTCCGTCGTCGCCTCGATCCTGCCGTTCTCGTCCGCCCTCGCGATGCCGGTCCGGATGGCGCTCGGGGCCGCGGAGGCGTGGCAGGTGGCGCTGGCGGTGCTCCTGCTCCTCGGGGGGATCGCCGTGCTGATCCCGCTGTCGGGACGCCTCTACGCCGGCGCGATCCTGCGCACCGGCGGCCGCGTCAAGCTGAAGGACGCCTGGCGCGCCCAGGCGTGACGTCCGGCGCGCTCAGCCGGTGCCGAAGACCCGTCGGAACGACGGCAGGGGGAGCTGACCGAGCTCCAGCACGCGGTCGTGGAACGCCTGCAGCGAGAACGCGTCGCCCTCGCGATCGCGCTCCGCGTCGCGAGCGCGCTCGATCTCGATCATCCCCACCATGTAGCAGAGCGCCTGCGCCGGCATCCCGATGTAGCGGTCGATCTCGATCACCGAGTCGACCTGGGTGAGCCCGGCGTCGACGAGCGCAGCGATCGCCTCGTCGCGCGCCCACCCGAGGGCGTGGATCCCGGTGTCGGTGACGAGCCGCGCCGCCCGGTGGGCCTGGTTGTCGAGCATCCCCAGCCGCTCCCAGGCGTCCAGGTACAGGTCCATGTCGTCGGCGAGCCGCTCGGCGTAGAGCCCCCACCCCTCGACGAAGGACGCCCCCGCCAACATCGCCGCGTGCCGGCGCAGCGGCGGCCGGTCGGTGCGCTCCTGCTCCAGCGCGATCTGGAAGTGGTGGCCCGGGTTGGCCTCGTGGTACGTCACGCTGGCGACGTGGTGGAGCGCCCGGTCGTCGAGGCCGAAGGCGTTGATGTAGTAGATCGCGGGGCGGGAGCCGTCCTCGGTCGCCTGGTTGTAGAAGGCGAACGGCGCGTCGGCCTCCCGGAACTCCTCCACGCGCCGGACGTGGCAGTTCACACTGGGCATGCGTCCGAAGTAGGCGGGCGCGACCTCCCAGCTCCGCCGGACCTGGTCCTCCGCCATCGCGACCAGCTCCTCGGGCGTCGAGGCCGTGTTCTCCCCGCGCGCCGTGCGATCGGCGATCGCCTCGGCGGGCGTTGCGAAGCCGAGGCTCGCGGCGATCTCGGAGCGCTCCTCCTGGATCGTGGCCAGCCGCTCCACACCGAGCTGGTGCACCGCTTCGGGGTCGAGGGCCAGCGACGTCCATCCCAGGATCTCGGCCGCGTACATGCCGTCGCCGCCGGGGAGCTCGAACAGCCCGATCGACTCGGTCGCGGCCGGCAGGAGCTCCTCGCGGAGCACCTCGCGGAACCGCTCGTGGGCGGGGTTCAGGACGTCGCGGACCACCCCGGCGATGCGCTCCCGGCCGTCGCCGTCCTCGCCGAGCGGGATCAGGGCGGGGGAGTCCTCGGGCGCCAGGGCCAGCACGCGATCGAGCTGTCCGATCGAGCGCTCGGCGATCACCCGCGGGGCCACGACACCGGTCGCCACGGCCTCGCGGGCGATGTCGGCCGACGCGTCGAGGAAGGCGGGGAAGGCGCGCAAACGGGCCTCGTAGCGGTCCAGACGCTCGGGCGTGTCGGCCTGTTGGATCGAGGCGACCTCGCCGAGCAGGGCGGCCGGGCCGAACATGTGGTTCGCGACCTCGACCCGGTCGACCCGGTGCTCGAGCTTGGCGAGGAACCGGGCGGCGATCGCCTCGACGACGTCGAGGCTCGCGGCCCGTTCGTCGTCCAGCTCGCCGCGATCGATCGTGGCGGCGTCGGCCAGGGCGCCGCGGAAGACCTCCTCCTGCCGCGCGCGGCCCGCCTCGCCGGGATCGGCCAGGCGGTCGTCGTAGCGGTCGTCGCCCACGACGGTGCCCATCAGCGGCTCGACCTCGAGCAGCTCGACCCACGCGCGCGCGACGAGCGCGTCCACCCGGCCGTTCTGATCGGTGTCGTTCACCCGTGTGTCCTCCTCGGTGGCGGGCGGCTACGAGAGGCCCAGCGTACCGGCGCCGTCGACCTGGAGCGCGGTCCCGGAGACGAAGCCGGCGGAGGCCGAGCACAGGAAGGCGACCACGCGGCCGAAGTCGGCCGGGTCGCCCATCGGTCCCGTCAGGCCGAGCTCGCGCGCCCGGTCGGTCGCGTGGGGACCGGGGCACACCAGGTTGAGCGTGATCCCGTCGCCGGCGAGATCCTGGGCGGCCGTCTTCGCCCACGCCCACAGGCCCGTGCGCGCCGCGTTCGAGTACGCGAGGGTGGGGATCGGCTGCTTGACCCCCCACGACGTGATCAACGCGATCCGACCCGCGCCCGCGGCCCGCAGATGCGGGACGGCAGCCTGGACCAGCCGTACCGACGACAGCAGGTTCGCCTCCACCGCCGCGTGCAGCGCCGCGCCCTCGACCTCCAGGGCGCGCGCGGGCGGCGGCCCCCCCGCGTTCCCGACCAGGATGTCGAGCGCGCCGAACCGGTCCACGGTCGCCGCCACGAGCCGCGCGGGCTCTTCCGCGTCGGTGACGTCGCCCGGCAGCGGCAGCACGTCGCCGGGAAGCTCCGACGCGGTCCGCGCCAGGCGGTCCGGGTCGCGTGCGTTGATCGCGACGCGGGCGCCCTCGCCGGACAGGGCCATCGCGGCGGCGCGGCCGAGTCCTCGCGAGGCGGCGGTGACGAGCGCCACCTTCCCGTCGAGCCCCAGATCCATGCGCGCGATGCTAGCCGGACGGGCCGCCGGAGCGGTCCGCGTTGACCCTCCCTCGGACGCGCCGCTACGCTCGGGCGTCCCCTGCCGGAGGTTGCTGCCGTGCGCGTTCCGATCCTGGTGCTGTCGGCGGTGCTCGCCGTCGGCGCGGCGTCGTGCACGCGCTCGCTCGACACGCAGGAGCTCGAGGCGCAGATCGCCGAGGAGCTCCGGGTGTCGGGGGGGCCGGCGGTCACCGACGTGAGCTGCCCCGAGGACGTCGAGGTCGAGGAGGGTGCCACGTTCGAGTGCACGGCCGCCGGCGCCGGTGTCGAGTGGAGGATCCGCGCGACGCAGACGGATGACCAGGGGCATGTCCAGATCGAGATCGTCGGGCAGGCGTAGGGGTCGAGGGGAGGGTCGGGGTGCTGCTGGAGGGGAAGAGGCTGCTGATCACGGGGGTGCTGACCCCCCAGTCGATCGCGTTCGCGGCAGCGCGCTCCGCACAGGAGCAGGGCGCCAGCATCGTGCTCTCCAACTTCGGGCGAGGGGTGAGCATCACGCAGAAGGTCGCGAGGCGGCTGCCGGACCCGCCCGACGTCCTCGAGCTCGACGTCAACGAGGACGACCAGATCGAGGCGGCCCGCGAGGAGCTGGAGCGCCGGTGGGGAGCCCTGGACGGGCTGCTGCACGCGATCGCCTTCGCCCCGCAGGAGGCCCTCGGCGGCAACTTCCTGCAGACGCCGTGGGACAGCGTCGCCACCGCCTTCCGGACGAGCGCCTACTCGCTCAAGGCTCTCACGGCGGGGCTCCAGCCCCTGCTCGAGGCGGCGGGCAGGGCCTCGGTGGTGTCGCTCGACTTCGACGCGACCGTCGCGTGGCCGGTCTACGACTGGATGGGGGTGGCGAAGGCGGGCCTCGAGTCGGTCACCCGCTACCTGGCGCGCGACCTGGGTCCGAAGGGGATCCGCGTGAACACCGTGAGCGCGGGCCCGATCAAGACGATCGCCGGCAAGGGGATCCCCGGCTTCGATCGGATCGTCGGCGTGTGGGGCCTGCGGGCGCCGCTCGGCTGGGATGTGGAGGATCCGACCCCGGTCGGCGATGCCGTCGCGTTCCTGTTCTCCGACCTGTCCGCGGGCATCACCGGTGAGCTGATCCACGTGGACGGCGGCTTCCACGCGATGGGGACCGAGCTCTAGCTATCCTCGATCCGTGCTCCAGGAGGAACGGCGGCTCACCAGCTTCAGCCACGGCGCGGGTTGCGGCTGCAAGCTGGGACCCGACGACCTGCGGACCGTCCTGGGCGGTCTGGAGCTGCCGGCCACCCCGGACGACGTCCTCGTGGCGACCGACACGGGCGACGACGCGGCGGTGGTGCGGCTGCCGAACGGCGGCGCGCTGATCGCCACGCTCGACTTCCTCACGCCGATCGTGGACGACGCGTACGACTGGGGCCGGATCGCCGCCACGAACGCGATGTCGGACGTCTACGCGATGGGCGGGACGCCCTTCCTGGCGCTCAACATCGTGAACTGGCCGGTGGACGATCTCCCGCTCGAGCTGCTCGGCCGGGTCCTGCAGGGTGGGATCGACGCCGCCACGTCGGCGGGGGTGGCCGTGCTGGGCGGGCACTCGATCACGGACCCGGAGCCGAAGTACGGGATGGTCGTCCTCGGTCACGCGGAGCCGGACGCGATCGTCCGCAACGCCACCGCGATCGCCGGCGGCGAGCTGATCCTGACCAAGCCGATCGGGCTCGGGATCGTCGCGACCGCGCTCAAGAAGGGGTCGGCCCCCCCGGATCTGGTCGCGAGCGCGGTCGAGGTGATGACCACCACGAACCGTGCCGCGAGCGAGGCGATGCGCGAGGCCGGCGCGGACGCCGCCACCGACGTCACGGGGTTCGGGCTGCTCGGTCACCTGCACCGGATGGTGCAGGCCTCGGGCGTCGGCGCGCTGGTGGACGCCGGCGCGGTGCCGCTGCTCGACCCTCGGGTCCTCGACCTGGCCCGTGAGGGCGTCGTGCCGGGCGGGTCCCGGCGCAACCACGCCTCCGTGCGTCCCGACCTGACGACCGGGCTCCCCGAGCCGGAGCAGCTCGTCCTGGCCGACGCGCAGACGAGCGGGGGGCTGCTGGTCGCCACCCGGGAGCCCGGCCGGCTCCGCAGGGCGCTCGACGACCGGGGGGTCCCCCACGCCACGGTGGGCGAGCTGGTGGCGGGAGAGCCCGGCCGGATCGAGGTCACGGGCCGTCTGCGCTCAGGCCCGGCCTCGGAATAGCCGACCCCATTGGTAGCATTTGCACCTGCAAGAGACCGGCGCCGCCGTGTCCCGACCCGATCCGGAGTCGCATGCCAGAGCTCGACCGCGCGTTCTACCAGGAGATCGTGGAGCAGGGGCTCCGCGAGTTCCCCAACGAGTGCTGCGGCCTGATCGCGGCCGACGACGGGGCTCCCGTGCGCGTCTTCCCGATGCGGAACGCCGACGCCAGCCCGGCGACCTACCGGCTGGACGGCAAGGAGCAGCTGCAGGTGTTCGAGGAGCTCGATGCCAAGGGCTGGGACCTCTGGGCGATCTACCACTCGCACACCCACACCGAGGCCTACCCGAGCGAGACCGACATCAAGCTGGCGTTCTACCCGGAGGCGAGGTACCTGTTGCTGTCGATCGCCGACCGGGAGCGCCCGGTGCTCCGGTCGTTCCGCATCCTGGACGGCCAGGTCGAGGAGGAGGGGTTGACGCTCACGTGACGTCTGGGCCGATGTTCACCGAGGAGCAGGTCCAGCGCTACGCGCGCCACATCATCCTGCCCAACATCGGCGGGAAGGGGCAGCGCAAGCTGCTCGACGGCTCGGTCCTGGTGATCGGTGCGGGCGGCCTGGGGTCGCCGATCGCGATGTACCTGGCGGCGGCGGGCATCGGGAAGCTGGGGATCGTGGACTTCGACGCGGTCGACGTGTCGAACCTCCAGCGGCAGATCCTGCACACCGACCAGGACGTGGGGCGCCCGAAGGTCGCCTCGGCGCTCGAGCACCTGCGCGCGATCAACCCCACGATCGACGTGGTGGGGCACGACACGCTGCTGTTCTCCGACAACGTGATGGAGATCATGGAGCCCTACGACGTCGTCGTGGACGGGACCGACAACTTCCCGGTCCGCTACCTGGTGAACGACGCCACGCAGTTCCTGGGGAAGCCGCTCGTCTACGGGTCGATCTACCAGTTCGAGGGACAAGCCACGGTGTTCCTGCCCGGCAAGGAGACGCCGTGCTACCGGTGCCTGTTCCCCTCGCCGCCCCCGCCCGGCACCGTGCCGAGCTGCGCCGAGGGCGGCGTGTTCGGCGTGCTGCCGGGCGTGATCGGCGCGATCCAGGCGACCGAGGCGATCAAGCTGCTGACGGGGGAGGGCGAGACCCTGGAGGGCCGCCTGCTCCTGTACGACGCCCTGCACATGAGCTTCCAGGAGGTCCGGATCCGGTGGGACGCCGACTGCCCGGTCTGCGGCAAGGAGCCCACCATCACGGAGCTGATCGACTACGAGGCGTTCTGCGGCGTGCCCGCCCGACCCGAGTGACCCGAGGAGACCGACCGACATGTCCGTGACCGTCAAGCTGCCGACGATCCTCCGCAAGCACGCGGGTGGCGAGGCGCGCGTGGGCGCCGACGGTGCCACGCTGCGCGACGTGCTGACCGACCTCGAGTCGAAGTACCCGGGCATCACGAAGAACGTGCTCGCCGACGACGGCGGGCTCCACCGGTTCATCAACGTCTACGTGAACGACGAGGACGTGCGCTACCTCGGATCGCTCGAGACCGAGGTCAACGAGGGGGACACCGTTTCGATCCTGCCGGCCGTCGCCGGCGGCTGATCGCGGCTCGCCCCGCCTCCCTTGACCCCGTTCCACCTCGTCGCAACACTGGTTCCGCGTGGACTGGAAGGACGAGGACCCCGGCCTCCCGATCGACTTCGGGCCTTGTTCCAACGGGGAGTACGACCCCGAGCCCGCGCTCCCGCAGGTCCTGAGCGAGACCGTCCGCCAGGCTCGCGCCCTCTGCGCCGAGACCGCCGACCGGCTCGGCATGTCGCGACGGGAGTTCCTGCTCTCGGCCTGCGGCGCGGCGGCCACGATGCTCGTCCTGAACGCCTGCACGCGCGCATCGCACTCCGCCGACCCCTCGACCGCGACCTCGAGCCCCGGCGGCTACCTCGACGTCACCCCGAGCGCCACCGTGGAGCCGCCCGCCGCGGAGGAGGAGCTGGACTGGGACGCGTTCGTGTTCGACATCCAGGGGCACCTGCTCGAGTACCACCTGAACCCGGTCCTGAACGGCCAGACCTTCTACCGGTCGTTCCCGCAGCAGCACTGCGGCGAGGACGACCCACGCGTCTGCTACTCGATCGAGCACTTCCTCGAGCTGATGTTCCTGCGCTCCGACACGAAGAAGCTGGTGCTGTCCGCACTCCCGATCTTCCCCGAGGGCAGCCCTCAGTCGCACGAGATCATGGACGTCACGCGCCGGACGCAGCTCGCGCTGTGCCGCGACGAGCGCGTCCTCCTGCACGGCCAGGCCCTGCCGAACGTCGGCACGCCGAAAGCGGCCCTGGACGCGATGGAGGTCACCGCGCGCACGTATCCGATCGTCGCGTGGAAGACCTTCACGCACTTCCCGGCGGCGTTCGAGGGCGACGGGAACGGCTGGTACCTCGACGACCGCGACCGGCCCGACGCGCCGCTCGCCGAGCCCTTCATCCGCAAGGCGGTCGACCTGGGGCTGCCGACGATCTGTATCCACAAGGGCCTGTCGCTCGGCAGCCCGTTCGGGACCCCCGACGACCTGGGCCCCGCGGCGAGGCGTCACCCCGACGTGAACTTCGTCGCGTACCACTCGGGCTTCGAGACCGACGTGACCGAGGGTCCGTACACCCCGGCCACCCGCAACGCCGGGACGAACCGGATGCTCTGGTCGATGGAGCGCGAGGGGATCGGGCCGAACCAGAACGTCTACGCGGAGATCGGCTCGTCGTGGTGGTTCGTGATGCGCTACCCGGACCAGGCCGCCCACTTCCTGGGGAAGCTGCTGCGCTACGTGGGCGAGGACAACGTCCTGTGGGGGACCGACTGCCTCTTCTACGGGTCGCCGCAACCGATGATCAGGATGCTCAAGGCCTTCCAGATCTCCGAGGAGCTCCAGGAGCGCTACGGCTATCCGGCGCTCACACGTGAGCTCAAGGCGAAGATCCTCGGGCTGAACGGCGCCCGCCTATACGGCGTGGATCCCACCGACGTCACGTGCGAGTTCACGGTCGCCGAGCTCGACCGGATCCGGCGCACGCTGCCGGGGTCGAACGGCGCGCTCGGGCCCCGGACGATGACCCAGACCAAGGCCTTCCGTGACGACGACCGGGAGCAGTGGGCCACGATGGCGAGCTACCTGGCCTGACCGCCGCGGAGACCGATCCGCGGTGTCAGTCGTGGACGAACGTCGCGTCCTCGCCCCGGCCGGGGCCGGGCATCCGGAACGGCTCACCCCACGTGGTCGCGTCCTCCGCACGCCGGTACGGATGGATCAAGGTGAGCTCCGTCCCTTCGAGGTGCTCGAGCTCGATGCGGACACCGTGTGGCCACGCGTCGTCGTCGAGGGCGACCAGCGAGGCCACCCCGACCGCCACCACCTCACCGCGCCCGGCTCGCTCGCGGAACCCGGACCGGATGCTCCGCAGGGCCTCGTCGGACTCACCGTCGCCCTGCGCCGTCTCCAGCTCGCCGTCGACGGCCATCGTGGCGCCGAGCGGGTCGAGCTCGCCCGTGGCGGCGACCGACCCTCGGGCGAACGGCAGCAGCAATCGCAGGAGGGCGTTGAGCTGGTCGGCAGGTGTACCGGGGAGCTCGTTCATCGTTCGCACCGTGACCGGGGGCCACCCTGCGGTCAAGCATCGCGGTCCCGGCATCGCTGGGATAATCCGCGCGTGGCCCGCCACGACTCGATCCTGGATGCGATCGGCGAGACGCCGCTGGTCGGCATCCCCCGGATGTCGCCCGCGGACCCGGTTCGCCTGTGGGCCAAGCTCGAGGGGAACAACCCGACCGGCTCCACGAAGGATCGGATCGCGCTGCGCATGATCCAGGAGGCCGAGGAGCGCGGGGAGCTCACGCCCGACAAGACGATCCTGGAGCCGACCTCCGGCAACACCGGGATCGCGCTGGCGATGGTGGCGCGGCGCAAGGGGTACCGGCTCACCGTGGTGATCCCCGACAACGCGAGCGAGGAGCGGATCGGGCTCCTGCGGCTCTTCGGGGCCGAGATCGTGTTCAGCGACGGCCAGCACGGGACGAACGGGTCGATCGAGGTCGCGCGCGCCCTCGCGCAGGATGATGCGTACTACATGCCGTTCCAGTATGGGAACCCGGCCAACCCGCGGGCGCACGAGGAGGGGACCGCCGCCGAGATCCTCCGCGACCTCCCGTCGGTCACGCACTTCGTCGCGGGCATGGGGACGGGCGGGACGCTCACCGGCGTCGGCCGCGCGATGCACGCGCACGACCCGGCGATCCAGGTCGTGGCCGCCGAGCCCGAGCTCGGCGATCTGGTGTACGGGCTGCGGTCGCTCGAGGAGGGGTTCGTGCCGCCGATCTTCGACCCGGCCCAGATCGACCGGAAGTTCCTGGTGAACTCGGCCGACTCGCTGCGGGCGACGCGCGAGCTGACCGCGCGGGAGGGCATCTTCTCCGGGATCTCCTCGGGGGCGGTGATCCACGTCGCCCAGCGGATCGCCCAGGAGCTGGCGCAGGACGGGAACGGCGGCGACGTCGTGTGCCTGCTTGCCGACGGCGGCTGGAAGTACCTGTCCACGGAGGCCTGGGCCGAGGACCTGGCGACCGCCGAGAAGGGCGTGGAGGAGTCGCTGTGGTGGTAGCGAACGGAGGCCGCGCATGAGCGACGACCGGCCGATCGGCGTGTTCGACTCGGGGGTCGGCGGTTTGACCGTGGCGCGGGCGATCCTGGACCTGCTGCCGAACGAGCGCATCCTGTACGTGGGCGATACGGCCCATTTCCCCTACGGGCCGCGCCCCGTCCGGGAGATCCGCGGCTTCGCGCTCGACATCGCGGGGTACCTCGTGGAGCGCGACGTGAAGCTGTTGGTCGTCGCGTGCAACTCGATCGAGGTGAGCGCGATCGGCGACATCGCCGCCGGGAACGGTGTGCCGGTGGTGGGGGTCGTGAACCCGGGTGCCCGCGCCGCGATCCGTGCAACCCGCAACGGGATCGTGGGCGTGATCGGCACCGAGGCCACGATCGCGACCGGCGCCTACCAGCGCGCCGTCGGCTCGGCCGCGACCCTCCACGCCGCCGCCTGCCCAGCCTTCGTGGAGCACGTCGAGCGGGGAGACACCACCTCGGATGCACTACGGGAGGCCGCGCGGGGGTATCTTGCTCCGCTGAAGGAGGAAGGGGTCGACACGCTGATCCTGGGGTGCACGCACTACCCGTTGCTGTCGGGGCTGCTCCAGCTGGAGCTGGGCCCCGACGTCGTGCTGGTCTCGTCGGCCGAAGAGACGGCCAAGGACGTGTACGCCGAGCTGGTGCGGGAGGACCGTCTGCGCACGGACGCGGAGCCACCGCGGCACGCGTTCATGACCACGGGCCGCGCGGCCCCGTTCCGGCGTCTCGCCGAGCTCTTCCTGGGCCACGAGCTGGAGCACGTGGAAGCGGTGCGGCTCGACGAGGGGGTGCGCGCGTGAACCTGCAGGTCCTCGGGGCGCAGGGCACCTGGCCGGGACCGGGGGGTGAGTGCTGCGGTTACCTGGTGACGCACGACGGCTTCCACCTGTGGCTCGACGCCGGCACCGGGACGTTCGCCCGCCTGCAGGAGCAGATCACGATCGGCGACGTGGGCGCGATCGCGATCTCCCATGGGCACGCCGACCACTTCATCGACATCATCCCCGCGTTCTACGCGCGCCACTACGGCGGGCTCGGCGGCCCCGGGCTGCCGTTCTTCTCGCCCGAGGGGTTCACGGACCTCGCCGCGCTGCTGGTCTCCGAGGACGGCCGCAACGTGATGGCCGAGGCGTACGACTTCACGGAGTCGCACGCGGGCGAGGACTTCGAGGTCGGACCCTTCCACGTCACGCCGTTCGAGATGACGCACATCGGCGTGCGGTCGCTCGGGTACCGGATCGAGGCGGGCGGGGCGGTCCTCGCGTACACGGGCGACACCGGGCCGTGCGAGGAAGCCGTGGAGCTGGCCCGCGGCGCCGACCTGTTCCTGTGCGAGGCCAGCTACCAGAACGGTCAGGACCTGACCTTCTTCCACCTGAGCGCGGCGCAGGCCGGCGAGCATGCGGCGAAGGCCGACGCGGGCACGCTGATCCTGACCCACATCATGCCGGCCCTCGACGACGAGCGGTCCCGCGAGGAGGCCACGGCGACCTTCAGCGGGGGTGTCGACGTGGCGCGGCCCGGCCGCTCGTGGGAGGTCGGCGCGTGACGCGTCCGGATGGGCGCGCACCCGCGGAGCTGCGGCCCGTCACGTACGAGCTGGGCTATCAGGAGTGGGCGGCCGGCTCGGTCCTGTTCTCGATGGGCCGCACCCGCGTGCTCTGCGCGGCGAGCGTCTCGGACGATCCCCCTCGATGGTTGCGCGGCTCCGGCAAGGGATGGGTCACCGGCGAGTACTCGATGCTGCCCGGGGCGACGGCCGAGCGGTCCCCCCGCGAGGTGAACCGGGGCCGGCCGGGCGGTCGGACCCAGGAGATCCAGCGGCTGATCGGCCGGGCGCTGCGCAGCGTGACGGACCTGGGACGGCTCGGCGAGCGAGTGATCACGGTGGACTGCGACGTCCTCCTCGCCGACGCCGGGACCCGCACGGCCTCGATCACCGGCGGCTACCTGGCGCTCGCGCTGGCGCTCCGCGGCCTGTCCGAGGCGGGGCTCGTCCCCGACGACCTGCTGCGGGACCGGGTCGCCGCCGTCTCGGTGGGGCTCGTGGAGGGCGAGGCCCTGCTCGACCTGTGCTACGACGAGGACGCCGGCGCCGAGGTGGACTTCAACGTCGTGATGACCGGCGGCGGGGAGCTGGTGGAGGTCCAGGGGACCGCCGAGGGCCGGCCCTTCACCCGGACACAGCTGGACGAGCTGCTCGACCTGGCCGCCGCCGGCATCGCCGAGCTCACGAAGATCCAGGACGAGGCGCTGGGCGCTTGACGCCGGGAGACCTGCCGGCGCGGATCGCCCTGGCGACGCGCAACACCCACAAGATCCGCGAGATCCTCCGGATCGCGAAGGATTGGCCCGTCGCGTGGGCCACGGTGCAGGACCACGATCCCGCCGCGTTCCCCGACGTGGACGAGAGCGGCGAGACCTACCTGGACAACGCCACCCTCAAGGCCCGGGCCGTCGCGGAGGCGTCCGGGCTGCCGGCCCTGGCCGACGACTCGGGGATCGAGGTCGACGCCCTGGGCGGGCGCCCCGGGGTCCGCAGCGCCCGGTACGCGGGGGAGGGGGCCACGGACGAACGGAACCTGGCCGAGCTGATCCGCGCGATCCGGGGCGTCCCCGGAGCCGGCCGGACCGCCCGGTACCTGTGCGTCGCGGTGCTCGTCCTGCCCGACGGCGCCCTGGTCGATGCCGAGGGCGCTTGCGAGGGAACGCTCCTGACGACGCCACGGGGGAGCGGCGGGTTCGGCTACGACCCGATCTTCGTGCCCGAGGGATGGGATCGCACGATGGCCGAGCTCGCACCCGAGGAGAAGGACCGGATCAGCCACCGGGGCCGCGCCGTCCGGTCGCTCCGGGCGCTGTTCGCCTGACCCGGACCGGGCGGTGGAGACCACCCGGCCGAACCGGGCTACTCGACTCAAGGTAGGAGCGACCTCCGCCGAGGACTGCATCGATGGGTCTTCGAGGCATGGACGAACGCGAGGGGCAGCCCGGACGTCGCCGTCGGCGGCGGCCGCGCGGGTCGCCCCTGGACGGCTTCTTCTCCGGCGCGCCGGCGTGGGCGGTCGTCGCCCTGAGCGTGATCTTCGTGGCCGTCGTCGGCCTGATCGACTACATGACCGGCTCGGGGTTCTCCCTGGCGCCCTTCTACCTGATGCCGATCCTGCTGGTGACCTGGAACGTGGGCCGCCCGTGGGGGCTGTTCATCGCCGGGTTGGCGACGGTGGCCTCGCAGGCCGCCGACGTGACGGTGGGGCTCAGCAACGGCCTGGTGCCCTCGTGGAACGCGGTCGTGTGGTTCGGGGTGTTCGTGTTCGTCGTATGGCTGCTCTCGATCCTCCGCTCGGCGGTCAAGCGCCAGGGGATGCAGCTCGCGTTCGAGACGGAGCGCTCCGACGACCTCCAGCAGCGCAACGAGATGAAGGACACCTTGCTCCACGCCGTCTCCCACGACCTGAAGGGGCCGCTCGCGGGGATCCTGGGAGCGATGCAGACGATCCGGCGCTCCGACCAGCTCGAGCTGACCGCCGACGAGCTCGAGGACCTCTACCGCGTGATCGAGCACTCGGCCCTGAAGGCCACGAGGCTGGTCGACGACCTGCTGGACCTGGACCGGCTCCGTCGGGGTCAGCTGAAGCCCGACCGCGACGCCACCGACATCGTCGACCTCGCCCGCAAGGCGGCGGCCGAGGTCCCGGCGCTCGCCGGACACCCCGTGCGCGTCGACGGCGACCCGGTGCTCGTCGAGGTGGACGCGGCGAAGGTCGAACGGATCGTCGAGAACCTCCTCGGTAACGCCGGGCGCCACACGCCCCTCGGGACCCCGATCCACATCGAGGTGCACGAGCAGAGCGAGGGCGTCGTGCTCCTCGTGGAGGACGAGGGGCCCGGCGTCCCGGACGAGATCAAGGACGAGATCTTCGAGCCGTTCCGTCAGGGAGCAGCCTCGCGCGGCGGCGTGGGGATCGGGCTCTCGCTCGTCCGGCGGTTCGCGGAGCTGCACGGCGGAAGCGCGCACGTGGAGGATCGCCCGGGAGGGGGCGCGCGCTTCGTCGTGGAGCTCCCGGGGGCCGTCAGCGCGATGACGAGCCCGCGGCTGCACGTCGTGTGATCGCGGACGCCACGATGGGGCTCCACGGGAGGGCCGGGGTGCTGGCGTAGCCTACGGGCCGTGGCCTCCGGCGCCGACCGCGCGAAGACCAGCAGCGCCTACGACCTGTTCATCCTGGTCCTCACGGCGCTCTCCCTCGTGGTGATGGTCGCCCTGTTCCTGCCCCAGAGCGAGGCGTCCCGCAACCTGCTGATCGCCTACGACAACCTCCTGTGCCTGATCTTCCTGGCGGACTTCACCTGGCGGCTGTCCCGCTCGTCACCCAAGCGGCGGTACTTCTTCCACGAACGGGGGTGGCTCGACCTCCTCGGGTCGATCCCCGCCTTCGGGGTCTTCCGGTTCAGCGGATTGCTGCGGCTGGCTCGGCTGAGCCGCGTCGCCCGCATCTCCCGGCTGCTGCGCGAGAAGGGCAAGCGCGAGCTCGTCCGGGACATCGTCCGCAACCGGGGCCAGTACGCCGCGTTGATCACCGTGCTCGCCGCCCTCCTCGTGCTCACGATCGCGAGCGCGGTGGTGCTCCGGTTCGAGAGCGGCGCGGCCGACGCGAACATCACGAGCGGCGGCGACGCGATCTGGTGGGCGGTCGTCACGATCACCACGGTCGGGTACGGGGACGAGTACCCGGTCACGCTCGGCGGCCGGCTGACCGCGGTCTTCGTGATGTTCACGGGCGTCGGCATCATCGGGGCCCTCGCCAGCATCCTGTCGAGCGTGCTGGTCAGCTCCCCCGAGGAGGACGACACCTCGAGCGAACCGCCGACCGACGACGTCCGGCGGGAGCTGGCCGCCGTGCGACAGGAGCTGGCGGCGCTGCGGCAGGCTCTGGCCGGAGGGGAGCCGCCGGCGGTCTCGGGCAGCCCCGAGCCGCCGAGCTAGCCGCCGGGCCGGAGTTCCGCAAGCACCGGACCCAGGGCGCGCACCGTCCCCTCCGTGATCGGGTCGCAGACCAGGATCAGCTCGTCGGCGCCCGCCGCCGCGAGGTCGTGCAGGCCGGCGGCGAGCCGCTCGGGCGGGCCCGTCAACGGGGTCACGTCGGGCCGGTCGGGCCGCTCCCCGCCGGGTGCCGGGCGGAGCAGCACGCAGGCGCTCCGGAGCAGCGTCGCCGGGTCGCGCCCGGCGCCCTCGCACGCGACATCGATCCGATCCAGGAGCGAGCGGAGCCCCTCGGGGGTGTTCCCGTGCTCGTCGTACCAGGCGTTCCATGCATCGACGTGGGGGAGGGTCGCGGCGAGGATGCGTGGGCCCGAGGACCCCACCATCATCGGCGGCCGGCGTGCGGGTCGGGGGAGCAGGACCGCCTCGCGCACCTGGTGCCAGCGGCCGTCGAGGGTCACGCGGTGGCCGCCGAGCAGCAGCCGGACGATCTCGAAGGCCTCCTCGAACCGGGAGGCGCGATGATCGAAGGCGATCCCGAAGGCGTCGAACTCCGTCCGGTTCCAGCCGGCGCCGACGCCCAGCACGAGCCGGCCGCCGCTCACCTCGTCGACCGTGGCGGCCATCTTCGCCAGGACGCCCGCGTCGTGGAACCCCAGACAAGCCACCAGCGGTCCCAGCCGGACGCGCTCCGTGACCGCCGCGAGCCCGGCGAGGAGCGTCCACGCCTCCCACGGGCCTCGCTCCGGTCGGCCGTCGTCCCGGTACAGGTAGTGATCGCCCACCCAGACGGAGTCGAACCCGACCTCCTCGGCGGCCCTGGCGATCGCGACGTACTCGGGCCAGCGCACCTCCCGCTCGACCTCGGGGAGCTGGACACCGACGGCGAGCGCGCGGCGGGCCACCGGGGCGCTCATCCGGGCTCGGCCCACGCCGAGCGCTGCCAGTCGTCCAGGGCGTCCGTCGTCGGGACGAACGCGGGCAGGGGCATCTGGAGCCGCTCCGAGAGCGCCTGGACGTAGGGCTCGTAGAGCTTCCGGTAGGGGGCGATCCGCTCGGCAACGCGCGCCTCCAGCCGGACGCCGGCCGCCTCCAGGATCCGGGCCGCGTCGTCCATCCCGTCGTCGGCGAGCCGGTCGGCCGGCACGGCGCGCGGCTCGATCCGGAACACCTGCGTCAGGTCGACGACCGCGTGCCGGGAGATCGCGAAGGTCCTGCGCGCCTGCCAGTGGGACACGCCGTGGACCCCGGCGAGCACGAGCGCGGAGGCGTCGAGCACCGCGGTGAGCGCGGCGAGCCACGACTGCTCGTCGTGCTGCGAGCGGAAGTACGCCAGGATCGGATAGGAGAGGTGGCTCTCCAGGAGCTCGGCGGACCAGCGCTCCCAGTCGCCCAGGAGGTCGTCGACCGACGCGAGCTCGCCGTGGGCCGCCGCCCGGCGGAGCAGCTCGACGGCCGTGGGGGGCGAGCCCGCCCATTGGTCCAGCATCGAGATCCCCACCTCGCGCCGCGAGAAGGACTGGTACAGGACCGGCAGGTACGAGATCGAGAGGGCGAGGAACGCGAACCCCGCGCCCGCCTCCATCGCGGTGATCACGCGGCCGATCGACGAGGTCGGCGCGACGTCGCCCAGGCCGAGCGTCACGAACGTGGTGGCGCTCAGGTAGAGGTACGTGCCGAACCCGACCTCGCCCTCGGGCGCGACGTTCGTGTGCAGCCCCCACTGGATCAGGGCGAAGCCGACGATCACGCCGATCCCCCAGATCACGAACAGCAGCAGCAGCGACAGCGGCGCGAAGACGCTCAGGTAGTTCTCGCGCCGCGGCCCCGGGTGGCGACGGCCGATCCTCGACCACGCGCCCCAGAGCATCCGGTAGTAGACGCGCGTGAGGCGCAGGCGCCGGGCCACCCGCCGCGGCAGCACCAGCGTCTCGAACGTCTCCCACAGGACGAGCAGGATGAGCGCCGCGCCCGCGATCGCCGCGATCACGCCAGCTCGTCCACCAGGTCCGCGACCGAATCGACGATCCGGCCGGGGCGGTACGCGTGCCGGTCGGCGTCGTCGCGCTCGGTCACGCCGGTGAGGACCAGGATCGTGTGCAGGCCGGCCTCCAGACCCGCGACGATGTCCGTGTCCATCCGGTCGCCGATCATCGATGTGGTCTCGGAGTGGGCGTCGAGGGCGTTGAGCGCCGAGCGGATCATCAGCGGGTTCGGCTTGCCTACGAAGTAGGGCTCCGAGCCGGTCGCTCGGCTGATCAGGGCGGCGACCGAGCCGGTGGCCGGCAGGACGCCGCCGACCGACGGCCCGGTGGTGTCGGGGTTCGTCGCGATGAACCGTGCGCCGTTCAGGATCAGGCGGATCGCCCGGGTGATCCGCTCGAAGCTGTAGGTGCGCGTCTCGCCGAGGACCACGTAGTCGGGCGCGCGCTCGTCGAGCGTGTACCCGACCTCGTGCAGCGCGGTCGTCAGGCCGGCCTCGCCGATCACGAACGCGGAGCCGTTCGGGCGCTGGTCGTCGAGGAACCCGGCGGTCGCGAGGGCCGACGTCCAGATCGCGTCCTCCGGGACGGCGAGCCCGTTCGCCGCGAGCCGCGCGGCCAGGTCACGCCGCGTGTAGATCGAGTTGTTCGTCAGGAGCATGAACGGGACGCCGCGCTCGGTGAGGCGGGCGAGGAACTCCACCGCGCCCGGGATCACCTGCTCCTCGCGGACCAGCACGCCGTCCATGTCCATCAGCCACGAGCGGGTCTCCCGGTGCGTCACGCACGCAGCCTAGCGGGGCCGCTAGCCGGGCCGGGCCGGGGTATGCCAGCCGCCGTCGTCCTCGATCAGCGTCTCGGCCGCCTCCGGGCCCCACGACCCCTGCGCGTAGGGGTGCACGGGGGTCGCGTCGTCGAGGACCGGATCGACGATCCGCCACGACGCCTCCACCACGTCCTGTCGCGAGAACAGCTCCTCGTCGCCCTCCATCGCGTCGGCCAGGAGGCGCTCGTAGGGGGACACGGTCTGGCCAGGCTCCCGGTGCGCGATCAGGTCCACGTCCTCGCCGACCATCTCTTCCCCCGGCCGCTTCGTGCGCGCGCCGAGCGAGATGCTGACGTCGGGGCCCAGACCGAACACGACGTGATTGGCATGGCTCCGGACGCCCTCTCCCAGCACGTCGCTGGGGGGCGGCTTGAGCTCGACCAGCACCTCGGTCGCGGTGACCGGCAGGCGCTTGCCGGCCCGGACGTAGAACGGGACACCCGCCCACCGCCAGTTCTCCACGTGGAAGCGGATCGCCACGAACGTCTCGACGGTGGAGCTGCGGTCGACCCCGTCCAGGTCCCGGTAGCCCTCGAACTGACCGCGCACCACGTCGTGGGGCTCGAGCGGCCGGATCGCGTTCAACAGCCGGACGCGCTCGTTCAGGAAGACGTTGCGATCCAGGGCGCTCGGTGGATCCAGGGCCACGAGGGCGAGCACCTGCAGCAGGTGGTTCTGGACGACGTCGCGGATCGCGCCGACCTCCTCGTAGAACCGGGCGCGCTTGCGGAGGCCGAAGCGCTCCGCCATCGTGATCTGCACGCTCGAGACGTACTGACGGTTCCAGATCGGCTCCAGGAATGCGTTCGCGAACCGGAAGTACGCGAGGTTCTGCACCGGCTCCTTGCCCAGGAAGTGGTCGATCCGGAAGATCGCCTCCTCGGGGAAGACGCTGCGGATCACTGCGTTCAGCTTCTCGGCCGACCCGAGGTCGCGGCCGAACGGCTTCTCCACCACGATCCGGGCGTCCTTCGCGCAGCCGGCCTCCACCAGGTTCTGCACGACCGGCTCGAACAGCAGGGGCGGGATCGCCAGGTAGTGCAGCGGCCGCCGGGCGTCGCCGAGCGCCTCGCGCAGCTGGCGGAACGTCTCTGGGTCGGTGTAGTCGCCGTCCACGTAGCGCAGGTGGCGCTCGATCACCTCGAAGGCGCTCTCGTCCACGCCGCCGTGCTCCTCCAGGCTGGTGCGCATCCGCTCCAGGAGCTTCTCGCGGCTCCACCCCGACCGCGCCATCCCCACGATCGGCACGCCGAGGTCGCCTCGTTGCTGCATCGACTGGAGGGCCGGGATCACCTTCTGGAACGCGAGGTCGCCGGTGATGCCGAACAGGACGAGCGCATCGGAGCGGCGTTCGGTCATCCACGGCACGCTAGCAGCACTCCCGCGTTCGGCCGAGTCTCGGGACCATCGGCCCGTCCTCGGTCGGTCCGATGCGGCCCGACCTCGACCTCGGTCCTCCCCTCGTCGCCCCTCGACTCCGCCCGAACCACCGGTGCGCCACGGACGCCCCCGGTGATGCATCCGGCGAACCCAGGGGAAAGGGGGATGCGATGCGGTACCGACCACTGGTGCTCGTCGTGGCGACGTTCACGGTGTTCGCCGTCACGATGGCCGCCGCCTGGGGAGGCGATCCACCCGGCAACAACGGCACGGTGAAGGTCGCGGGTGTGGCCCTCGGAGCCAAGGGCAACGAGCCGCACCTGGGGTGCACGTTCGACCTCGCGTTCTTCGGCTTCGACGCGGGGCCGTCTCACGCCGTGGCCACGTTCGACCTCCAGGCACCTTCGGGGGCCGGCCGTCTCCACGAGGACGGTGCCTACATCGGCTGGGACGCGGCGGGCGGGGCCAATGACGACGACGGGACGCTGTTCGTCGACCTCACGGTGCCGATCCAGGATGCCGGCGTCGTGCCCACGGCCCAGGGGTACCACGTCAAGCTCACGGTCGAGGCGCAGGGATCGATCGGCTCCGACGTCAAGCACAAGACCTTCTGGGTGCGCGGCTGTGGCGGCGGCGAGGGTGAGGGCGAGGGCGGCGGAGAAGGCGGTGAGGGAGGAGGGTCCTAGCGAGGATCCTGCCCCGCACACGGTCGTTCCGACGGGGTCCGGCGGCTTGCCCGGTGCCCCCGCGGAGGTCTACGGTCGCGGGGTCGTCGGGGCGAAGACGCCCGGACGGTTCCGTCCGGCTGTGCCCGCGGGGGAGGGGAAGGATGAAACGTCTCCTGTTCGCGGGCGTCCTCTGCGGGGCGCTCCTGCTGCCCGGGGTCGCGACGGCGCATCCCGTCGACGGGCCGGTGTTCCCACCGGATTCCCACCCGTACGGGAGGTCTTACTCCTGGTGGTTCAGTGAGTACGAGAAGTGGTTCAACGAGATCCCGACGCCGCTGAACCCCTTGGTCGACCCGGACAGTCCCCTGAACTGCGCCTCACGCGGGCCGGTGGTGTTCGGCGGCCCGTTCGGCTCCGGCGAGGGATGCACCGCTCGTTCGTGGCAGGCGTTCGCGTTCGGCGGTCCCGGGTGGGAATGCTCCACGGCCGAAGGGCTGGGAGACACGTTCGCGGAGCTGCGCGCGTGCGCGATCGACAACTTCGCGATCGACTTCGGACCGCCTGGGTTCCGCGTGACCGTCCGGGTGGACGGGCAGCTCGTCCGAGCACCCTGGCGATGGGTCTTCGTGTCGCAGGGCAGGATCATCGACTTCCCCGACGACAACATCTGGGGAGCCGTTCCCGGGCCGTCGAAGTCGGTCAGCAAGGGCTACCTGCTCATGCTGCGACCGATGACACCCGGCCACCATCGGATCGTGATGCGCGTCTTCGTGGACGGGGAGTATCAGTTCGCGGTGCCGTGGCAGGTGCGGGTGCTGGGACACCACTGACGATCGGTCTCATCACCGGCGCGCCGACGGATGGAGCAACGGGACGACAGGATCCCAGCCTGCGCGCAGGACCCCGACGAGCGAGGGAGGCGTGATCACCGCGGCGTGGCCGCGGGCCGGCCGGGGGCGCCCGGCGCCATAGCCCCCCGCGGTCCACGGCAGGAGCCGAGGGCCGAGGACGAGGTGCGGGGCGTCGTCGACGAGCACGAAGGTGCCCTCCGGGAGATCCTCGAAGGCTGCGTCGTGGAACCGGCGGCGGCGCGTCTCCACGTCGATCCGTTCGCGGTGGAGTCGCCCGTCGATCGCGTCGGCTCCCGACTCGCCGGGGGAGAGGTCATGCCACACGCGGGTGAGCCGGACGTAGTCCCCGCGACGGCAGAGCGCACACGCGCGGTGACCGGCGGCCATCGCTGTGGCCTCGTCGAGGAAGAAGAGCTCGGTGTAGCGGCCGGGCTGCATCAAGGGGTGGCGTCGCCAGCCTCTGAACGCGAGCCGGCAGGCGATCCACCGCTTCCCCGCGTAGCGCCGGACGATGCGCCGGTCGCCGTCGTGCAGGCAGCCCCGGTTGCCGTGCACGAGTCCCCGGTCGGGAACCGCGAGCAGGTCGCCGAGCGGCGACACCCGGTTCTGCAGCGGCATGCCGGCACCCTACCGGCGAGCACCAGCCGTCACGCCGTTCAGCGCTCACGGTCCAACCAGCGGGCTCGATAGGCGCCGTCGGGATCGAACCTCGCGGCCTGCCGGTCGGGGTTCATCGCGATGCCCCTCCGCGGGCTCGCACCCGTCCCGGCGACCCACTGCCAGTTGCCAGCGTTGCTGGCCGGGTCGCCGTCGACCAGGTGTTCGGCGAAGTGGGCGGCACCCCATCGCCAGTCGACCGCCATCGTTCGCGTGAGGAACGAGGCCGTGATCAGGCGGGCGCGGTTCGGCATCCATCCCTCGGCGAGGAGCTGCCGCATCCCCGCGTCCACGATCCGGACGCCGGTACACCCCTCCCGCCATGCGTCGAACGCGACCCGGTCCCGACGCCACGCCGACGCGCGCTCCGGCCGCAGATCCTCGTGCGTCAGCGCGGGATCGGCGGCGACGAGCTGGAGGAAGAAGTCCCGCCAGGCCAGCTGGCGTAGGAACGCCCTGCTCTCGGGGTGGGTCTCGGCTCGCTCCGCCACCTGGGTGGCCGACAGACACCCGAACCGGAGGAACGCCGAGAGGCGGGACGTCGCGTCCGCGGCGAGGTCGTCGCGGTCGGCGCCGTACCGGTGCGGTCCCCTCCGGAGGAAGCGTGTGAGCCGCGCCCGTCCCTCGCTCTCGCCCCCCGCCGGGAGGTGCGGGGCTCCCGGGGGGAGCTCGTCGGCCGACGGGTGGATCCCGTGGTCGACCTCAGGGATCGGCACGACCGAGGCCGGCGCCCGCAGCACCGGGCGTCGGTCGGTCGCGAACCACGCGCGCGCGTAGGGCGTGAACACGCGGTAGGCGGGGCGTCCGGCGGGGGCGACGGCGCCGGGCTCGACGACCCCGTGGCCCGGGAACGACCGGACCGGGACGGGTCCACGGCGGAGCGAGGCGAGGCGGCGGCGCGCCGGGCCGGTCACGTCGGCGGTGAGGTGGATCGCGTCGCACCCGTGCCGGAGTGCCTCGTCCACGGCGACCCGGCCCGGATCGCCCGACCGGATCACCAGCCGCGCCCCTCGGCGCGCGAGCGAGGCGTCTAGGTCACGCAGCGCATCGACCAGGAACCGGGAGCGGTTCGCGGACACGCGAAGCATCCGGGGATCGAGCACGAAGAGCGGTTCCACCTCGTTCCCGGCTCGGCAGGCGGCGGAGAGTGCAGGGTGGTCGTGTACGCGGAGGTCGCGCGTGAAGAGCACGAGGATGCGCATCGAGGGAAAGGGGCGGCGGGCCGGGAACGACCCGCCGCCCGTGTGCTCATCCAGCGGGCGGGAGGAGCACGGTGTCGATCACGTGGATCACGCCGTTCGACGCCGGGATGTCGGCGGTCACCACGCGCGCCACGTCACCCTGATCGTCGGCGATCGTGACGGTGCCGCCGTCCACCGAGACCGTGGCGTCGGCTCCGTTCACGGTGGTGACGGGCCCCGACGAGAGGTCGCCCGACGTCACCGCACCCGCCACGACGTGGTAGGTGAGGATCGCGGCGAGCTGGTCCTGGTTGGCGGGGCGGAGCAGGTCGTCGAGCGTTCCCGCCGGCAGGGCGTCGAACGCCTCATCGGTGGGGGCGAACACCGTGTAGGGTCCGTCGCTCGACAGGGTCTGATCGAGCCCCGCGGCGTCGACGGCCGCGGCGAGGGTCGAGAAGTCCTCGTTCGAGCCGGCGATCTCGGCGATCGTCATCGAAGCCGGCTCGGTCGCATCAGCCATCGCGTCGCCGGACGACGTGGGCTCGGCGGAGGTCGCGTCCTCGGTGCAGGCCGCACCGAGCATCGCGACCGCGCACAGTGTCGCGACGAGCGTCGTTCGTGTCCATCTCCGGTGCATGGGTCCTCCTCGTTTCTCTGTCAGGTGGTGTGGTCGACGTGGTCGACGTGGTCGGCGGTGGTTGCGGCGTCGGAGCGGGGAGCCGGTCCCTTCCCGAGCCGGCTCCCCACCACCGATCCGCACCGGTCAGGCGGTCAGCGCCGAGGTCGACGTCCGCGCGTGACCGACGATCGCCGCGAAGCGCACGGCGAGCCAGACGCCGGACAGTCCGACCAGGCCGTAGACGACCCGGCTGATCGTGCTCGTCTCCCCGAAGTCCATGCCGAAGATCGTGGCGACGAGGTCGAACTCCGCGATCGCGATGAGCCCCCAGTTCAGCGCACCCACGATCGCCAGGATCAGCGCGACGATGTCGAGCTTCCGCATCCTGCTCTCCTCCCTTCCTCTGTCGAGGGTCTGTCGAGAGTCAGCCTACGAGGGGAGACGAGAGTCTGTCAAGGAATTGTCTAGATTCTGCCTCGGGTTCGGGTAGAGTGACGGCCGTGGAGAGCGCGCGCCCAGCCGGAAGCCTGCGGATCGGGGAGCTATCCCGTCGCACTGGCGTGTCGCCGGAGCTCTTGCGTGCCTGGGAGCAGCGGTATGCGCTCCTGCAGCCCTCGCGTTCGTCGGGGGGGTTCCGGCTCTATTCCAACGAAGACGAGCGACGGGTCCGGGCGATGACGGCGTTGATCGCGCAGGGGATCTCCGCGGCCGAGGCTGCGGGACGAGCGATCGCTGACGAACCCGGCGTGGAGACGGTCGAGCGGCCCGTCCTCGACGACCTGGCGACGCGTCTGGAGCGGTCCCTGGACGCGTTCGATGGTGAGGGCGCGCATGCCGCCTTCGACCGGCTGCTCGCGAGCGTGTCCGTGGAGGCGCTCCTCGAGCAGGTCGTCCTGCCCTACCTCCACCGGCTGGGCGAGCGCTGGGAGCGCGGCGAGGTTTCGGTCGCGCAGGAGCACTTCGCGTCGAACCTGCTCCGCGGTCGACTGCTGGGGCTGGCGCGGGGCTGGGCGGAGGGGTCCGGGAGTCCGCTGGTGCTCGCCTGCCCACCCGGGGAGGAACATGACCTTCCGCTGATCATGTTCGGGATCGTCGCGAGCCGTCGCGGCAGGAGCATCGTGTTCCTCGGGACCGATACGCCGGTCGAGACGCTTGGGGACGTCGTGGCCAGGACCCGGCCCGCTGGGGTCGTCCTCGCCGCCAGTCGGCCCGAGGACCTCCGCGCGCACGGCCCGGCTCTCCGTGCGCTCGCAGATTCGGTTCCCCTGATGGTGGCCGGCGCGGGGGCCACGCCGGAGACCGCAGAGGAGATCGGCGCACGTCTGCTGGTCGGTGACCCCGTCGAGGCCGCTCGGTCGCTCGCCGCCGAGCCTGCGGGAGGGTAACGAGGTCGCGGGCCGAACCTCGATCGACGGCGACGTACATGCTTCCGACGGCTGAGGCGTAGGTAGGGCAGATGGAACGGAACGTCGGGCTCGAGCAGGTCGGGGTCGCGGTGGAGACGCGCACGGGGTTCGATCCCTTCTTCCACACCCAGTTCGAGAGCGTCGCGCGCGCCGCTGCCCTCGTCACCCGTGACGCCGGCGTCGGCCAGGAGCTGGCGCAGGAGGCGTTCGTGCGGCTGCTGGATCGGTGGGACGACATGGCTTCGGACGATCACGCGAGGAACTTCGTGTACAAGGTGGCGATCAACCTGGCCAGGTCGCACGTGCGCAAGCACGCTCGGGTCGTCCTCTACGGTCTGCACGGCCCGGAGCTCACGGCGGCAGCCAGCGCGACGAACGCGTCGGACGCCTGGCTCGAGATGGTCGGGGCGCTCGGTGCGCTCTCGCCGAAGCAGCGAGCGTGCGTGGTGTTGGTCGACTATGCGGACATGGACGCGGCCGGTGCCGCCCGCGTCCTGGGGATGTCGCCCGGGACGGTTCGGGTGCACCTGTTGCGTGGACGTCGGGCGCTGCGTGCCGGCCTCGGCCTCCCCGCGAAGGAGGAGATCGTATGAGCGCCGATCCGCAGCTCCGTGAGCGTCTCGAGCGGGCGGCCGGCTTCCTGCAGGTCGACCCCGCCGTCGAGCTCGACCGGCTGCACGGCGCGGCCCACCGGCGGGAACGAGGGCGGCGTCTGCGGGCGCTCGCCGTCGCGGCCGTGATCGGCGTGCTGGGCATCGTGGTGGCGTGGCAGCTCCTTCCGCCCGGTCCCGCGGCGGTGCCGGCGGGGATCCCCGGAGGGCGGATCGCCTTCCTCGAGGTCGACGGCCGGCGGCGTGTCGTCGTCGGGCTCGAGCTCGAGGGCGGGGACGTCACGGCGCTGTCGGACCAGGACGCCTCGGCGCTCGCGGCGGCGTGGAGTCCGGACGGCACCCGGATCGCCACCGTGGTCGAGCGACCGGGGCCCGTCTACCAGGTCGTGGTCGCGAACGCGGACGGGACCGACCCCGTCACGATCGTGCAGGAGCCCGGAACGGGTGCGGTGGGTCCCGACATCATCGACGTTGCGTGGTCGCCAGACGGCGCGAAGATCGCGTACGCGGGCAGGGTCGTGGAGGACGGCGTCGCGCGCCGCACGATCCTGATCGAGGACGCCGACGGCACCGGCGCGCCCCAGGCGCTGGAGGGGCACTGGGAGTCTGTGTCCTGGTCGCCGGACGGTGAGCGGCTCCTGGTCTCGGGCTTCCCTGGTCGGGAGGCTCCCTTCGACCTCTTCACGGTCCGTCCCGACGGCTCCGGGCTCGTGCGGCTGACCAACGATGGCGCCGCGCTCCATCGGGCGCTGTGGTCACCGACCGGGGACCGCATCGTCTCCTTCTCCGGCGACGGTGACTACGCGCTGGACGTCTACGTCATGGACGCCGACGGCGCGAACCGGCGTCGGCTGACTTCGTGGGAGGGGCTCGACATGTTCCCCGTATGGTCACCGGACGGGGAGTGGATCGCCTTCGCCAGCGACCGCGACGCGACCCCCGCGCAGCAGGCGAGCAATCGCTCCGGCGAGGGGATCTTCACCGGCCTGTCGATGTATGCGATGCGGGCCGACGGCTCGGGGCTCCGCGAGGTGCTGGAGAGCGACGGGGCCCTGCCGGTGACCTGGACATCGTGACGGGCGACGGCAACGCGGGTCCGGACCGCTACCGCACGTTCGCGGTGAGCCACGCGCCGATCGGCCGCGACCGCTCGAGGAACTCGACGATCCGGTCCTTCGCCCGCTTCGTCCCGAGCCAGGGTCCCGCGGGCCACTCCTTCCAGGTGGCGAGGCCCTTGAAGCGGAGCAGCTCGATGCGCGGGTGGTCCTTGGGGTAGCCGCGGGGGGCGGTCTTCAGCTCGCCGTGGCCCATGATCTGGAGGCGCTCCTTCCGAGCACGGTCCACCAACGTCGCGAGCTCGCCCCCCGCGTCGTCGTCGATCACGGCCTGCCGGTACCGCTCGAGCTGATCCGAGTCCATCTCCCACATGCCGCTGCCCGCCGCGAGACCACGCGCATCCAGTTGCACGTAGCCCGTGTCGCCGATGCGCGCGCCGATGTTGGTCTTGTACAGGGACTTGTCGCTGCTGAACCGGATATCGCGGTACGGCCGGAAGATCCGGCCCTCGCCCCACGTCGGCTCGAGCTCCTGCAGCAGCTCCTCCATGGGGCCCCGCACGAGCTCCTGGTAGACGGTCTTGTTCCGTTCCCAGAAGGCCTTCGAGTTCTCGACCTCGAGCTGCTCGAAGAACTCGAGCGCCTCCGCCTCCCAACCTCGGAACGCCACGCGTGACCACCTCCCTGGAAACCCGACCCTACTCCCGACGGGCGACACGATCGGCGCCGCTGGTGGCGCGGGGCGGAGGGCGCGATGGATCGCCGGCGGCTGGCATGATGTGCCGCGTGACCGGGTTCACGCGCAACGAGCTCGCCAGCCGCGCGGACGTCGCGCCCGAGGACGTCGACCGGTACGTCGAGGCCGGCATCCTTCCGCCCGCCGAGGGCGACGCCCCGTTCTCGGAGGGCGACGTGCGACGGGCTCGGTTCCTCCAGGGGCTGGAGCAGGGCGGCGTCCCGCTGGACGCGGTCGCCACGGCGGTGCGCGGCGGCCATTTCTCCTTCGGGTTCTTCGACGCCCCCTACTGGGACCGGTTCGGCGGGCTGAGCGACACGACGTACGCGCAGGTCAGCAGCGAGACGGGTCTCGGCCTCGATGTGCTCCGGGCGGTCCGGGAGTCCCTGGGGTATGCGAGCCCCTCGCCTGAGGACCGCCTGCGGAAGGACGAGCTCGAGGCGATCTCGCTCGTCACGATGGCGATGGGCCTGGGGGTCTCCCAGGAGGCCATGGAGCGACAGATCCGTCTCTGGGGCGAGAACGTCCGGCGGATCGCCGAAGCGGACGCCGCCTTCTGGTACGAGCAGGTGGTGAACCCGCTGCTCGAGTCCGGGATGACCCAGTCACAGGTGCTCTCGGCGAACGCGGAGGCCTCGAACGCGATGTCGCCTCTGCTCGACCCGGCCCTGCTGAGCATGTACCACGCCCAATCGGAGCACACGTGGTTGGCCGGCGTGGTGGAGTCGATCGAGGCGGTCCTCGATGAGACCGGACTGCACCGGAGCGTGAGCCGGCCTCCCGCGATGTGCTTCCTCGATCTGGCGGGGTACACGCGGCTCACCGAGGAGGAGGGCGACGAAGCCGCCGCCGAGGTCGCGTCGGCGTTCGGCGCGATGGTGCGGCGCGGCTCGAACGGTCACGGAGGGCAGCCCGTGAAATGGCTCGGCGATGGGGTGATGGTCCATTTCCGGGAGCCGTTGGGGGCGGTGGGGTTCGCGCTCGAGCTCCGCGACGACGTTCCGACCGCCGGGCTGCCGCCGGTGCATGTGGGGATCGCGGCCGGGCCGTTGATCTTCCAGCACGGCGACTACTTCGGCAGAACCGTCAACCTGGCGGCGCGCATCGCTGCCTACGCGACGGCTCACCAGGTGCTGGTCGACCAGGAGACGACACGAGCAGCCGGCGACGTCGGTGTGGAGTTCCAGGACCTCGGTGCGGTCGAGCTCAAGGGCGTCGCAGCGCCGGTCCGGATCGCCGAGGCTCGGCGCCGCGGCTGAACCGC
>DATBJQ010000064.1:0-2922 GCA_036556385.1 Actinomycetota bacterium | reverse complement strand
GTCGTCTCGACCTGGACCGGGATCCCCGTGAGCCGACTCATGGAGGGCGAGATGCAGAAGCTCGTCCGCCTGGAGGAGCACCTCCACCGCCGCGTGATCGGTCAGGACGAGGCGGTGAACGCGGTCGCCAACGCGATCCGCCGCGCCCGGGCCGGGCTCGCCGATCCCAACCGCCCGATCGGGTCCTTCCTGTTCCTCGGGCCCACGGGCGTGGGGAAGACGGAGCTCGCCCGCGCCCTGGCCGAATACCTGTTCGACGATGAACGGGCGATCGTCCGGATCGACATGAGCGAGTACCAGGAGCGGCACACCGTCTCGCGTCTCGTGGGCGCGCCCCCCGGCTACGTGGGCTACGAGGAGGGGGGCCAGCTCACCGAGGCGATCCGTCGGCGTCCGTACAGCGTCGTCCTGCTGGACGAGATGGAGAAGGCGCACGCCGACGTGTTCAACATCCTGCTCCAGCTCCTGGACGACGGCCGGCTCACCGACGGCCAGGGGCGGACGGTCGACTTCCGCAACGCGATCGTGATCATGACCTCGAACCTGGGCTCGGGCGTGTTCCAGGACGGCTCGCTGACGGCGGAGAAGCAGCGCGACGAGATCCTGGCCGACGTCCGCGGCTACTTCCGGCCCGAATTCGTGAACCGGATCGACGAGATCGTCGTGTTCGAGCCCCTCACCCGCGACCACATCCGCAGGATCGTGGATCTCCAGGTGGAGCTGCTCGGCGAACGTCTGGCCCAGCGCAACCTCTCGCTGGAGCTCACCGACGGGGCCCGCGACCTGTTGGCGAACGAGGGCTACGATCCCGCGTTCGGCGCCCGGCCGCTGAAGCGACTGCTCCAGCGCGAGCTCCAGGACCCCCTGGCGATGCGGCTGCTGTCCGGAGAGATCCACGACGGGGACCACGTGGTCGCCGATGTCGCCGACGGCCGCATCGTGCTGGACGTTCCCGCCTGAGGCTCCCACCGGCGCCCGCGCCTACGCCGATACTCATCGGGTGAGCGGGTCCTCGTTCTGGGTCGTGTTCCTGATCCTCGTCGCGGTGGCCGGCGGCATCGCGCTCGGCACCTACTACGCGAGGCGGCGTCGCCAGGATGCCTTCGCGCTGTTCGCGCGGCAGTACGCACTGGAGTTCTCGATCGAGGATCCGTTCGGGCTCGTGTCGCTGCCGTTCACGCTCTTCCAGCGCGGCGACGGTCGCGGGGTCGAGAACGTGCTCTACGGGGGCTGGCAGGGCATGTCGGTCCACGCGTTCGACTACTGGTACTACGACGAGTCGACCGACTCGAACGGGAACAGCTCCAAGACCTACCGCCGGTTCTGCTGCGCGGTCACGCCGATCGAGGCGGCCTGCTCGCCGCTCTCGATCGACGAGGAGAACCTGCTCACGCGCCTCGCCGACATGGTCGCGCTGGACGACATCGGCTTCGAGTCGGAAGAGTTCAACCGCGCGTTCAACGTGCAGGGTCGCGACCGCGCCTTCGCCACGGCGTTCGTCGACGCACGGATGATGTCGTGGCTCCTGTCCCACGGCCGTGGGTACGCCTTCGAGGTGGTCGGCGACCAGGTGCTGGTGGCCTGCGACCGTGTCCCGCCGCTGCAGCTGCTCCAGCTCCTGGGGACGGCCAAGGCGTTCGTGGAGCAGGTCCCGACGGTCGTGTTCTCGCTGTATCCGAAGTCGGGGTAGGCTCCCGGGCGAACAAGGAGGCCAGCGTGGGACCCGTCCTCATCGTGATCCTGGTCGTCGTGGTGCTCGTCGCCATCGGCGGCATCGTCAGCTACAACCGATTCGTCCAGCAGAAGAACCTGATCAAGGACGCCTGGGCGAACATCGACACCGAGCTGCGGCGCCGGTACGACCTGATCCCGAACCTCGTCGAGACGGTCAAGGGCTACGCGGCCCACGAGCGTCAGGTCTTCGAGAACGTCACCGCCGCGCGGGCGGCGGCCACGGCGGCCACGGGCAGCCCGGCCGAGCAGGCCGCCGCCGAGGGCCCTCTGGTCGCCGCGCTCCGCCAGCTGTTCGCGGTGGTGGAGAACTACCCGGACCTGAAGGCGAACCAGAACTTCCTGGCCCTGCAGTCGGAGCTCTCGAACACGGAGGACCGGCTGCAGACGGCGCGCCGCTTCTACAACGCGAACGTCCGCGAATACAACCAGCGCGTGCAGTCGTTCCCCTCGATGTTCGTCGCGCGCATGTTCTCGTTCCGCGAGGAAGAGTTCTTCGAGGTGGACGAGTCGCTGCGCGGAGATGCGGGCGTGCCGCGCGTGGACTTCGGCGGGGAGGCACCTGGCGTGACGTTCGGCGACGGCGCCGCCTCAACGCCGCCCCCCGCCTCGACCCCCCCCCCCGCCGAGCCCACGGGCGGCGGAGGGGACGTGCCGCCGCCACCCCCGAACACCACGGACTAGGGCGGCGCGATCGCCGGCGGCCCGCTCGGCTCCGGCGCTGCGGGACCGCCCAGATCGAGCGTCCTGCCGATCGACCGTGTGAGGCTCCACCAGACGGCGGCCCACACCAGGGCGATGCCGCCCACGATCGCCACGGCCTCGCGCGGTCCGATCGCGTCGGCGAGGAGCGACGCGACGAGGGCCGACCCCGTGAGCGTGAGGGTGATCAGGGCATAGTCCGCGGCGAAGATCCGGCCGCGGATCCGGTCGGGCACGATCCGTTGCAAGCCGTAGGTGGACAGCACCCACTGCGCGCCTCCGCCGAGGTGAGCGCACAGCACCGCGATCGCCCCCAGCCAAAGCGAGGGCATCAAGCCGAGGGCCATGTACGACAGGCCGAAGACGGCCAGCGCGATCGCGATCGCGTCGAACAAGCGCTGGTGCCGCGGCCCCGCCAGGCGGTGCCCGAGGAACGGCCCGATCAGGGCGCCGATGCCGCGGAACGCCATCAGCAGCCCGTAGCCCGCG
>DATBJQ010000063.1:0-3392 GCA_036556385.1 Actinomycetota bacterium | reverse complement strand
AGCCGATCCACTACGTCGTGAACCTGGGGCCCGCGCCACCGGGATCGCTGCAGGACGTCCAGGACGCCGTGCTCCACGTCGCCGGGATCACCGGGATCACGTTCGCGTACGACGGCCTGTCCGACGAGGTGCCGAGCCCGGATCGGGACCTGGTCCAGCCGGATCGCTACGGCGAGCGGTGGGCGCCGGTGCTGATCGCGTGGGTGGACCCCCGCCGCAGCGCGTTCGACTTCGCGCCCGACGGGCACGACGCGGCGGCGATCGCGAGCCCGGTCCCCGCCCCCGGGACCCCCGTGCTGGTGAGCGGGGTGATCGTGTTGAACGCGGTCGACCCGAACCCGCCGGGGTTCACGCTTCCGGGCGACCAGGGGCCGGTGCTCCTGCACGAGCTGGCGCACATCCTGGGGCTGGGCCACGTGAAGGCGCAGGGCGAGCTGATGGAGCCGTACGGGGGCGGGGTGACGGACTACGGTCCCGGCGACGTGGAGGGGCTGGAGCGGCTGGGTCGCGCGAGCGGGTGTCTGAGCACGCCCGAGCCCGGCTGAGCTTGGCGCGGGCCGGGACCGGGCCGGGGTTGTTCGTCCGCCCCGGGCGGCGTACCCTGTTGCACCTGCAACATGATCCGCACGCGTGAAGCCGGCGCCGTGGCGGCGATGATCCCCGACCGCCTCTGCTGTCCTCGCTGACGGGGCAGCCGTACCGCACCGCGCACCCACCCCGCATCACCCTCGCTCCCCGCCCCACCCCGTCAGGAGGCACATCCATGGACACGATCACCCGCACCGTCGACGCGAAGGGGCAGTCCTGCCCCGGGCCGCTCGTCTCGCTCGCCAAGGCCCTCAGGGAGGCCGAGCCCGGCGACCTGCTCGAGCTGCTCGCCACCGACCCCGGCTCGAAGAGCGACGTCCCGAGCTGGGCCGAGCTCTCCGGGAACGAGCTCGTCGAGCACCACGAGGCCGACGGCGTGTACCGCTACGTGATCCGGAAGGCGTGAGCGCGATGGCGACGATCGAACGCGATCTGGACGCCGCCGGGACGGCTCCCGACACGGCGACGCAGCTCGCCGACCTGCTCGGCCGCGTCGAGGCGCTCGAGGCGGCGGATGCGAAGCGGATCGAGCGGAAGAACAAGCTCACGATCATCGCCTGGGGCGGCGAGCTGGACCGGATCTGGCCGACGACGATCCTGGCGACGACGGCCGCCGCGAGCGGGATGGAGGCGTCGGTCTTCTTCACGTTCTGGGGACTGTTCGCGATCGTGAAGCCGGACGTCCGCGTCACCGGCGAGAACTGGATGCAGAAGATGATGGCGGTGATGAACCCCGGCTCCGCGCAGAAGGCGAAGCTCAGCCGGTACCACTTCGCCGGCGCCGGCCGCGCGATGTTCAAGAAGCTCGCGGACGATCACCAGGTGGCCAAGCCCGAGGAGCTGATCTCGACCGCCCGGGACCTGGGCGTGCGGCTGATCCCGTGCCAGATGACGATGGATCTGCTGGGCCTCAAGCGCGAGGACATGCTCGAAGGCCTCGAGGAGCCGATCGGCGCGGCTACGGCGATCGCCGAGATGCGCGAGGCGTCGATCTCGTTGTTCATCTGAGCGGGATACGCTCCGGCGCGTGAGCGAACGCGCGGAGCCTGGCGCGGCGGCGCACGGCGTCTCGTTCCGCGAGGCCGCGCGTTTCTGGATCAAGCTCGGGTTCATCAACGTCGGCGGCCCGGCCGGGCAGATCGCCATCATGCACGAGGAGCTGGTCGAGCGCCGCCGATGGATCTCGAACGGCCGGTTCCTGCACGCCCTGAACTTCTGCATGCTGCTGCCGGGCCCCGAGGCGCAGCAGCTCGCCGTCTACATCGGCTGGCTGCTCCACCGGATGCGCGGCGGGCTGCTGGCCGGGATCGCGTTCATCGCGCCCGCCTCGGTGCTGATGCTGTTCCTGTCGTGGATCTACGTGACGCACGGCGAGGTCACGTGGGTCGCGGGGATCCTGGCCGGCCTCGCTCCGGCCGTGATCGGGATCGTCGCGTCGGCCACGATCCGCATCGGCAAGCGTGCCCTCGCGAACGGGCTGATGGTCGGTGTCGCCGTCGCGGCGTTCGTCGGCATCTTCCTGCTCCACGTGCCGTTCCCCCTGATCGTGCTGGGCGCGCTGCTGATCGGCTACGTCGGGGGCGCCCTGCGGCCGGACCTGTTCTCGGTGGGCGTCGGTGAGGAGTTCCAGCAGGAGGAGGCGGTCGCGCTCGGCGACGACGCCTCGCCGGAGCATGCCCGGCCCTCGCTCGCGCGGAGCCTCGCGATCCTGGTCATCGGGCTGGCCGTGTGGCTCGTGCCGATCGCGCTCGTCGCCGCGTGGCGCGGTCCTGGCGACACGCTCACCGAGCTCGGGTGGTTCTTCAGCAGGGCGGCGCTCGTGACGTTCGGCGGGGCGTACGCGGTGCTCGCGTACGTGAACGTCGCCGCGGTCTCGACCTACGGTTGGCTCCTGCCCGGGCAGATGGTCGTGGGCCTCGGCCTGGCCGAGACGACCCCGGGACCGTTGATCATGGTCGTGGAGTTCGTCGGGTTCGTGGGCGCGTACCAGCAGCCCGGCGACCTGGACCCGCTCGTGGCGGGCGTGCTCGGGGCGGCGATCGTGCTGTGGGCGACGTTCGTGCCGTGCTTCCTGTGGATCTTCCTTGGGGCGCCCTACGTGGAGCGGCTCCGAGGGAACCGTCGGCTCGCGGCCGCGCTCGAGACGGTCACCGCGGCCGTCGTGGGCGTGATCGCGAACCTCGCCGTGACGTTCGCGATCTCGACGCTCTTCGACGAGGTCCGAACCGTGACGGTCGCCGGCGGGTCGATCCCGTGGCCGGTCTGGTCCTCGGTCGACCCGTTCGCCGTGGTGGTCGCGACGGTGAGCTTCGTCGGTCTCTGGCGGTTCCGGTGGAAGGTGGTGCCGGTCGTGCTCGTCAGCGCGCTCGCGGGGCTGATCGTGCGGGGCTGGCTGGCGCCCTAGCCGCGTCGGGCCATCATGTTCAGTCGGACGTAGTCGATCCGGTGGTCGGGCATCCGCTCGGCGACGGCGCGGACGAACGCTTCGCCCTCCTCGTCGCCCATCTCCGCGAGGAGCGCGCCCAAGCAGACGGTCTCGAGGAACGCCGGGAAGTCCCCGGCAGGGATGTCCGTTGGCTCGTCGTGCAGCCACGTCTCGATGTCGACGAACCCCGCCCGTTCGAGGCTCGCACGCATCGCCTCGGGGGTCGCGAACCGCTTCGTGCCGTCGAACGGATGACCGAGCTCGCGCACGATCGCGTCCATGCGGGCGATGTTGCCTGCGCCACCGCACTGCGCGACGAGCTGGCCGCCGGGTCGCAGGACCGCGGCGAGGTTCTCGAACAGCCGGTCATGGTCCACGA
>DATBJQ010000062.1:0-21809 GCA_036556385.1 Actinomycetota bacterium | reverse complement strand
CGGGGTTCGAGGTGGACCCCGGCGAGATCGTGACCGCCGTGGTCGCCACGGCGACGTACCTCGCCGAGCACCACGCGAACGCCGCTGTGTTCGTCCTGACCGACGGCGATCCCGGCGCGGATCTGGACGGGATCGAGCGCGTGTCGTCGCCCGAGGAGGCCGACGTGATCGTGGTCGGCGGAGCCAGCGACGACTTCACCTACGACACGCTGAACCGCATCTTCCGTCGGGTGCGCGACGGCGCGCCGCTCGTCGGTATGCATCGGAACCTGTACTGGAAGACGGGGCGTGGCTGGGAGCTCGACGGGGGCGCCTACCTGGCGGGCCTGGAGGAGGCGACCGGCGTCTCCGCCACGATCTGCGGCAAGCCCGCCCGTGCGTACTTCGACGCTGCCCTCGAGCTGCTCGGGCTGCCTCCCGAGCGCGTCGCGATGGTGGGCGACGACATCGCGAACGACGTGCTCGGCGCGCAGGCGGCGGGGCTGACCGGCGTGCTCGTGCGCACCGGCAAGTTCCAGGAGCCGGATCTGGCGAAGGGGGAACCCGACGCGATCCTGGCGTCCTTCGCGGACGTTCCGTCGTGGCTCGAGGTCGGGGCGTGAGCATGACCGAGAGGACGCGGCACGCGACGACGTTGTTCGCGGGCATCGCGTCCGAGTACTCGTGGATGGGCGCGCTCCTATCGTTCGGCCAGGACCCGCTGTGGCGGAGGAGGGTCGCCGACGAGGTGCGCCACCCGGCGGGAGCGCTCGTGCTCGACGTCGCCAGCGGCACCGGGCTGGTCGCGGGCGAGCTCGGCCGACACCGGTACCGCGTGATCCGACTCGACCCGAGCGAGCCGATGGTGCGCGCATCCCACGAAACCAGCCCGGCGGTCCTCGGTCGTGCCGAGCGCCTGCCCTTCCCCGACGACACGTTCGACGCGCTGGCCTTCACGTATCTCCTCCGCTACGTGGACGATCCGGGCGCCACGCTGCAGGAGCTGGCTCGCGTCGTGCGCCCCGGTGGTTCGGTCGTCGCGTTGGAGTTCCACGTGCCGCCCGAACCGTGGGCTCTGACCCTGTGGCGGCTCTACACGCGACGCGTGCTGCCCGTCCTGGGGGCCGCGGTCTCTCCCGCATGGGCCGACACCGGCCGCTTCCTGGGTCCCTCGATCGAGACGCACTGGCGCGAGCATCCCCTCGCCGAGCAACTGGGCTGGTGGCGGGACGCCGGGTTCGACGGCCTTCGGTGGTGGCTCCCGTCGTTCGGGGCCGCGATCGTGGTGCGCGGGGTGCGCCGGTGAGCGCCGAGCACGGCGGGGGCGGGTCGGCGAGCGAACGACCGGCGTTCTACGCGTTGGAGCCGGGGGGATGGCGCGACTACTGGACGCTCCTGCACGTCCCCTACACGATCTGGCACCTGTCGTACGTCGCGATGGGCGCAGCCCTGGTGGCCGTGATCGACGGGAGCCGGTTGCTGTGGTCGCTGCTGGCGTTCTTCGGGGCCGTGGGGCTCGGCGCCCATGCGCTGGACGAGCTCAACGGGCGACCGTTGGGGACCAGGATCCCCGGTCCCGTGCTCGTCGCGATCGCGGCGGTGGGACTCGGCGGCGCGTTCGCGTTGGGCGTCTACGGCATGGTGGTCGTGTCCCCCTGGTTCGCCGTGTTCATCGCCGTCGGCCTGTTCCTGGCGCTCGCGTACAACCTCGAGCTGTTCGGCGGAGCGTTCCACTCCGACCTCTGGTTCGCGGTGGCGTGGGGAGGGTTCCCGGCGCTCACCGGCGCGTTCGCCCAGCAGGGCGAGCTGTCCTTCGCCGCCGTGGCCCTCGCCATCGCGTGCGTCGCCCTGTCGGCGGCCCAGCGGATCCTGTCGACCCCCGTGCGGGACCTCCGGCGCCGGAGCATGGGCGTCGAGGGGCGCGTGGTCTGGCGCGACGGCCGGGAGGAAGCCGTCGACGCGGCCTGGCTGCGGCGCGCTCCGGAGGGTGCGCTGCGGATGCTGTCCCTCGCGATGCCGTTCCTCGCGGCGGCGATGCTGCTCGCCGCGTTCGCGCGGCGCTGAGCGCGCCTCCGGCGTTCCCGACGCTCGTGGTTACCCTGGTCGGATGGAGCACCCCACCACGCTCGGCGAACTGCGCGCCTCCGGCTACGCGGACCGAACCGTCAAGGACGAGCTCCGGACGAACCTGCTCGCCCGGCTGGAACGGGACGAGGACCTGTTCCCAGGGATCCTCGGGTTCGACGATTCGGTGCTGCCGGCGCTCGAGCGCGGCATCCTCGCCGGCCACGACGTGATCCTGCTCGGCGAGCGCGGCCAGGCGAAGACACGCCTGGTCCGCGGGATCGTGGACCTGCTCGACGAGTACGCGCCGGCGATCGAGGGGACCGAGACGAACGACCACCCCTACCGCCCGATCTCGGCGCACGGGCGCGCGCTGCTCGAGAGCCGTGGCGACGACACGCCGATCGCGTGGATCCACCGCGACGATCGCTACAGCGAGAAGCTCGCGACGCCGGACACCAGCGTGGCCGACCTGATCGGCGACGTCGACCCGATCCGCGTCGCCGAGGGCCGGTACCTGTCCGACGAGCTCACGATCCACTACGGCATGATCCCCCGCACGCACAGGGGGATCGTCGCGATCAACGAGCTCCCGGACCTGCCCGAGCGGATCCAGGTCTCGCTGTTCAACATCCTGGAGGAACGCGACGTCCAGATCCGCGGGTACCGGATCCGCTTGCCGCTCGACATCCTGCTCGTCGCGACCGCGAACCCGGACGACTACACGCACCGTGGGCGGATCGTGTCGCCCCTCAAGGACCGGTTCGGGACGCAGGTCCGCACGCACTACCCGGACACGCCGGCCGAGGAGATCGGGATCATGGACCAGGAGGCGAACCCCGCGGCCGCCGACGTCCCGGTCAGGATCCCGCGCTTCCTGAAGGAGATCGTGGCCTCGCTCACGCAGGAGCTGCGCCGCTCGCCGCACGTGAACCATCGCACGGGGCTGAGCGTCCGCTACTCGATCGGCAACCTCGAGACACTGGGTGCCGCGGCGCTCCGGCGGGCCGCGCTCACCGGCGAGCCCGAGGCCGTGCCCCGCGTGGTCGATCTGCCGGGTGTGCTGCTGTCGTCCGAGGGCCGCGTCGAGTTCGACACGATCGAGGAGGGTCGCGAGCGCGAGCTCTTGAGCCGGGCGCTGCGGCAGGCGGAGCTCGAGGTGTTCCGCGCGCGGCTGTCGGGATACGACTTCGGACCGCTGCTCCGGCGCTTCGACGAGGGACTCGCGGTGGAGACGACGGACCTGACCCCAGCGTCGCAGCTCCTGATCGAGCTCGGAGAGCTCCCCGGGCTCGCTCGACTCCTGGAACGGCTCGGCGTGGAGGAGGAGAGTCCCGGCGTCGCCGCGAGCGCGATCGAGTTCGCGTTAGAGGGGTTGCACCTCTCCCGGCGGCTCAACAAGGACGAACGCGGCGGCGTGGCACGGTACGCGGCCGCGGACGAACCGTAGACTCCGCCCCCGATGCAGGTGGTGCACCGGATCGTCGGGTTCGGCGTCGTCGCCGTGTTCGCCGTGGGGTGGGTGTGGGCGCTGATCGCCGCGATCGCCCGCCGCGACCCCGGTCGCTGGTTCTGGGTCTGGCTCGTGGTCGCGCAGGTGGTGGCGGGGCTCCAGGCAGCGATCGGCCTGATCCTGCTGCTGCTGGGCCGCCCGATCCCCGGCGCGCTGCACCTCGTCTACGGCTTCGGACCGCTCGCGATCCTGCTCCTCGGACACGCCCTGGCCCGCGAGCTGGCGAAGGGGAAGGATGGGCAGCCGGCGATCCAGCCGTGGGTCGTGTTCGGCGCGGCGTCGTTCATCTGCTTCGGACTCTCGTTGCGCGCGCTGATGACCGGGCTCGGGCTCGGCTGACGCCGCCCGATCGCTCCGGCTGACCTACCCTGGATGGGTGGCCCGCGCCCGGTACTCGCGGTGGGACGGCTCCCAAGACCCCTTCGGGCCGGACCTCCCGGCATCGGAGATCCTCGAGGAGCTCTCCGACGACGTCCTGATGGGCGAGTCGGCCCAGGACGCCCTCCGCCGGCTGTTGCGGCGCGGGATGCGCGGGCGCTTCTCGGGGATGGAGTCGCTGCGTCGCCGGCTCGCTCAGCGCCGTGAGCACGAGGAGGAGGCCCTCGACCTCACCGGCCCGCTCGAGGAGCTGCGCGAGCGCCTCGACGACGTCCTGGACCGTGAGCGGTCCCGGCTCTCGTTCGAGCCCGGGGACGACGCTCGCCTGCGTGAAGCGTTCCTCGACGCGCTCCCGCCCGACGTCGCCGGGCAGATCAAGGAGCTCCGCGACTACCGGTTCGTGGACCCGGAGGCGCAACGTGCCTTCGACGAGCTCCTGGAGCATCTCCGCGAGCAGGTGCTGGGCGCCTACTTCCGGAACCTGGCCCGGGGCCTGCAGGACGTCTCACCGGAGCAGCTCGCGCGGTTCCGCGACATGCTGGCGGAGCTCAACACCCTGCTCGAACGACGGGAGCGGGGCGAGGACGTCCAGCCCGCGTTCGAGGACTTCCTGTCCCGGTACGGGGACCTGTTCCCCGAGCGACCCCGGACGCTGGACGAGCTGCTCGAGCAGCTGGCGCGCCGGATGGCGGCGATGTCGCGCCTGCTGGCCTCGCTGAGCGACGAGCAGCGCCGTCAACTGCAGGAGCTGGCCGACCAGGTCATGGCCGATCTCGACCTCGCCTTCGAGGTGGACCGGTTGGGTGCGAACCTTCGCGGGGCCTTCCCCGAGCTCCCGTGGGGCGAGCCGACGTGGGGCATGGGCGACGACGCGATGCCGATGGCGGCCACCGTCGACGCCCTCGAGCGTCAGCACGACTACGAGGAGCTCGACCGGGCGCTGGAGGGTGCGTACCCGGGCGCGGCGCTGGAGGACGTGGACGAGGAGGCACTGCGAAGGACGCTGGGCGAGCCCGCCGTCCGCGACCTACGGCGCCTCAAGGAGATCGAGCGGATGCTCGAGGAGGCCGGCCTCGTGCAGCGGCGCGGTGGACGGCTCGAGGTGACGCCCCGCGGGGCGCGCACGATGGGGGAGCGGGCATTGACGCGCGTCTTCGAGCGGCTCCAGCGGGACCGGGAGGGGGTGCACGAGGCCCGGGACCCGGGTGGCCTGTCGGAGCCGACCGGGCAGACGCGGCCCTGGCGGTTCGGCGATCACGGCACGATCGCCGTCCAGCGGTCGGTCTTCAACGCCGTGCTGCGCGGTGAGGCCCGGGCCGAGGGTGGGGTGCGCCTGGCTCCCGACGACTTCGAGCTCGTGGAGGCGGAGCAGCGGACCGAGACCGCGACGGCGCTGCTGCTGGACCTCTCGTTCTCGATGCCGCTGCGCGGACACCTGGTGCACGCGAAGAGGATGGCGCTCGCGCTGCATGCGCTGATCGAAGGGCGGTATCCGCACGACACGCTCTACCTGATCGGGTTCAGTGACTACGCGCGGCGGCTGACCCCGACGGACCTGGCTGCGCCGGGCTTCGAGCGCACGTACGGCACGAACATGCAGCACGCGTTCCTCCTGGCGGGCCGGCTCCTGGCCGACCACCCGCGGGCGCAGCGACAGGTGATCATGCTCACCGACGGCGAGCCCACCGCGCATCTCGAGGGCGACGAGGCGTACTTCGCCTGGCCCCCGGAGCCTGAGACGGTGCGGCGGACACTGGCGGAGGCGATCCGGCTGTCGAAGACCGGAGCAACCCTGAACATCTTCATGCTGGAGGAATCGGAGGGTCTCGGTCGGTTCATGGAGCACCTCGCTCGCCGCACCGGCGGGCGGGTCTTCCTGATGGACGACCACCGCGTCGGGGCGTTCGTGCTCCGCGATTACGTCCGGCGGCACGGCCGGTAGCCCGTTCCCACGGGTACGCTCCGCGGCGTGTCGAAGGGCGGCGTCAAGGTCGCGGTCTGGGTGGTGATCCTCCTCGCGTGCGCGGGCGCTGGGGCCTTCGTGGCCTCCCGGAGCGACCCGTTCCCGCCCGGCGTGGAGGACCCGGGTGCGCGTCCGACGGGGCCGGGGTCGACGACGTCGCCGACGCCCTCCGTGGAGCCCACACCGCCCGACGTCACGCTCCGCCTCCGGATCGCCTCGGAGCACGAACTCCACGTCGGGGGCTCGTGCTTCAGCGATTGGAACGGCTCGATCCCGCTGCATCGCTCGGGCGACGAGCGCGTCGACGGTCAGGGGGAGCTGCTGCTCGACGCCGGTGGCTGCGCCTTCGACACCGCGCAGGTGCAGACGGTCCTGGTCGTGGTCTCGGCCTCCGGAACGCTGGAGGGGGGGCACTTGCAGGTCCGGCTGGTGGAGATGTCGAGCGCCCCGCTCGGGTCGCAGGACCTGGGCGGACTGGTGGCGACGCTGGGTGCGATCAGGCCGGCCGTGGACGTGCGCGACGGCGCCGGCAGGCAGACCGTGCGGGTCGAGCGGCCCGACGGTGACCGCGGACGCTACGTCTCGGCCACCGACGTGCTCGCGACCTGCCGGACCTGCTGACGGTCACGGAACGGCGTCCCACCACAACGTGACCACGGCCTGCCCCCCGGGCCCGGCCGACCATCGGCCCCGGTCGTCCCGGTGGAGGAGGTCACCGAGCGCCGCGGCGACCTCGTCGTCGCGATCGGGCCCCAGGCAGAGCCGCCGACGGATCAGTGCCACCGCGTCCCCGCGCCGCGCGAACCCGCCGTGACCTCGAAGGTCGTCGGGGGGGCGTTCGTCACGGTGGGCGTCGTGGCCCGCGTCCCGGAGCACCTGCTCGGCGACCTCCGCCGTTGGCCCTTCGGGGAAGACCACGTCGTGGAAACGGAGCCACAGGTCGTTCATCCATCGCAGCGGGTGGTGCTCCGTGAGCTCCAGCACGACCCGCCGGCGCGCGTGCTCGTCCAGCGCCTGCACGAACGGGACGAGCTCCTGGACGTTGTAGAGGACGTGTCCGCAGACCACGACGTCGGCCGGCGGGGCGTCCGCGGCGATCTCAGGCCACGATCCCTCGACCGTGGCCACCACACGCCCGACGCCGTTCACGGCCTCGACGAAGGCGGCCACCATGTCGGACGCCGCGTCGACCCCGATCATCGTGCCGGCCCGATCCGCGAGCGGGAGCGAGGTGGCGCCCGCGCCGCACCCGACATCCAGCACCGTGCCGCCGCTCGGGAGGACCTCGAGCGCCCGCGCCGTGGTGGGCGTCGCTGGTCCCTCGCGTGCCCGGTCGGCTCGGCTGCGGAACACCTCGACGGGGCATCCCCAGGGGGACTCGGGGGCGGCCTTCAGGATGGGCGGGGGGATCGCCCGCCGCCGGAGGTCGTCCCTCCAGCTGTCCGCCGCATCCACACAGCGAGCCTACAGGGGTTGCACTCAGATGGATGCTGGGCAGACATGCCCCAACCGTGCATGATGACTGCGTGAACGACGAGAGCCTGAGCAGGGCCAACGCCTTCCTCGCGGCCGTTGCGGAACGCGTCGCGGTGGGCGACGTCCTGACCGAGACGCCGGCCGAGCTCGGACGGGACCTCGGCTTCCCCGACGCCCTGTCCACCGCGCGTGCGGTGCGCGCCCTGATCGCGCGCAAGCGGCTGGAGGCGGGCAACGGCTCGTACCGGCTGCTCGACGCCACGCCGGTGACCGCCGGCGAGCGGGAGGCGGTCGTGCGGACCGGGCGGCGCCGCGGGCCCCGCGGCTCGCGCGGAAGCGTCGGCGTGGCGGGGGCCGGAGCGTATTCGGATCTCGGTCGAGCCGTGGTGGACAAGCTGATCGAGCTGGGCCGCGAGAGCGCCCAGATGCGCGCCGAGCTCCGGCAGGCCCGCGAGGAGCTCCGTCAGGCCAGGCTGGCTCGCGATGAGGCGGAACAGCGCGCGCGCTCGCTGGGTGAGCGGCACAAGGAGCTGGAGAACCGCGCGGAGATGGCCGAGGCGAACCTCCGCGCGCTGCTGGCCACGGCGCGGGGCCGCGAGGTCCGGCCGGACGCGCCGGTGGGTGACGCGGAGATGGCGGCGATCCTCGGCGTGCTGAAGGGCGACGAGGACGAGGACGAACAGGTGTCCGATCCCGTCGTCATCGAGTCCGCGGACTGACCGGCGACCAGCTCCCCTCAGGGAGCTTCCCCCAGCTCCACCAGGTGGCAGGCGGCCATGTGGTCCTCGCCGCTCTCCGTGATCGCGATGTCCTCGGACCGACACCGCTCCTCGATCCCGAGCTGTGCGGCCCGCCCCGATGCGACCACCGGGCAGCGGAGATGGAAGCGGCAGCCAGGGGGCACCCGAGTCGGGTCCGGCGGCTCACCGCCGAGGATCGGGCGATCCATGCCCCCCGCCTCGGGGACGACGTCCAGCAGGGCCTTGGTGTACGGATGCCGGGGCCGAAGCAGGACCTCGGGCGCCGGCCCGAGCTCCACCACGCGCCCCAGGTACATCACCGCCACGCGATCCGCGACCGTCCAGGCGAGCCCGAGGTCGTGCGTGACGACCAGGATCGACAGCTGGAGCTCGTCGCGGAGGTTCATCAGCAACGCGAGGATCTCGCCGCGGACCGACGCGTCCAGGTTCGACACGGGTTCGTCGGCGACGATCACGGTCGGGTCCAGCACCAGCGCTCCCGCGATCACGATGCGTTGACGCTGGCCGCCCGAGAGCTCGTGCGGGTAGCGGCCGAAGAAGCGCTCGGGCGGTCGCATCCCCGCCCGGGAGAGGGCGCGGGCGACGAGGTCCTCCTCGCTCTCGCCGTCGGGACCGTGCGAGATGTGGTGGACCCGGGGCCCCTCCGCGACGATCTCGTAGATCGTCTTGCGCGGGTTCAACGAACCCGTCGGATCCTGGAACACCATCTGGACGTGGCGCCGGTACTCGCGCAGGTTCCGCCCGAGCGGCTGGCCCTCGAAGCGCACCTCGCCCGCCTGCGGCGAGAGGAGGCCCATGATCGCCCGCGCGAGCGTGGTCTTCCCGCAACCGGACTCCCCGGCCAGCGCCAGCACCTCGCCCCGATGGAGCGTCAGGTCGACGCCGTCGACGGCCTTGGCGTCGGGGAGCTTCTTGCTGAAGAGCCCACCACGACCCTTGAAGTTGATCTCGAGGCCACGGACCTCCAGGACGGGAGGACCCAGGACGAGCTCCTCGCCCGTGGCCGCCGCGGGGGTCGTGCTCACCCGGCGCCTCCGGTCGCCGGGGCGCGGACGCCTTCGACCAACAGGCAGGCCGCCCGGCGGCCCTCACCGGCCTCGTAGAGCGCGGGCTCGTGCGTCGGGCAGTCGTCGAACGCCTTCGGACACCGAGGGTGGAACGGGCACCCGGAGGGGATGTTCATCGGGTCCGGCGGGTCGCCCCCCAACCCGGAAGGCCGGTGCCGGAAGCGCGCGTCGCCGATCTCGGGGAACGCCGCCGACAGCGCCTCCGTGTAGGGATGCTTCGGGTCGTGGAAGACCTGCTCCGCCGGTCCCTCCTCGATGATCTTGCCGGCGTACATGATCGCCAGCCGGTCCGACACCTCGACGAGCACCGAGAGGTCGTGGGTGATGAAGACCATCGAGAGGCCGAGGTCGCGCTGCAGCGACTTCATCAGCCGGAGCACCTGAGCCTGCACGATCACGTCGAGCGCGGTCGTGGGCTCGTCGGCGATCACGAGCGAGGGATTGCAGGCCAGCGCCATCGCGATCATGACGCGCTGCTTCTGGCCCCCAGAGAGCTCGTGCGGGTAGTCGTCGATCCGCCGGGCCGGCAGCCCCACCATCTGGAGGAGGTCCCCCGCCCGGGTCCGCGCCTCCTTCTCCTGGGCCTGCCGGTGCACGATCATCGCCTCGGCGATCTGATCACCGACGCGTTGCACGGGGTTGAGCGAGTGCATCGCGCCCTGGAACACGATCGACGCTCCCGCCCACCGGAGCGCGCGGAGCTTGCCGGGCTTCAGCGCCAGGACGTCCTGCCCGTCCAGGAGGATCTCGCCCTCGATCTTGGCGCTCTTGGGCAGCAGACGCAGGACGGCGCCGGCGATCGTGGACTTGCCGCACCCCGACTCGCCCGCGAGGCCCAGCACCTCCCCCGTGCCGACCTCCAGGTTCACACCGCGGACCGCGGGGACCGGACCACCCTGCGTCGAGTAGGTGATCCGGAGGTCGCGCAGCGAGAGGACGGTCATCGTTCCCTCAGCTTGGGGTTGAGGATCTCGTCGAGCGCGTAGCCGCACATCGTGAACGAGAGGGTGACCAGGACGATGCAGATCCCGGGTGGGATCAGCCACCACCAGTAGCCGGCGGTCAGCGCCCCGGAGTTGAACGCCTCCTCGATGATCGTGCCCCAGGACACGCTGTTGGGGTCGCCGAGCCCGAGCAGCGCCAGGGTCGTCTCGGACAGGATCGCCAGCGACACCGTCAGCACCGTGTTCGCGAAGATCACGGGGAACACGTTGGGCAGGATATGGCGGGTGATCAGGTGCCAGTTGCCGGCACCCAACGCCTTTCCGCGCTCCACGTAGAGCCGCTCCTTGACCGTGAGGGTCTGGGCGCGCACGAGTCGCGCGGTCCCCGCCCACGACGTCAGCGCGATCACGAGGATGATGATGCCGAGCGACGGGCCCAGGATCGCGACGAGCACGATCGCGAGCACGAGCCACGGGATCACCAGGAACCAGTTCGTGAATGCGTTCAGCGCCGTGTCGATGCGACCGCCGAAGTAGCCGGCCGCGATCCCCACGATGGATCCCAGCACCATCGTGCCCACGGTCGCGACCAGGCCCACCGTGAGCGAGATCCGTGCACCCCAGATCAGCAGCCAGAGGACCGGACGACCGAAGTTGTCGGTCCCGAGCCAGTAGGGGTAGTCGGCGCTGGGAGCCTGGAGGGGGACGCCGGTCGTGTCGGCCGGAGTGATCTCGGCCTGATCGACGATCAACGGAGCCAGCAGGGCGAGCGCGATGAACACGCTCAAGATCACGAGCCCGATCATCCCCTGGGTGTTGTGCCGGTACAGCGACCAGTTGTATGCGAGGGCGTGGCGGCGGCGGCCCCAGACGATCGCCCGGGCGCTGCGGGGCGCCTGTGGGTCCCCCGGGGTCCCCTCCGGCTGCTCCGGCGGGCCGACCTGCGCCTCGAGAGGGGTCAGCCCCACGGTCAGCCCTCCCGCACCCGGGGATCGAGGTACCCGTACAGGATGTCGGCGAACAGGTTGAACAGGATCACGAGAGCGCTCGACAGCAGGAAGATCGCCTGCAGGACCGGATAGTCCAGGTCGTTGATCGCGTTGTAGGTGAGCGCCCCGAGCCCAGGCCAGGAGAAGACGTACTCCACGATGATCGCGCCGCCGAGCACGAAGCCGAAGCTGTAGAAGACGAGGGTCAGCGTGGGCAGCAGCGCGTTCGGCACGGCGTGGTGACGCCGCACGTCCTTGTCCCTGACGCCCTTCGCCCGGGCGGTCGCCACGAACTCCTCGTTCTTCACCTCCAGGACGGAGGAGCGCATCACGATCGCGTACTCCCCGATGTACCCGAGCGTGAGGGTCAGGCACGGCAGGAACAGATGCTTGGCGACGTCGACGATGTTCCCGAAGCCGCTCTCCAGCCCCGATGTGTAGCCGCCTGCAGGGAACCAGCCGAGCCACCCCACGAAGATCAGGATCAGGATCATGCCCAGCCATCCCTCGGGCATGGAGTAGAAGACGAGCGAGCCGAACAACGACGTGGTGTCGAAGGCGCTGCCGCGCTTCCAGGCCCCCTTGATCCCGATCAGCACGCCGAACACGGTGGCGAGCAGGGTCGACAGGCCAACCAGCAGCACCGTGGGCCAGACGCGAGCCCCGATCTCCGCGGTGACGGGTGTGCCGGTGACGAAGGACAGGCCGAAGTCACCCTGGAAGGTGTTCCCGACGAAACGCACGAACTGTGTCGGCAGGGGATCGAGCAGCCCGAAGTTCTCGAGCTGCTCCTGGATGTCCTGTCGGGTGAGGCGCTCGCTCCGGGCGTTGATCGAGACCGGGTCCGAGGGCATCACGCGGAACAGGAAGAAGTTGAAGGCCAGGACGAAGAACAGCGTGAACAACGCGGCCAGGAGCTTCCTCGCGATGTACGCGCCTCCCACGCTGCTGCGGGTCCCTCCTCCTGATCGGCGTCTCCGGGGCGGCTACTCCTCGTCGTCCTCGTTCCGGCTGCGACGCGAGATCAGGACCCAGGCCACGGCGATGCCGCCGACCCCCACCAACGCCGGGACCCACCAGTTCAGGCCCCCCGACGAGTCGTCGCCGGCCCCCGGAGCCGCCTGCTCGGAGACGGCGCGCAGCTCCAGGTAGTTGACCGTGGTGCTGTATCCGAGCATCAGGAGCCCGTTCTCGACGTTCGGCGTCGGATGGTAGCCCTCGAACGTGTCGGATCGATACGCCTGGAGCTCGGACCAGTAGTTCAGGACGATCTCGGGGAGGTCCTGCGCCACCAGCTCCTGCGCCTCGTCGATGATCTGTTCGCGCTCGTCGCGATCCATCTCCTGCTTCTGGGCGTGGTACAGGGCGTCGTACTCGGGGTTCGAGTAGCAGCCGTTGGACCACCCACCGCATTCCTCGGTGGCGAAGACCGACAGGATGAAGTCGGGGTCGGGGTCGGGGCACCAGTCCCAGATCAAGGCGTCGAACTCCCCGGAGCCCCAGATCTCGGTGGCCTTGTCGGAGTCGACGGTGGTGGTGGTCATCTTGATGCCGATGTCGCGGAGGTATCCGTCCATCAGCTGCCCGGTCCCCACCGAACCGTCGACGTCGTTGATGGCGATGAACTCGAAGTCCAGCGGGTCCGTGCCGTCCGGCATCTCCCGGACGCCGTCGCCATCGGTGTCGAGGTACCCGGCGTCGTCGAGGATCCGGTTCGCCTCGGCGGGGTCGTACCCGTACTCCAGGTCGGGCGGGATGTCCAAGTACCACGATCCGTTCTTCCCCGGCGTGAGGAACGAGTCGCCGACCACGGCGGTGCGTTCGAAGACCTTGTCCACGATCTCCTGCTTGTCGATCGAGTGCGCGATCGCCTGGCGGACCGCGAGGTCCTGCAGCGCCGGGTGGTTCGTCGCCTTGCCGCCGGGCTGGCCGCCGAAGTTGAACGCGATGTCGCCCCAGCACCCGGCATCTGCCACGTGGGTCACGACGTCCTCGTTGCTCTTGAGGCTGTTGAACAGGCCCGGCGTGAGGCCGTCGGCGAAGTCGATCTGCCCGGCCTCCAAGGCCTGCGTCATCGCCTCCAGGTTGCCGAAGAAGCGGATGTAGACCTCGTCGATCGCCCGCGGGTCCTCGGTGGACGGGTGTCCACCCCAGTAGTTCGGGTTCGCCACGAAGTGGAGGTACTCGCCCTTCCGGTACTCGTCCAGGATGAAGGGGCCGGAGCCGACGGGATCCTCGTTCGCGAACTCACGCGCGGCGCTCCGCCCCTCCTTCAGGGCCTCGTTGTACGCGTCGACCTCCGACTGGGGCGCGCCCTCGGCGGGTGGATCGCCCGCCGTGTCGAACTGCCCCCAGATGTGCTCGGGGAGGACGAAGAAGTAGGCGGGGACCTCGGGGGCGAACGTCGGCTCCTCCGAATGCCAGATCAGCGTCTCGTCGTCGACCACCTCGAAGGTGGGGTTGAACGGGAAGTACCCGATGTACAGCGGCATCTTGTACTTCGAGATGAAGTTCATCGTCCAGGCGACGTCCTCCACGGTGAGGGGCTCGCCGTCGCTCCACGTGGCGTCGGTCCGCACCTTCATCGTGTAGGACATGTAGTCGTCGCTCGGCGTCCACTCCGTGATGATCTTGGGGGCCGCGGTGAGGTCTTCCTGGCTGTAGGCGAGTCCCGTGTCGTACACGAGTTCGCCGTACTCGTAGTCGGGACCGCAGCAGAGCCTCCATGGGTTCAGGCTGTGGCTGAGGTCGGAGTCCACGCCGAGGTCGTAGATCACCGGCTCGTCGTCCGACGTCTGAGCGGAGACGGGTTGCGTCATCAGGGCGCCACCCGTCAGCCAGATCACCGCCGCCAGGACCGCCGCGCGCCGTGTCGCCTTCATCGACCGCCTCCTCCGTGCCGCCCGCTCACGGGACCGCTGTGGTGCTCCCTGTCGGTCTGTACGCATCGAGCGCCACGCCCGGTTGCTCGATCTGGAGCGAGCGGGCATCGGCATCGAGCGTCGCCACCACCCCGAGCGGGATCGTCGCGAGGTGCTTCCCGTGACCGAGAGGGAGCCTGTATAGCACCGGGACGCCGAGCGGCGCCAGGGTGCGCTCCAAGACATCCTCGATCGACCGGTTCCGTGGGGTCTCCGGCCGCTCCTCGGACCAATCGCAGCCCTTGAGCTCGCCGACCACGATGCCGGCCACTGCGTCGAGTACGCCAGCCAGGGCGAGCTGGTTCAGATGGATCTCGAGGACGTACGCGGGTTCGTTGACCTCCTCGAAGAACAGGATCGCCCCCTCGAGCACGGGGCTGAACCGCGTGCCCAGCAGGTGGGCCAACGTGAAGAGGTTGCCGCCGACGATCGGCGCGGTCACCCGCCCACCCACGATCGTCCGCCGGTAGGGGTCGTCGGGATCGTCGGGGACGGGGCCGACCCCACCCTCCGTGAACCCCCGTAGTGCGGAGGTCCACGTGAACCCGGTGCGCTCGGCCGCTCCCATCGAACCCAGCCCGGGACCGTGCAGCGTGGCCAGCCCGGCCTCCTGACGCAGCGCGACGTGGAGGTTCGTGATGTCCGAGTACCCCATGAGCGCCTTCGGGTGCCGGGCGATCAGGCCGAAGTCCAGATGCTCCAGCAGGCGGATCGCGCCGGTCCCTCCCCAGAGCACCTGGATCACGTCGACCGCCGGATCCTCGAAGAGGTCGTGCAGGTCCCGTGCCCGCTGCTCCGGGGAGCCGGCCTCGTAGTCGTCCTGCGCCCAGACGCCGTCCGTGAGTCGAACACGGAACCCCTGGGACTCCCACCACTCCTTCGGCCGCTCGACGTCGGAGCGGTTGTAGTACGGGCCGGACGGAGCGCACACGCCGATCGTGCCGCCCTCGGGGAGGGGGCGGCCGAACGACGTCGCGGCGACGTGCGGAGCGGTCACGGCACGAACCCCTCCAGAGCGATCTCCTGGTAGTCGTGCTGGCACGGGTTGCCGGGGGCGACCCACATCCGGCGAGCGTCGGCGTCGCAGACCATCGAGAACATCACGGCCGAGGCCTCGTCGCCCTCGGCCTCGTCGGGGTGGAGGCAGATCGCCTGGGGTGACGAATCGTGGTCGCGCATCAGCTCCATCAGGTCGTCGACGATCTCGGGTGGGCGCTGCGCCAGCAGCTCCTCGAGACGGTGCAGGCGGGCCTGCGACCCCTCGGAGGCGGGCGGTGCGATCGCGGCCAGGTCGCTCTGATAGTGGTTCGTGTGCGGGTGGGCGTGCTCCAGCGACCGATGTTCCCGGCCGCTCGTCTCGAGCACGATCGGGTCCCCGCCGGCGAAGGCGAACACGTGCCCGTAGCCGCCCGCGCGACCGGGCATCGCCGCGCGCGCGAGCGCATCGTGTCGATCGCGCGACTCCAGGGCGCTCCGCGACACGAGCACCCGCGGGACCCCCACACCGTCATCGGACGCGGTGAGCGACCCGATCCCCTGTGCCGTCCCGTGGGCGTTGATCCCGACCGCGGGGAGGCAGCACACGACGGTCGGGCTCGCGACCGGCACCCTGCCGTCCCCCGGTGCGTCGACGACGACCGCCACGTTCTCGACGTCCCCGGCGAGCCAGTGCTCGTTGTGCGCCAGCAGGGTGGAGCCCGACGGCGTCCGGACCGCGAGGCTGGAGCACCGCTCGGGGCTCGGTTTCCGCAGGTAGCCCTCCTTCTTCTGGAGGAACAGCAGGTCGCCCTCGGGCGACTCGAGCATCGGCTCGAGCTCCTCGAAGGCGTTGATCGCGAAGATCTCGAGCACCGGCACCGTGGCGCCGACCGACATCCCCTTCAGCACGTTCATCATGTCGGGGTACGCGGTCTCCGCCGCGACCAGGTACGGGGTCAGCAGGTCCTGGAGCCGCTCCGAGGAGACGCCTCGGCGGTCCAGGTAGCGGTGGTAGAAGCCCACCGAGCGCTGGATCATGTCCGCCAGCTCCGAGCCGATCTGGAGCCCCCGGGTCAGCCCGTCACCCGACGCTCGCACGACGCGCACCTCGCCGTCCGTCGTTCCTCCCCCCTGGGCCGGCGCCCGTGGCGCCGTCCGCCCGGGCGGATCATCCAATGATCGGCGGGCGTGAGTCCACTTCGGTCGGGGCCGAGGCCGGGTTCAGGCCGAGGACCCGTCGAGCGCCTTGGCCTCGATCGAACGGATGAACGGCGCCTTCTCGCGCACGTAGCCGATCAGGTCGTGCGGGTGCGCCTCGGCGAGCCGCCGCTTGAGCGCCGCGTAGGCGGCGGCATCCTCGGGGTGGGCGCGGAGCCAGTCGCGGAAGGCCAGGTGTCGGCGCTCCCACTCGCTCTCGGTGCGACACGCGTGGATCTGGAAGCGACGCTCCCCGTCCAGGTCTCGGGAGAAGAACTCGTGATCGTCGGTGTACGGATCCAACACGTGCCGGTAGCCGAGCTCCGTCAGCGGCCCGACGTAGTCCTCGCGGGGCGAGAGGGCGGTCAGCGACAGCTGGATGTCGACGATCGGCTTCGCGGCCAGCCCCGGGATCGCCGTGGAGCCCACGTGATCGATCCGCGTCACCAGGGCGTCGGGCAGCGCGGCAACGATCCTCGCGGCCTCGACCTCGTAGCGATCCGCCCACGTCGGATCGGCCGGTGCGACGCCGTACCCGCGTGAACGCCCCTCCGACTCGCCCGGTCGGGCCCGCGTCCCGCGCAGCCGGGCGATCAGCGCGACCGCATCGAACAGCGCCTGCTGCGCCGGATCCGCGTCCGCGGTGTCCTCCGGGTGCCACTGGACCCCGAGCATCCAGGTCTGTTCCTCGTCGTCGGGATCGTCGACCACGCGCTCGATCGCCTCGACCAACCCATCGGGGCTGTGCCCGGTCGCCACGAGACCGTCGCCCACCACGTCGACCCCCTGATGGTGGTGCGAGCGGCACGACAGCGAGGCCGCCTTGGTGGTGGCGGACAGACGCGAGCCGGACCCGACCGCGACCTCGTGCGTGGACTCTGTCTCGTCGATCGGGACACCGTGCTCCAGCAGACCGGGGAGGTCCGGGAGGTGTTGGTGCAGGGTCCCCCCGAACGCCACGTTCATCACCTGCATCCCTCGGCAGATCGCCAGTGTCGGGAGCGCGAGCCGATCCGCGGTCAGCAGCAGCCGGATCTCGAAGTCGTCACGATCCGGCTCCACGCCGTACGCGTGCTCGAGGTCGGGCGTCGCCCCGTACCGCGCTGCGTCGACGTCGCCGCCGCCGACGAGCACGAGGCCGTCGAACGGCTCCAGGAGCTCCTCCGCGTCGCCGTCCTCGCCGGGCGCCACGATCGCCGTCCGCGCGCCCGCCGCCCGCAGGCGCTCCACGTACGGGAGCGGGACGCCGTAGCCGCCGGAGGGCCAGCGGGCCACCCGCGAACCGTCCAGGTGGTAGGCGACCACGGCCACGAGCGGCCGGTACGACTCGCTCACGCCGCGACGTCCCCCGCGAGCGCGACGAAGTGTCGGAACACCTCGGCGCCCCTCCGCTCGTGCGCGGCGGCCAGGACGCGGGCCTCCTCGGTGACCTCGTCGGGGGTCTTGCCCCACTCCTGTAGGAGGTCACCCACGCGTGCGTAGGCCTCGAGCCAGGTGGCGATCTCGGCGGCGTCGACCTCGAGGTGGAACTGCACGCCCCAGGCCCGCTCTCCGACGCGGTAGCCCTGATGCGGCACGGAGTCCCCCGTGAGCAGCAGCTCGGAGCCGTTCGGGAGCTCGAACGTGTCCATGTGCCACTGGAAGACGTGGTCCCCGGTGACGTAGTGCGACAGGAGGCGATCCTCCGTCGCCGGCGGGAGCGCACGCACCGGTTCGAAGCCCAGCTCGCGCACGGGCGATCGCTTCACCTCGGCGCCCAGCGCCCAGGCGAGCAGCTGTGCCCCGAAACAGACCCCCAGGTACGGGACGCCTCGCTCGATCGCCTGCCGCGTGGACGCCGCCACCGTGTCGATGAACGGTTGCTCGTCGGCGTGCTCCACGTTGTACGTGCTCCCGAACACGATCATGCCCCCGACCTCGTCCAGGTCGGGGGGCGGCTGCCCGTCGCGGGCCTCCCAGACCCAGCGGTCGGCGCCCGCCTCCTCGAGCGCGCGGGGGGCGATCCCCAGCGTGTCGACGTCGTCGTTGCGAACCAGGACGATCGGCTTGGCACGGCTCACGAGCTGAGTCTAGGGGTCACCCCGCGGAGCGTCGCCGGCGGATCTCTTCCGCGAGCTGGGGCACGATCTGGAACAGATCGCCGACCACGCCCAGGTCCGCCATCTTCAGGATCGGCGCCTCCGCGTCCTTGTTGATCGCCACGATCCGGCGCGCGCCCTTCATCCCGACGACGTGTTGGAGCGCGCCGCTGATGCCGACGGCGAGGTAGACCTCGGGCTTGACGGTCTTGCCGGTCTGGCCGATCTGGAAGCTGTACGGGACCCAGCCCGCGTCGACCGCGGCGCGGGACGCTCCGACGGCGGCGCCCCCGATCGCGGACGCCAGGTCGTCGAGGATCCCGAACGCCTCGGGTCCCCCCAGGCCACGTCCGCCGGCGATGACCACCGGGGCCTCCTCGAGCTTGGGACCTGCGGCGGCCTCCTCGTGACGCTCGACGATCCGGGCCCCCCGGCGGTCGTCGGCGAGGTCGACGTCGATCGGGACGACCTCCGCCGATCCACCGGCCGGCTCCGCCGGGAAGGAGTGGGGACGGACCAGAACGAGCCGCGGCTCGGGTCCACCCAGCTCGACGTCGACCACCTTCGCGCCGCCGAAGATCTCGGTGCGTGCGCGATCGCGCGCCGGCAGGTCCGTCGCGTTGGACATCAGCGTCGAACCCGTCCGGGCCTGGAGGCGCCCCGCCACGTCGCGGGCGTCGTAGGTGGTCGGGAAGAGGATCAGCGCCGGGTGGTGACGATCCACGAGGGTGGCGAGGGCGTCCGCCGCGGGCCGGCCAGGGTGCTCCACGTACACCGCGTCGTCGCCGGCGTACACGGTCGAGGCGCCGTGCGACCCGAGCTCCTCCGCGGCGGCGGACGCGCCCGGTCCCAACGCGACCGCCGCGACCTGGTCGCCCAGCGTCCTGGCCTTCGTGAGGAGCTCGAGCGCCGCGGCGTGTGGTCCCTCGGAGATGACCGGGGCGTAGACCCAGATCGCGGACACGGTCAGATCACCTTGGCCTCGGCGAGCAGGTCCGCGATCCTCGCGACCGCGTCGTCGCCCGCGACGATCACCTCGCCCCCCGCCGTGCTCGGGGCATCGGTCACCTCGACGACGGCCTGCGTGGGTGCGACGTCGTCCGCGCTCAAGCCGAGGTCCTCGATCCCGAGTCGCTCCAGCGGCTTCTGCTTCGCCTGCATGATCCCCTTGAGCGAGGGGTACCGAGGTTCGTTCGCCCCGGCGGTGACGGTGATCACGGCTGGGAGGGGGCACTCGAGCACATCGAACCCCGCCTCGACCTGGCGCTCCACGCGGATCCCCGCCTCTGCGCGCTCCAGCCGCCGGACGGCGCTGATCCCGGCAGCATCCACCAGCTCGGCGATCGTGGCCGGGACGGTCCCCGTGTAGCCGTCGGTCGATTCGACGCCGGCGATCGCGAGGTCCCACGTTCTGCCGGCCAACGCGGCAGCGAGGACGCGCGCCGTCCCGAGCGCGTCGGCCCCGCGGAGCGAGGCGTCCGTGATCAGCACGCCGTCATCGGCGCCCATCGCCAGCGCCCGCTGGAGGCCGGCGAGCGCCTCCTCGGGGCCCATCGACACCGCGGTCACGTGCCCCCCCTCGGCCTCCACGAGCTGCAGCGCGAGCTCGAGGCCGTACTCGTCTCCCGGGTCCAGAGCGCCGTCGGCTCCACGGACCAGGAGGTGATCGGGACCGAGCGTCGGCGTCCCCTGCGGGTCGGGAACGAACTTCGTGAACACGACGACGTCCATCGCGCGGCAGCCTACCGGGCCGCCGTGTGTACAGTCTGCCGGTGCCCGACGGCGCGGATCCGGCGCACCCTTCCTCCCTCGATGGGATCGTCGTCGCGGACTTCTCGCGTGTGCTCGCCGGCCCGCTCGCCACGATGCTGCTCGCCGATCTCGGCGCCGAGGTCGTGAAGGTCGAACGGCCCGGCGGAGGGGACGACACGCGAGCCTGGGGACCGCCGTGGGCCCCGGACGGCGAGAGCAGCTACTTCCTCGGGGTGAACCGGAACAAGCGGAGCATCGCCCTCGATCTGGGCGACCCGGAGCAGCTGCGGTCTGCGCGCGCGCTCGCGCTCCGCGCCGACGTCGTCGTGGAGAACTTCCGGCCGGGAGTGATGGCGCGGTTCGGTCTCGACGAGACCACGCTCCGCGCCGAACGTCCCGGCCTCGTCTACTGCCGGATCCTGGGGATCGGCCGCGGGGACGTCGCGGGGTACGACTTCCTCGCGCAGGCGGTGGGCGGTCTGATGAGCGTCACGGGTGAGCCCGACGGCCGTCCACTCAAGGTCGGTGTCGCACTCGTGGACGTGATGGCGGGACTGCACGCGGCGATCGGGATCCTCGCGGCCCTGCGACATCGCGATCGCACCGGAGAGGGACAGCTCGTGGAGGTCGATCTGCTGTCGACCACGCTGTTCGCGCTGGTGAACCAGACGTCCGGGTACCTCACGGCGGGCGTCGTGCCCGGGCGCATGGGCAACCGCCACCCGAGCATCGCCCCGTACGAGACGCTGGAGGCGGCCGACGGCCCGCTCGTGGTGGCCGTCGGGAACGACGGGCAGTTCCGCACGTTGTGCGAGGCCCTCTCGGTCCCGTCGCTGGCGGATGACGAGCGCTTCGCCACGAACGCGGCGCGGGTCACGAACCGCGACGCGCTGGCGGCCGCGCTCGAAGGGCCGCTGGGCACCCGGACGGCCGGTGGGTGGGTCGCGCTCCTGCGCGACCGAGGGATCCCCTGCGGAGTGGTGCATGACGTGGAGGAGGCCCTCGCGTACGCCCGGGAGCTCGGCCTCGACCCGGTCGCCCGGCTGACCAGGGAGGACGGCACGACCGTGGACACCGTGGCGAACCCGATCTCGATGTCGGTCACCCCGGCCCGGTACGCGGGCGCGCCGCCGCGCCTCGGCGCCGACACGGACGGGTTGCGGTTCGGGCCGGAGATGGGTACATCCTGAGGAACGGCCTGAGGTACGCCAGAGCTACGGCCAGAGCTACGGATGGTGGGAGGACGACCGACGATGAGTGACCTGAAGCCCCTGGACCTGGTGGACGTCGATGCTCTGTTGAGTGATGAGGAGCGCCAGATCCGCGACCTCGCCCGTTCCTGGGTGCGCGATCGGATCCTGCCTGACGTCGAGGATTGGTACGAGCGCGGAGAGTTCCCCGCTCGCGAGCTCGCGAAGGAGCTCGGCGAGCAGCTCGGGTTCTTCGGCATGCAGCTCGACGACGGGGAGGGTCCCACGGTCGGCCCGGTCGCCTACGGGCTGGTGGAGCTCGAGCTCGAGGCGGGCGACAGTGGCCTGCGGTCGTTCGTCTCGGTCCAGAGCGCGCTGGCGATGTACGCGATCCACGCCTTCGGCTCGGACGAACAGAGGGCCGAGTGGCTGCCGCGGATGCGCTCGGGCGAGGCGATCGGTTGCTTCGGGCTGAGCGAGCCCGACAGCGGCAGCGACCCGGGGTCGATGCGCACGTCGGCGCGCCGCGACGGGGACGACTGGATCATCAACGGCCAGA
>DATBJQ010000061.1:0-29406 GCA_036556385.1 Actinomycetota bacterium | reverse complement strand
ACGGACCTCCAGGTCCGCGCGGTGGCGGATCGCGCCCGAAGAGACCCGCTGTGCCCACCCCACGAGACCACCCTCGGTCCGAGGGCTCGCGAACCGGGTGAGCTCCACCACCTTGTCCACCCCGAGCTCCCCGGTCCCGAGGGCCTCGGAGACCACGGGGAGCACCTCCAGCTCCCGGGCCGCGGCGACCCACCGCTGGGCCTTCCAGGCCGAGACCCCGTAGCGCAGCTGCACCCAGTGGGCACAGGAGTGGACCTCGTCGCCTCCCCAGGCTCCTGCGCGGTCCACCTGCCCGATCGCTCCCAGCAGCTCCAGCTGGGCCCGACCCACCGCCCGGTGCGCACGGTCGGCCCGGGCCACGAGCGCCGGGACCTCCTCCTCGCGCTCCAGGACCGTGGTCGCACCGTCGAACATGCGTTCGAACCTACCCGAGACCCGAACGCGGCACCGTGATGACGGTCACACCGGGGACCAGGTTCGCGGAGCGATCTGGAGCTGACGCCCGGACGCGCCTAGAGCGCGCCGACCCGCCGAGCCACCTGGAACAGCGAGTCCGCGTGCTGCTGGGGGTCGATCATCACCGAGCCGGCGACGCCCACCTGCTCCTGCCACCAGCGATACACCTGCTCGTTGTTCCACCCGCGCGCCAGCGCGCTCTTCACCGAGCGGACCATCTCGGAGCCCGGCCAGATCGAGTCGGGGCAGACCAGGAACCCGCCACGCCGGCCGTCGATCGAGAGCCAGAAGGCGCCCACCAGACCCCAGCGCCCGTCGTCCTGCGACCCCGACACCAGCAGGAACCGGACCGGTCCTTCGGCGAGCGCGTTCGGAGCGGCGACCGGTTGGCGCAGCTCGGCGAGAGGTGAATCGAGCTGCTTCTCCGCCGACCTCACATCGTGTCGTTCCATCACCGACCCTCCCTGATGCGACTGTAGCGGCGCTGCTCCGGCGCGCCAGTGTCCGGAGGGCTACTTCCTGGGGCGGTCCCGCGGGCCCTGCGACCTAGGACGGGCGCCGGGCGGTCACGTCACGTCCTCGGCGGTGATCGCGAACAGCAGGTGATCGCGCCAGTCGCCGCGGATCCGGAGATAGCGCGGCGCGAACCCCTCCTCGCGCCACCCGGTCGCGCGCAGCAACGCGATCGAGCGCGCGTTGCCCGGCTGGACGTTCGCCTGGAGGCGATGCAGACGCAGGTCCTCGAACGCGTACGCGACCAGCAGCGGCATCGCGTCGCGCATGTACCCCTGCCCGGCCAGCGGCTCGAACGCCGCGTACCCGAGGTAGGCGTTCTGGAAGCCCCCTCGGAAGATCTGCGAGATGTTGTACATGCCGGCCAGCGCGCCGTCCTCCTCCCGGATCACCATGAGCGAGCGATCCGATTCGCCGCGGTTCCGATCGAGCAGTCGGTCGAATGCATGGCCGGGCTCCTCGGGGTCCAGCCACGGATCGTGGAGCTCCGCCGAGGCCATCCAGGCGCGCGCGAACGCCGGCCGGTCGTCCTCCGAAGGGAAGCGGAGATGGACCCGCTCGGCGCGCCGGATCGGATCGGTCACGGCGGCATCCTCACAGGTCCGTCGCGGGTCCGCCCACCTCGCGACACGCCCCCTGTCCCACCACGCGCCCTCGAGACCCGATGCGGTAGCGTCGGCCCATGTCCGACCCGGTCGACATCGCCCGGCTGCGGCTGCTGCCGCTGTTCGGAGACCTGGACCAGCACGACCTCATGCGCCTGGCGATGATCACGCGCGAGATCACGATCCCGTCAGGCGGCGTGCTGATCGCGGAGGGAGACCTCCCCTACGAGGTCCTCGTGATCGAGGAGGGCGAGGTCGACGTCGTCCGCGACGGCGAGCGCCTGGCGAGCCTGGGACCGGGGGACGTCGTCGGTGAGATGGGGCTCCTGGAACAGCAGCGGCGGATGGCCACGGTGACCGCGCGCACCGACGTCCGCGCGGTGGCGATCTCGGCCGACGACCTCAACGTGCTGGCGAGGGAGATGCCCGAGGTCGTCGGCGACATCCGGACCACCGCCGCCGACCGGGAACGTCGCAACCGCCTGCGCTGACGGGGGTATCGTTGCCCCCGGGATGCGACCGATCCGGCTCGCCCTCGCGCTCGCCCTCCTCGCCGCCGGATGCACCGGGTCGACGTCGGAGGGATCGGCCCCGCCGTCCGGCGGATCGCCCTCGGCCACCACGATCCCGACGCCGTCTGCCGAACCCACGACGACGCTCGCCGACGGGGCGCCGCTGCCCGACGGCTGCACCGGCACGGCGCGCACATCCCAGACCGTGGCCTTCGTGGCGCAGGGGCGGGCGTGGGCGCTCGACCCACGGACCGGCGCACTGGCATGCCTGTTCGAGCTCGGACCGGCGGGGCCGTTCGCGTGGGGACCGCAGGGCGATCGCGTGCTCCTGGACGGGTTGGAGGTCCGCGGCGTGAGCGGCGACGCACCCGACCTGCCGCCGATCGATGCGGCGGCGACCGCGTTCGACTGGGGCCACCCGATCGGGCTGGCCATCGTCTTCGCGCAGGACACGGGCAAGCCGGAGAAGCGCTTCGTGGACGACGGCAGCGTCGAGCGCCTGCACGAGCTCCCGGGGGGCGACTACCTCCAGATCGCCTATCACCCGAGCGGCCTCGCCCTGGGGTTCACGCTCGAGGACGCCGAGGGCGAGTCGATCTGGCTCTCCACGAACGAGGGGCAGGATCCCAGTCGTCTCGTCTTCTCGAAGGGGAGCACGAGCTTCACGTCGATCGCCTTCTCGCCCGACGGTCAGCGCCTGTGGTGGATCGCCCAGCACGCGCCCGGCTATCCGGAGATCCACTGGATGGACCTGTCCGATCGCGGCGGCTTCACGGACACGTGGCGCGGGCTCGACGGCACGACCGCCGACGACCTGCGCCTCGCGCCCGATGGCCGGCTGATGTCGGTGAACAGCGGGGAGGAGTGTCTCGAACGTCAGGCCCTGGTGGTGGCCGGCCGGCGCGCCAGCCCGGCGCTCCCGGACGAGGACCGGCCGACCGAGGCGATCGGCTGGCTCGACCGTTCCACCGTGCTCGTCGCGGCCGGCGGGTGCGGCGAGCCCGTCGAGCTCTACGCCGCGAACGTGTTCGACGACCAGGCGGCCGCCCTCGTCTCGGGCGTCGAGATCGGTGCGACCCGCACGGTCGTCCGCCATGCGCCGACCGAGGTTCCGGCACCACCCGACGAGACGGAGGCCCCGCCCGGGGGCGTCGGCTGATAGCGCCGACGTGTGGGCGGCCGGTCGGCCGCCCGGGGGAACGAAGGATCAGTCCGAGGGTCTCGCCGCGCGGTCTCGTGCCTGGCTGATCACGCGCTCGGCCGACGCTCGGTCCTCGAACCCCTCGGTCGAGACCTTGTGTCCTTCGAGGTCCTTGTAGACCTGGAAGAAGTGCTCGATCTCGTTGAGGAGGGTGCGCGGCAGCCCGTCCAGGTCGAGGATGTGGCCCCAGAGCGGATCCCGGTCTGGGATGCAGAGGATCTTCTCGTCCTCGCCCTTCTCGTCGGTCATGCGGAACAGCCCCACCGGGCGTGCGTGGATCCGGCACCCGGGGAACGTCGGCTCCCCGGAGAACACCAGCGCGTCGAGCGGATCGCCGTCGCCGCCGAGGGTGCCCTCGATGAAGCCGTAGTCGGCCGGGTACTGCATCGAGGTGAAGAGCAACCGGTCGAGGTAGATCTGGCCGGTGGCGTGGTCCATCTCGTACTTGTTGCGGGATCCCTTGGGGATCTCGACCACGATCGTCAGCGGGTCGCCCGTTCCGTCCACCTCGGCGCGAGTCTAGTCGTGCTCCCGGGAGCGGTTCCGCGGCAGGGCATGGCGGGAACGACCGGAGCGCGGCGCCGGGTGCCCGCAGTACCATCTACGGGACATGGCCGGGAACCTGGTGCGCCCCGCCGGCATCGGCGTGGGATCGGCGTTGCGGCGTGCCCGGATGATCCGCGGCATCAGCCTCGAGGACGCGGCGCGCGACACGAAGCTCCGCGCGGAGCACCTCGCCGCCCTGGAGGACGAGGACTTCGAGGTGCTCGGTGGCGAGGTGTACGTGCGGGCGTCGCTGCGAACCTACGCCCAGTACCTCGGGCTGAACCCGGAGAAGGTGCTGTCGGCCTACGCGCGCCACGCCGCGGAGCCGGAGCCACCGCCGCCGCCCGGCAAGATGGGGCGCGTCGAGAAGGCGATCGCGGCGACGCGGTTCCGGGACAACCAGCGCTTCCTGCTGGTCGCCGCCGCCGTCGTCCTGGTCGCCCTCGTCGCGGTCGGGCTCGTGTCGCGCCGGGGTGCACCGCCCCCCGCGGCGCTCCCCACGACGACCCCCACGAGCGCCGTCCGTGCGGCCGGCGGCAGCATCGACGTGGCGATCGTGGCCAGCGCTCGCGTGCAGGTCCAGGCGGTGGTCGACGGCGTCCCCGAGGAGCCCGTCACGCTGCGCCCCGACGAGGTCGTGACGTTCTCGGCCTCCGACGAGCTCGTGCTCAACGCGTCGGACGGGGGCTTGATCGGCCTCACGGTCGACGGCCTCGATCGGGGGACGGCCGGCACCGCGGGTGAACCCTGGCAGGAGACCTTCACCCCTGGCGGGACCGGCGGGTGAGGGCGGAGATCGTCGCGGTCGGGACGGAGCTGCTGCTCGGCCAGATCGCGAACACGAACGCCCGCTGGATGTCCGAGGAGCTCGCGGCGATCGGCGTGGACGTGCTGCATCACCAAGTGGTCGGGGACAACCTCCCGAGGATCGTCGACGCGCTCCGGCTGGCCTCATCGCGGGCCGACGCCGTGCTCGTCACCGGCGGGCTCGGGCCGACGCAGGACGACCTCACGCGCGACGCCGTCGCGGCCGCGATGGGCGTGCCCCTGATCCGGCGACCGGAGCTGGAGACGTGGCTCCGCGAGCGATTCGCGGGCTTCTCGTCGTCGCCGATGCCCGGGTCCAACCTGCGGCAGGCCGATGTTCCCAAGGGCGCCGAGCCGATCGACAACCCCCTGGGGTCGGCCCCCGGCCTGATCGCCTCCCTCGGCGAGGCCCGCGTCTACGCGGTCCCCGGCGTCCCGGGCGAGATGCGCGACATGATGGAGCGCGTGGTCCTCCCGCGGCTCCGCGAGGCGGCGGGGCGCGGCGTGATCTCCTCCCGGGTCCTGCGGCTCACCGGGATCGGGGAGTCCGCGGTCGCGGAGCTGTTGGACGACCTGTTCACGGGCTCGACCAACCCGACGGTCGCGTACCTGGCGTCGATGGGCGAGGTCAAGGTCCGGCTGACCGCGAAGGCGCCGACACACGAGGGGGCGGGCAGGCTGCTCGCGCCGGTCGCGGACGAGGTGGCGGCCCGGCTCGGGGACGCGGTGTTCACCACCGAGGACGAGACGCTCGAGGAGGTGGTGCTGCGGCTCCTGCGCGGATCGGATCGAACGCTCGCCTGCGCGGAGTCCCTGACGGGCGGCAGCGTGAGCGCCCGTCTGGCCGGACCGCCCGGCGCCTCGGCGTCGCTGCGCGGCGGCGTCGTCGCGTACCAGGAGGACGTGAAGGCCGATGTGCTGGGGGTCAGCGTGGCCACCCTGGAGGGGCCCGGCGTCGTGAGCGCGGAGTGCGCGGCGGAGATGGCCGCGGGGGTCCGCCGGCTGCTGCGGGCCGACGTGGGCATCGCCCTGACGGGCGTGGCCGGCCCGGAACGCCACGGCGGCCACCCGCCCGGGACCGTGTGGATCGCGCTCGACGCGGACGACGTGGCGCACGCGCGCGGCCTGCGGATCAACGGGGAGCGCGAGCGCGTGGTCCGGTGGTCCCAGCAGGCGGCGCTCGACCTGGCCCGGCGGTACCTCGACGGCGTCCCGCTGCCGACGTCGTCCACGACGATCTGACGCTCGGCACCGATGGCGCGCGACCGGAGCGGCCGGCCCGAGGCGAAGCCGACCCGCCTGTTCGTCGCGGTGGAGATCCCGGAGCCGGCGCGTGTGGCCGTGGAGCGCGCGTTCGCTCCGTGGCGCGCGGAGTTCCCCCGCGCTCGATGGGTGCCGCGGGAGAACCAGCACGTCACGGTGAAGTTCCTCGGCAGGACATGGCCGCGGCTCACCACGTGGGTGCCCGAGCGGGTGGCGGTCGCGGCCGCCTCGTGCACGTCGTTCACGACACGCCTCGAGGGTGTGGGCGCGTTCCCGTCGGCGCGGCGCGGGCGTGTGCTCTGGGTCGGACTCGACGACGCCGAGGGGCGGATGGCGTCGGTCGCGCTCGCCCTGGACGCGGCCCTCGCCGCCGAGTTCGCACCCGAGACACGAGCCTTCACCCCGCACCTCACGGTGGCGCGGTCGGATCCTCCCGTGGCGCTCCCGGACGCGTTCGCCGCGACCGACCTCGACCCCGTGGCCTGGCGGGTGGACCACGTCACGCTGTTCCGCAGCCACCTCCAGCGACCGGCGCCTCGGTACGAGGCCCTGCAGACGTTCCCGCTCGGCACCGTGCCCGCGCCGTGACCGTTCCCCCGGGCCCGCGCGAACTTTCTCGATAGGTTGGCTCGCTAGGTTGGGGTGACGGATGTCGAGAACGCGCCGGTGGCTCCGACCTCGTGATGAGGGCGCGCACCGGAGCGCCGCGAAGGAGGGGGACGTGAAGTACATGATCATGATGTTCGGGGACACGAACACGATGTTCGAGGTCCGGTCGCCCGAGTGGATCCGGGACATGATCGCGTTCATGGGGAAGCTCGACCAGGAGCTCCGGGACTCGGGGGAGCTGGTCGACGGGCAGGGCCTCGTGGACCCGAGCGAGGCGAAGACCGTGCGGCTGGTGGACGACGCGCCGGTGCCCACGGACGGACCGTTCGCCGAGGCCAAGGAGTCGCTCGCCGGCTACTGGATCATCGAGGGCTCGCAGGAGCGAGCGATCGAGGTCGCGGCGAGCTGCGTCGCGTTCACCGGCGAGCCGGTGGAGGTCCGCCAGGTCGCCGACGCGCCGCCGGAGGTCTGACCCGGACACCTCAGGACCACCCGACGGGAGAGGAGAGGAACCGATGCAGAAGATCACCCCGTACCTGTGGTTCGACCACCAGGCCGAGGAGGCCGCCCAGCTCTACGTGGACGTGTTCAACGGTCGTCCGACCGAACGGACCCTGACTCCGTCGCGGATCGTGGAGGTCTCGCGCTACGGAGAGGCGGGGCCCGGGACCCCCGGGAGCGCCATGATCGTGAGCTTCGAGCTGGAGGGTCAGGCGTTCACCGCGCTGAACGGCGGACCGCACCACCAGTTCACCGAGGCGGTGTCGTTCCTGGTGCACTGCGAGGGCCAGAAGGAGGTCGACCACTTCTGGGACGCCCTGATCGCCGAGGGCGGCGAGGAGAGCATGTGCGGCTGGCTCAAGGACCGGTTCGGCCTGTCGTGGCAGATCGTCCCCGGTCGCCTGATGGAGCTGCTGGGCGACCCCGATCCCGGCCGGTCGCAGCGGGCGATGCAGGCGATGCTCCAGATGCGCAAGATCGACATCGCGGAGCTCGAGCGAGCCGCCGAGGCTGCCTGAGGCCGTCGATCGTGGCGGGCAGCGACCCGCGTCCCGAGGACCTGCTGCGCGAGCTCGCGCCGCGGGTCCTCGGCACGCTCGTGCGGCGCTCGGGCCGCTTCGACGCATCCGAGGACGCCGTCCAGGAGGCGCTGTTCGAGGCCTCGAGGAGATGGCCCACCGATGGCGTCCCCGACGACCCTCGATCGTGGCTGGTCACGGTCGCGTCGCGCCGCCTCGTCGACGAGATCCGCAGCGAGACCGCGCGCCGGCGGCGGGAGGAGGTCACCGTCGCCCTGGAGCCCCGGGACGTCGCGCCCCTCGAGACGGACGACGCGCTCACGCTGCTGTTCCTGTGCTGTCACCCCTCGCTGACGGCGCCGTCCCAGCTCGCGCTGACGCTTCGGGCGGTGGGCGGGCTGACCACCGCGGAGATCGCCAACGCGTTCCTGGTCCCGGAGGCCACGATGGCCCAGCGGATCAGTCGCGCGAAGCAGACGATCCGGAGCGCCGGCGCCGAGTTCGCGCTGCCGCCCCCCGCCGAGCGTGCCGAGCGGCTCGCGGTGGTGCTCCAAGTGCTCTACCTGATCTTCAACGAGGGCTACGCCGCGAGCGCCGGGTCGGCGCTGCACCGGGCCGACCTCACCGCGGAGGCGATCCGCCTCGCGCGGCTGCTGTCCCGGCTCCTGCCCGAGGAGGGTGAGGTCGCCGGCCTGCTGGCGTTGATGTTGCTGACCGACGCGCGTCGCGCGGCTAGGACCGAGGCCGACGGCTCGATCGTTCCCCTGGCCGAGCAGCGGCGCGACCGCTGGGACGCGGCCCAGATCCAGGAGGGCGTGGATCTGCTCACCCGGGCCCTCGGGACCGGGCTCGTCGGCCCCTACCAGCTGCAGGCGGCGATCGCGGCGGTCCACGACGAGGCGGCGACGGCCGAGGAGACGGATTGGCGTCAGATCCTGACGCTCTACGACGTGCTGGAGGCGGTCGCACCGAGCCCTGTGGTCACGCTCAACCGCGCGGTCGCCGTCGCGATGGTCGACGGTCCGCGCGCGGGGCTGGCCCTGCTGGGCACGCTCGACGCGGACGCCCGCATGGCCCAGACGCATCGGTTGGAGGCGGTCCGAGCGCACCTGCTGGAGATGGCGGGGGACCTGGACGCGGCGCGCGAGGCCTACCGCGCGGCCGCTCGGAAGACCGCGAGCCTGCCGGAGCAGCGGTACCTGGCCCTGCGGGCCGCACGACTGTCCTGAGCGCTCGTCGGTGGCATGATGCGCCTCGTGCTGCACCTGCGCGTGTTCGTGTCGTCGGATCGCGTCGATGCCGTGCTCGCGGCGCTCCAGACCGAGGGCGTGCACAACGTGGTACGTCTCGCCGGTGCCGAGGTCCGTCACGGCGAGGACCTGGTGACCGCCGCCGTCGAGCCGATCGCCGCGAACGACGTCGTCGATCGTCTCCGTGCCCTGCACATCGACCGGCCGGGCGCGGTGGTGATGATCCGCCAGGACCACACGGAGGTGCTCCCCATCGAGTCCGACGCCCTCGGGTACTGGGACGCCTCGGCGGACGCCGTCGTGATCGAGGAGGTCGTCGACGAAGCGCGGGAGAACGCCCGGCTCTCCGCGACCTACCTGGCCTACATGGCGGCGGCGGGCGTGATCGCCGGCATCGGCGTCGGGCAGGATCAGTCGGTGCTCGTGGTCGGCGCCATGGCGATCAGCCCCGATCTCCTGCCGCTCTCGGCCATCTGCGTGGGCCTCGTCGCACGGGCCCGCCGCACCGCCCTCGTCGGCATCAGCACGTTGGTCGTGGGACTGCTCACCGCGACCCTCGCTTCGGGGGTTCTCGTCTGGCTCGCCGACGCCACCGGCGTGCTCCGGGCCGACCTCCAGCTGAACGTGTTGACCGCGTTCGTCACGGAACCGTCGATCGCCACCGTGATCGTCGCGCTCGCGGCCGGGGTCGCCGCGATGCTCTCGATCGAGCGGCAGGCGGCGTCGGCGGTCGGCGTGGCGATCTCGGTGACGACGATCCCCGCCGCCGCGGCGATGGGCGTGGCCCTCGGGCTGCAGGACTGGAGCGAGATGCTCGGCGCGGCCACCGTGTTGGTGTTGAACCTCGCCGCCCTGACGGTCGCCGGGTCCCTCACCCTCTGGATCCAGCTGCACCGAGGGCATTCGATCGCCGGGCGCACGATGCACCACCCGCCGATCCCCACAGCTCGCGACCCTCAGATGTCGACCCGACCGCCGTCGCGCCCGTAGACGAGCGATCGAACGTCCTGGAACTCCCCGGCATCCTCCGGTACCATCCGTGCATATCGAACAGGTGTTCGGCCGGGCGTCGACCGCACGACGCTGGTAGACGGAGGGAGAACGCGATGAATCACAGAGGTGTAAGTTATGTCAGACCCGGTCACTAGCGTGCTCGAGCGTCGGCCAGGCGAGCTCACCCGGTCCCCCTCGGGGATGGGCCGTGGGAAGGAGGAGGACCGCGTGGATCGCGAGAAGATGCTGGAGGTCACGCTCCAGCAGATCGAGAAGCAGCACGGCAAGGGCGCCGTCATGAGGCTCGGCGAGCACCCCATGAACGCCGGCATCACCACGATCCCCACCGGCTCGCTGGCGCTCGACATCGCGCTCGGGGTCGGTGGCATCCCCCGCGGCCGGGTCGTCGAGGTCTTCGGGCCCGAGGGCTCGGGCAAGACCACCGTCTGCCTCCACATCATCGCCGAGGCCCAGCGGCAGGGCGGCATCGCGGCGTTCATCGACGCCGAGCACGCCCTCGACCCCACCTACGCGCGCGAGCTCGGGGTCAACATCGACGAACTGCTGGTGTCCCAGCCCGACAGCGGGGAGCAGGCGCTCGAGATCGCCGACATGCTGGTCCGGTCGGCGGCGCTGTCGATCGTCGTGATCGACTCGGTGGCGGCGCTCGTGCCACGGGCCGAGATCGAGGGCGAGATGGGCGACACCCACGTCGGGCTGCAGGCACGGCTCATGTCGCAGGCCATGCGCAAGCTCGCGGGGTCCTTGGCCAAGTTCGACACCACCGCCGTGTTCATCAACCAGCTGCGCGAGAAGATCGGCGTGATGTTCGGCTGCCTCTCCTACGGAACCCGGGTGACCCTCGCCGATGGCTCGCAGGAGAAGATCGGGAAGATCGTCAACCAGCGCCTGCCGGTCGAGGTGATGTCCTACGACTTCGCCACAGGACAGGTCGTGCCCCGTCGGGTGGTCAACTGGTTCGACAACGGCACGGCGGAGCGGTTCCTGCAGTTCACCGTCGCGAAGCCCTCGGGGAACGGGCGCTCGCAGTTCGGTTGTACCCCGAACCACCAGGTCGCCACCCCCGGCGGGTGGCGCGAGGCGAGCGAGCTCCGGGTCGGCGATCGGGTGCTGCAGTCGGCACCCGTGCGTCTCTCGGACCTTCAGTGGCAGGTCCTGCTGGGCGGGCTGATGGGTGACGGGGCCCTGTCGATGAGCCGGAACGGTCTCTCGGCTCGCTATCGCTTCGGCCACGGGGCGAAGCAGGTGGAGTACGTGGACTGGAAGGCATCGATGTTCGCGAACATCGGCACCTGCAGATCGACCGACCGGAGGGGCACCGTGTTCCACGACCTCCCGCCGCTGGTCGAGCTCGCCGATCTCCGGAGCGCTGTGTACGTCGCCGGACGCAAGGTGCTCAGCTGGGAGTACCTCAAGGCGTTGACCCCCCTGGCCCTCGCCGTCTGGTACATGGACGACGGCACCTTCGCGGATCGCTCGAAAGGACTGCAAGCTCGCACCCGCCAGGGGAGCGGCAGGTCGGAGATCTGCGTGCAGGCCCTGGAGTCGGGCTCTCGGCGACGACTCGCCGAGTACCTCTCGGACACGTGGGGGGTCACGCCGAAGCTGATCGATCGTGCCGGGAAGGCGGTGCTGCAGTTCCCGAAGGACGAGACGGCGAGGCTCCATGCGCTCGTCGCTCCGTACGTGCATCCGTCGATGCAGTACAAGCTGCTCCCGAGGTTCCGGAGGCGGTTCCAGGTGGCCCCCGAGTTCGAACGGACCCGTCATCAGCTGATCCCCGTGCCGATCGTGGACGTCCACGTGAAGCCGCCGACCCGCTCGATGCACCGGTACGACCTCGAGGTTGAGGAGAGCCACAACTACCTGGCTGATGGCGTCGTGGTGCACAACTCCCCCGAGACCACGCCGGGCGGGCGTGCCCTCAAGTTCTACTCGTCGGTCCGGCTCGACGTGCGGAAGATCGAGAACCTCAAGGACGGCCAGGAGGTCGTGGGTTCCCGCACGCGCGTCAAGGTCGTGAAGAACAAGGTGGCGCCGCCGTTCCGCCAGTGCGAGTTCGACATCATCTACGGCAAGGGCATCTCGCGCGAGGGGTCGCTCCTGGACACGGGGGTGGATCTCGAGATGGTCAAGAAGTCCGGCGCCTGGTTCACCTACGAGGGCGAGCAGCTCGGCCAGGGTCGCGAGAACGCCCGCGCCTTCCTGATGGAGCACACCGACGTCCGCGACGAGATCGAGCAGAAGATCCGTGACGCCGTCGGCCTCAACGGGTTCGGCGACCCCGACGATCAGCCCCTCGACGTCCAGGTCGTCCCCGACCTCGCCCTCGACGAGGATCCGGAGCCCGTTCCGGTGCGGGCCGGGAAGAGCAGCAAGGAGTAGTCCGGGCGTGCCTGCGGTCGTTGGGGAAGTCGGCCGGGGCAAGCGCAAGGACTGCCACGAGCGCGCGCTCGGGCTCCTGGCGGTACGACAACGGAGCCGCCGGGAGCTCGAGCGGCGCCTCTCCCAGGCCGGGTTCGACGAGGTCCAGATCCAGGACAGCATCCGCCGTCTCCAAGCGGTCGGCCTGGTCGACGACGAGGCGTTCGCCCGGTCGGTCGCCGAGCACGCGCTCGGCCATCGCCTGGAGGGGAGGCGCGTCGTCGCCCGGCGACTCGCACAGGCGGGCGTGGACCCGGAGCTCGCGCGCGAGGTGCTGGGCGACACAGGTGAGGACGAGCAGGAGCGGGCGGATCGGCTCGCCGAGCAGCGGGCGTCACGGCTGCGGGGGCTCGCGCCCGACCGAGCCTTCCAGCGTCTGCAGGCGTTCCTGGTGCGTCGCGGATACGGGTTCGACGTGGCTCGGCGAGCGGCTTCCAGAGCCCTTGCGGTGGAGAGCGGCGAGGACTGAGTCTTGCCTCGGGAAGGGGTCCGCCGTACCCTGGGCGCAACAGCAAACCAACCGAGAGGTACCCGAACGGACACCCGACGTTCATCGAACGGCAACCACCGTGAGCGGAAGACGACCCAGCCGACCGAGCGCAACGAAACGTAGGGAGCGCGGAACCCACTAGAGGCTTCGCGCCGTCCCGCCTGCTCACCTGCCACGAGGCTCATCGGGACCGGAAGGTCCTCTCCCTGACGCACAGGGAGGAACCATGACCCCGGTCATCGTCGGCATCGTCGCCCTGGTCGTGGGCGCCGCCGCCGGGTTCCTGATCCGCACGAGCATGGCGCGGTCGAGCGCCCATTCGATCGAGGCGCAGGCCCAGAGCAAGCTGGTCCTCGCCGACCAACGGCTCTCGCAGGCCGAGCAGGAGTCGGCCCAGACCCTCCGGACCTCCTTGCAGGACGCGAAGACCGAGGCTGCTCAGATCCGCAAGGACGCCGAGGACGACGTACGGGCGCGGCGCGAGGAGATCTCGCGGCTCGAAGGCCGGATCGGCGACGCGGACGCAGACATCCGGTCTCGCACCGAGAAGCTGGACGCGCGCGAGACCGAGCTGGACGAGCGAGACGGGCGGCTGGCCGAGGTCCGGGTCCGCCTGGAGCGGGCCGCGGACCAGCAGCGCCTGCAGATGGAGAAGGTGGCCGGGATGACCTCCACCGAGGCTCGGGACGCGCTGGTGGGCGACATCGTCGATGACGCCAAGCGCGCCGCCATGGCGCAGGTCCGCGAGATCGAGCAACGCGCCCGCGAGGACGGGGAGGAGCGCGCCCGCAAGATCCTGACGATCGCGATCCAGAGGGTGGCGTCAGAGCAGACGGCCGAGTCGACGGTCAGCGTGTTCACCCTGCCCAGCGAGGACATGAAGGGCCGCATCATCGGACGCGAGGGCCGCAACATCCGCGCCTTCGAGGCCTCGACCGGGGTCAACCTCATCATCGACGACACGCCCGAGGCGGTCGTGCTGAGCTCGTTCGACCCCGTCCGGCGCGAGGCGGCCCGCCTGACGCTCGAGAAGCTCGTGCAGGACGGCAGGATCCACCCCGCCCGGATCGAGGAGGTGCACGAGCGCTCGGTCGCCGAGATCGACGAGCGGATCAAACGCGCCGGCGAGGACGCCGTCGCCGAGGTGGGCATCACCGACATCAATCCCGGCATGGTGAAGCTGCTCGGGAGGCTCCAGTACCGGACCAGCTACGGGCAGAACGTCCTGAAGCACCTGGTGGAGTCGGCGCACATCGCCGCCTCGCTGGCGGCCGAGCTCGGCCTCGACCCCTCCGTGGCCAAGCGCGGCGCGTTCCTGCACGACATCGGCAAGGCGGTAACGCACGAGGTGGAGGGCTCGCACGCGATCATCGGGGCCGAGATCGCCCGCCGGATGCAGGAGTCGCCCGAGGTCGTGCACTGCATCGAGTCGCACCACGGCGAGGTCGAGCAGCGCACGATCGACGCGGTGCTCGCGCAGATCGCCGACTCCATCAGCGGTGGTCGTCCGGGGGCGCGCCGCGAGTCGATCGAGACCTACGTGAAGCGGCTGGAGCGGCTCGAGGAGATCTGCCAGTCGTTCGAGGGCGTCGAGAAGGTGTACGCGATGCAGGCGGGCCGTGAGGTCCGCGTGCTGGTGCAGCCGGAGTCCGTCGACGACATCGCGGCCCAGGTGATCGCGCGCGACATCGCCAAGCAGGTCGAGGAGGAGCTCCAGTACCCGGGGCAGATCAAGATCACGGTGGTGCGCGAGACGAGAGCCACGGAGTTCGCGCGGTAGCTCGTGCCGCCTGACCGTAGGGCGTCGACCGGCGGCCGTTGCGCTCCGCGGGGCCGGGTCCTACGGTTGGCTCCATGAGCGATCCGGACCCGGATCCGGTCCAAGACCCGGCCCGCGCACGGTTCCGGCAGGTGTTCGCGCAGGTCGACGAGCGGTCGAGGGATCGCCCGGGCACCGATCCGGCGGCTCTCGTGGCCGCCGTCGCCTCCCTGATCATCGTCCTGCTCGGTCCGCTCCTCGCGGCCCTGTTGCTCCCGCGTCCGACCTCCGGTCGCGCGCTCGCGCTGCTGCTGACGGGCATCCTCGCCGCCGTCGTAGGCGCCGCGGGCGTGGCCCGTAGCGACGACCGCGGGGACCCGGCGGCGATGCTCGCGGTGCTCGGCATCACGTTCGGAGGCATCGAGATCGTCGTCGCGACCGTCGCCCTCGCGGGGTGACGCCGCGGGTCCGCTACCCTCCTGGGCATGGAGCCGAGGTTCCTGATCCGCACCTTCGGGTGCCAGATGAACGAGCACGACTCGGAACGCATCGCCGGGTTGCTGATGGCCGACGGCATGGCGCCGACGGAAGATCCGGGGGACGCGCGCGTGATCGTGCTCAACACGTGCGCGATCCGCGAGAACGCGGACAACAAGCTCTACGGCAACCTCGGTCACCTGAAGCCGCTCAAGGACCGGAACCCGGACCTGCGCATCGTCGTCGCCGGGTGCCTCGCCCAGAAGGATCAGGGCCTGATCCAGGAGCGGGCGCCCTGGGTGGACGTGGTGATCGGCACCCATGCCCTCCCGCATCTGCTCGACCTCCTGCGGGAGGCGGAGGCCGACGGGCCGCGGATGGACGTGCGCGAGTACACGGAGATCTTCCCGAGCGCGCTCGCCGCCTCGCGCCAGGACCCGTTCCGGGCATGGGTGTCGATCGCGCCGGGGTGCGACAACGCCTGCACCTTCTGCATCGTGCCCCTCGTGCGGGGCCCCCAGCGGTCGCGGGCGATCGGGGACATCGTGGCTGAGGTCCAGGGTCTGGTCCGCGACGGGGTGGTCGAGGTGACGCTGCTGGGGCAGAACGTGAACACGTTCGGCCGCGACCTCACCGTGCCGGGGTCGCCCCGGGCCCCGCTGTTCGCGCAGCTGCTGCGCCAGGTGGATCAGGTCGAGGGGCTGCGCCGGATCCGGTTCACGTCGCCGCACCCGCACGACTTCACGCCCGACGTGATCGACGCGATGGCCGAGAGCGAGCGCGTCTGCGAGCACATCCACTTCCCGCTGCAGTCGGGCTCGGACCGCGTGCTGAAGGCGATGCGGCGCTCGTACCGCCGGCAGCGCTACCTGGGATGGCTCGAGCGGATCCGCGCCGCGATCCCGGAGATCGCCGTGTCCACCGACCTCATCGTCGGCTTCCCGGGGGAGACGGAGGAGGACTTCGCCGACACGCTCGACGTGGTGCGGCGCGCCCGGTTCGACGCCGCCTACACCTTCCAGTACTCGCCCCGTCCCGGCACCCGCGCGGCCACGATGCCCGACCAGGTCCCGAAGGAGATCGTCCAGGAGCGGTTCGAGCGCCTGGTGGCGGTCCAGCAGGAGATCACCTCCGAGAAGAACCGGGACCAGGTGGGGCGCACGGTCGAGGTGCTCGTGGAGGGGGCGTCGCCGAAGGGTCCCTCCACGCAGGGACGGACCAGGACGAACCGCATCGTCCACCTGCAGGGAGCCGCGGATCCGGGGACCTTCGTGGACGCAACCGTGGTGGGAGCCGGCGCGCACCACCTGCTCGGGCGGATCGTGGCGGCGGAGCGCGCCGCCGCGCCGGTCCCGGCCTGAGGCCCGGAGCGGCCGTGCTGCTCGCCCTCGTCGGGCCCACGGCCAGCGGGAAGACCGAGGCGGGGATCGAGCTCGCGGAGTCGCTGGGAGCCGAGGTCGTGAGCGTCGACTCGATGCTGGTCTACCGGGGGATGGACGTCGGGACCGCGAAGCCCACGCCGGCGGAACGAGCCCGCATCCCGCACCATCTGCTCGATCTGGCCGAGCCGTCGGAGCGGTTCACCGTGGCGCGGTACCAGCACGCCGCGCGGGCGACCCTGGATGAGGTCGCGCGACCCCTGTTGGTCGGCGGCAGCGGCCTCTACTTCCGAGCCGCCGTGGACGATCTGCGCTTCCCTCCCGAGGACCCCGCGGTGCGCGCGGCACTCGAAGCAGAGGCGGACGACCTCGGCGCCGAGGAGCTCTATCGACGGTTGGCCGAGACCGACCCCGTCGCGGCCGAACGCATCGAGCCGGGGAACGTCCGTCGCACGATCCGCGCGCTGGAGGTCACGGCGATCACAGGCGCACCTTTCAGCAGCTTCGCGGCCTCGTGGGAGCGGTACGACCCGGACCGGGTCCGCGCGGCCGGCGTGCGGCTCGACGGCGAGGACCTGCGCCGGCGGATCGGCGTGCGCGTCCAGCGGATGCTCGACGCCGGCTGGCTCGACGAGGTGCGCTCGCTGGTCGACCGGGGGTTCGGTGCGTGGCTCACGGCCACACAGGCGATCGGCTATGCGGAGCTGGCCGCACATCTGGCCGGTAGGCTCGCGCTGGACGAGGCGGTGGAGGCCACGGTGAGGCGGACGAAGGACCTTGCGCGCCGACAGCTGGCGTGGTTCCGCCGGGACCCGCGGATCACGTGGTTCGAGGTCGGCGAGGGCGGCGCCACGGAGGCCGTGGGGGAGATCCGCACCTACCTGGAGGCCGCGTGAGGCGCGAGCTGCGCTTCGCCAAGTACCAGGCGTCGGGCAACGACTTCCTGATCGTCGACGAGCTCGACGGTTCCGTCGGTGACCTCGACGTCCCCGCGCTCTGCGACCGCTGGCTCGGGATCGGGGCGGACGGCCTGATCAGGGCTACGGCCGGTCGCTCGGCACCGTTCGCGTTCGCGCTCACGAACGCCGACGGATCGGCGGCGGAGATGTCGGGCAACGGGATGCGGTGCCTGGGCGCCCTCCTGCACGACCGAGGCCGGATCGACGGGTCGGATCTGGACGTCGAGACCCCCGCCGGGCTCCGGCACGTCGCCCTCGAGCTCCGGGAGGGGCGGGTCGCAGGGGCCACGGTGTCGATGGGCGTCCCGAACTTCACGAAGGCCGCCATCCCGATGATGGGGCCGGCCTGGGAGACCTTCCAGCAGCAGCCCGTCGACCTGGGGGGAGGGCTCACCCTCACCGCCACGGCCCTGAGCATGGGCAACCCGCACCTCGTCCTGTTCACGGAGGAGGACCCGGAGCGCTATCACGTGGAGCACCTCGGCCCCGCGCTGGAGCGTCACGAGCTGTTCCCGGAGCGGACGAACGTGGAGTTCGCCCGGGTCGGCGGCGACGGGATCGACGTACGGGTCTGGGAGCGTGGGGTGGGGGAGACCCTCGCCTGCGGGACGGGCGCGTGCGCCGTCGCCGTGGCCGCGAACGAGGCGGGCCATGCGCCGGCCCGTGTGGAGGTGCGGTTCCGCGGTGGTCCGCTCCACGTTGAGCGTCGGGACGACGGCGAGGTCCTGCTGGGCGGCCCGGTCGCCCACGTCTTCGACGGGATCGTCGACCTCGACGAGCTCGCATGACCGAGCTGGCGGAGCGGCTGGCCCGACGGACGCTGGCGCTCGTCGACGTTCCGTCCGAGAGCCGGAACGAGGCAGCGATCGTCGAGGCGATCGGGTCGTCGGTCCCGGCCGCGTTCGACAGCGTCGACCAGGACGACTCGTGCCTGGCCTACCTGCCCGCGACGCGGCGTCCCGACGTCCCCCTCGTCCTGCTGGCGGGGCACGTCGACACCGTGCCGATCGCCGGGAACGTCCCCGGTCATCGCGAGGGCGACACGATCGTCGGACGCGGCGCCGCCGACATGAAGGCGGGCGTGGCCGTGATGCAGGAGCTGATGGCCGACGCGGCGGCCGGGGCGCTCTCGACGGAGGTCGACGTCGGGTTCCTGTTCTTCGGTCGTGAGGAGGTCTCGACCGACGAGGGAGCGCTCGTCCCGCTGCTCGAGCGGCGCCCGGAGCTCGCCGCCGCCGACCTGGCGATCATGCTCGAGCCGACCGCGAACGCGCTCGAGGTGGGCTGCCTCGGGAACCTCGTGGCGGCCGTCCACGTCGAGGGCGTGGCCGCGCACAGCGCCCGGCCGTGGCTGGGCGACAACGCGATCCATCGTGCGATCACCGCGCTGGCCTCGATCGCGGACCTGCCCGTCCGCGACGTGGAGATCGACGGGCTGGTCTTCCGGGAGGTCGTGAGCGTGACGAGGATCGAGGGTGGGGTGGCCGCCAACGTGGTCCCCGACCGCGTCGAGGCCACGGTGAACCTGCGCTACGCGCCCAACCACACGCCCCGCGACGCGGAGTCGAGGATCCGGGAGCTGCTGGGGCATCACGCGGTCGAGGTCTCGATCGTGTCGAACGCGCCGCCCGGACCCGTGGCCGTGCGCGACCCCTTGGTCGAGCGCCTGCGCCGCGCGGGCGACCTGGAGGTCCGCCCGAAGCAGGCGTGGACCCCGGTCGCGGAGTTCGCGCAGGCGGACATCCCGGCGGTCAACTTCGGGCCGGGCGACCCGCAGTACGCTCACAGGGACGACGAGCGTGTCGAGGTGGCCGCGCTCGTCCGCTCGTACGAGGTCCTGAGGAGCTACCTGGCCGGCGGTCACGCCGCCGGCGACGTGGGGGCGTGAGCATGGTCCATCTGTCGCCGGGCATGCGCTCGGTGGAGCCGTACCCGTTCGAGGAGCTCGATCGGCGCCGCGCCGAGGCGGTCTCGGCGGGACGGGAGATCCTCGACTTCGGGGTGGGCGATCCGCGCGAGGAGACCCCGCCGGCGATCCGGCGAGCCCTGGGCGAGGCCGTGGAACCGATCTCCTCCTACCCGCGCGCCGCCGGGCTGTCGGAGCTACGTGGCGCGATCGCAGGCTGGATCCGGCACCGGTTCCACGTCGAGCTCGACCCCGAGGCGGCGATCCTGCCCACGCTCGGCTCCAAGGAGATGGTGTTCTCCCTGCCGCAGATGGTGCTGGACCCTGCCGCGGGGAAGGACCTGGTGCTCGTCACGTCTCCCGGCTATCCGATCACGGAGCGTGGGGCGCGCTTCGCCGGCGGCGCCGTGGAGCACCTCCCGCTCGCCGAGGAGCGGGGGTTCCTCCCCGACCTCGACGCGGCCGACACTGCGAGGTGGTCGAGGGCCGCGATCCTGTGGCTGAACTACCCGAACAACCCGACGGGCGCCGTCGCGCCGCTCTCGTTCCTGCGCGAGGCGGCGGAGCGCTGCCGCGCCCACGACGTCCTGCTCGCCGCCGACGAGGCTTACAGCGAGCTCTGGTTCGACGGCGGACCCACGGCCAGCGCGCTGCAGCTCGACGACCTCACCAACGTCGTCGTGCTCAACACCCTCAGCAAGCGCTCGTCGATGACGGGCTACCGCAGCGGGTTCGCCGCGGGGGATCCGGAGTTGATCGGCGCCTTGCGACGCCTGCGGCCCTCCGTCGGCGTCACCCCGCAGGAGTTCGTGCAGCGGGCGAGCATCGTGGCCTGGGGTGACGAGGAGCACGTCGCCGACAACCGTGCCCGCTACGCGGCGAAGCGAGCGGTCTTCGTCGACCTGTTCCGGCGCCACGGCGTCCACGTCGCGGGCAGCGTCGCCGGGTTGTACCTGTGGGTCCGGCTCCCCGATCAGCGCCCCTCCCGGGAATGGTCCCTCGACCTGCTGGAGCGCACGGGCGTCGTCGTCGCGCCCGGTTCGTTCTTCGGTCCCGAGGGTGAGGGCTACGTCCGCATCGCGATGGTCCCGACGCTCGACCAGTGCCGCCGCGCGGCATCCGTGCTGGACGGCGTGCTCTCGGAGGTGCGCGCGTGAGCGAGCGGGCGGAGCTCGAGGGCAGGGTCGCGGCTTCCTGGGAGCGGCTCGTGGACGATCCCGGCGCGTCGATCGATGCCGAGGCCGTCGAGGAGACGATCGAGCTGCTCGACCGCGGCGATGTCCGGGTGGCGCAACCCGACGGTGACGGCGGCTGGCGCGTGAACGCGTGGGCGAAGCAGGCCGTGCTCCTGTACTTCCGGGTCCGCGGCCTGGAGACCACCGACGTGGGGCCGTTCGAGTACCACGACAAGCTCCCGTTGAAGCGCGGCTACGACGAGCTGGGTGTCCGGGTCGTGCCCCCCGCCACCGCGCGGTACGGGGCGCACCTCGAGCCGGGCGTGGTGCTGATGCCGAGCTACGTGAACATCGGCGCGTGGGTCGGCTCCGGCACCATGGTCGACACGTGGGCCACGGTGGGCTCGTGCGCGCAGATCGGGGCGAACGTCCATCTGGCAGGGGGTGTCGGCGTGGGCGGGGTCCTGGAGCCGGTGCAGGCCGCGCCCGTCGTGATCGAGGACGGCGCGTTCATCGGGTCTCGGTGCATCGTGGTCGAGGGGGTGCGCGTGGGACGGGAGGCCGTGCTGGGCGCGGGCGTCGTGCTCACCGGGAACACGCCGGTGATCGACGTCACCGGGGACGAGCCCCGGGAGCACCGCGGCAGCGTGCCGGAGCGGGCCATCGTGGTGCCCGGCAGCCGCCCCCGTGACTTCCCGGCGGGGTCCTTCGGGCTGCCGTGCGGCCTGATCATCGGCTACCGGACCGACGCCACCGACGACAAGGTCCGGCTGAACGACCTCCTGCGCGACTTCGGCTCCTCGATGGGATGAGCACGCGCGCGCCGTGACCGACCGCCGACCGACCCCGCTGCGCCCGGGCGACCGGATCCTCGAGTCGCCGATCGCCGCCTCGTGGCGCTCGATCAAGCACGAGAAGGCGATCCTGGTCGGCGTCGGGCCGGGGATCCGCGAAGAGGACCTGGACGAGCTCGCCGCGTTGGCGGACTCGGCCGGCGCGGAGCCGGTGGGCCGCGTGGTGCAGAGCCGCAAGGAGCCCGATCCCCAGTACTGGATCGGGAAGGGGAAGGTCGAGGAGCTCCACGGCCTCCTCCACGCGTCCGGCGCCGAGCTCGTGATCCTGGACGAGGAGCTGACGCCGGGCCACCTACGCTCGCTCGAGGCCCGTCTGAAGGTCAAGGTGATCGATCGGACGGCCCTGATCCTGGACATCTTCGCCCTGCACGCCCGATCCCGTGAGGGCAAGGCGCAGGTGGAGCTCGCCCAGCTCAACTACCTGTTGCCCCGTCTGCGTGGCTGGGGCGAGGCGTTGAGCCGCTCGGGCGGTGGGATCGGGACCCGGTTCGGTGGCGGCGAGACCAAGCTCGAGACCGACCGGCAGCACATCCGGCGCCGCATCACGAAGCTGCGGCGCGACCTGAAGGACCTGGCCACGACCCGCGAGGTGAAGCGCGCACGCCGGATGGACAGCGGGGTGCCGCAGGTGGCGATCGCCGGCTACACGAACGCGGGCAAGTCCACGCTGATGCGGCGACTGACCGGGGCGGACGTCGTCGTGGCGGATCAGCTGTTCGCCACGCTCGACCCCACCACGCGACGGTTGGGGCTCCCCAGCGGTCGGCGTGCGACGGTCGCCGACACGGTCGGGTTCGTGCAGAAGCTGCCCCACGACCTGGTGGAGGCGTTCCGCTCCACGCTCGAGGAGGTGACGCTCTCGGACCTCGTGCTGCACGTGGCCGACGCCTCCTCCCCCGAGGTCGACGCGCAGATCCAGGCCGTCCGCCGGGTGCTCGACGAGATCGGAGCCGGGCATCTGCCCGAGGTGCTGGCGCTCAACAAGGTCGACCGTCTGAGCGGGAGCGAGCGGGCCCGCCTGGCCCGGCGGTTGCCCGGATCGGCGCCGGTATCGGCGCTGACGGGCGAGGGGGTCCCGGGGCTCCTGGAGGCCGTCGACGCGGTCCTGCCGCATCCGCCCGTGGAGGTCGAGGTGCTCGTGCCGTGGGAGCGGGGCGACCTGGTGGCGATGCTCTACGAACGCGCCGAGGTGCTGAAGGCCGAGGCCGAGCCCGAGGGCACGCGTGTGCACGCCCGCGTCGGGCTCTGGGAGCTCAGTCGGATCCGTTCGTACGCGGTGAGCCGATCGCCCACAGGGCCGGATCGTCCCAGCGACCCACGATGACCTTGTCGGGGTCCTGACCCCGCGCGAGCGCCACCCGCAGCGCCAGCATCTGCAGACGCGCGACGAGCGGGATCTGCGCGAGCACGGGCGGCAGGGGAGAGGGCTCGGCGAGTCGCGTGACGCCGATCCGCTCGGCCTCGGCAGCCGTGGCGACGGCCTCGATGAAGCCGTCGTCGTCGGGCTCGGTCAGGGCGATCAGATGGTCCGCGGGACCGAGCGGCACGGCGTTGCCGTGCAGGAAGTACTCGGCGTCGAAGCCCTGGGCGAGGACCCGGGCGGCCTCGCGGAGCTTGAGCGAGCCCTCGTGGGCCGTGATCGCCGACGGCCCCGCGCCCACCAGCGCGAACGACCGCTCGGGGATCGGGATGGACTCGGTCCCGGGGGCCTCGATCGCGTTGCGCACGAAGCCCGGGACCAGCGCCAGTTGGTCCGTGGTGATCGCGTCGGCCCCCATCGCGGCGGCGAGCATCGCCATCGCGATCAGCGCCGCGGTGTAACTGACGGTGTAGGTCTCGGCGGTCTCCTTGCCGACGGTCTCGATCGCGTCGTTGAACGGTGACCCGGTGCGCGTGATCGTCACGGTCTGGAGCCCGGCGGTGAAGGCCAGGGCCCGCGCGGCCAGGGCGTAGGCCGTCTCGCCGGTATGGGTGATCACGATCACGCCGTCGTGCGGGCCGACGATCGGCGCGTTGCGGACGAACTGCATCGATGAGACCGCGTGCGCGGACCGGCCGGCGTCCTGCAGCATCGCGGCCCCGAGGGCGGCGGCGTGCTGGCTGGTGCCCGTCCCGACGACCCAGATCCTCCGGACGCGATGCAGGCCCTCGGCGGCCTCGTGCGCCTGCTGCTTCGTCCGAGCGTCCCCGATCATGCGGTCGAGCTCGTCCGGCTGGGATCGGATCTGGCGCTCGAGCTCGGTGGTGCCCGTGGACTCCGACATCTGGCGCTCCTCGCTCCTCCCGGCGGGTTCGGACCGCCGGAGCGTAGCGCAGGTCAGAGGCTCCTGAGGACAGCCACCACCGTGCCCAGGATGCGGCCGTCGGCCATCTCGAAGGGCTGCATCGAGGGGTTCTCCGGGATCAGCATCACGCGCGGCCCGTCGTGGCCGAGGCGCTTGACCGTGGCCTCGTCCTCGGCGAGCCCCGGCACCAGCGCGGCCACGATGTCGCCGTCGTCGGCGGCCTCCTGCTGGTGGACCACCACGACGTCGCCATCGAGGATGCCGGCCTCGATCATGGAGTCGCCCGAGACCCGCAACGCGAAGTGGTCGCCGCCGCGACGGGTGAACGCCGCGGGGACGCTCAGGTACTCCTCGACCTGCTGCGCCGCCAGGGTGGGTGACCCCGCGGCGATCGACCCCACCAGCGGGACGGTGGCGCCCTTCGCGCGGGGTTCGTCGTTCGTGAGCGTCATGGCGCGGGGCTTCGTGGCGTCCTTGTGGAGCAACCCGAGCCGCTCCAGGTTCGCGAGCTGGGCGTGGACGGACGACGAGGACGTCAACCCGACCGCCTGGCCGATCTCGCGCACGGTGGGGGGGTACCCGCGGTCGCGAACCGTCCGGGCGATGACATCCAGGATGCGCTGCTGTCGCGGCGTGATGTCAGACACGGCCCCTACCCTCCTGATCCCTGGCCTGGTTCCCATCCCGTTGCGGTGGCCGTCCCCGCGGCTGCACCGTGGCGCGACGCTAGCACGAGGGGAGCGTGGGTACAAACATATGTTCGAGCGCCCTCTTGACGTCGAACGGATGTTCGGTCAGCATGTCCACATGCGGCGAACGTACGTTCGACGGCGGGTCGTGGCGGTGCTCCTGCTGATCGCCGTCATGAGCCTGCCGGCGGCCGCGGCGGCCGTGCTCCCGCGCGGCGACGCCCGGCCCGGCACGCCGCGCACGTACGTCGTGCGGCCCGGCGACACCCTCTGGGACATCGCCGAACGCGCCGCACCCGGGCGCGACCCGCGACAGACGATCGCGGACCTCACGGCGGTCAACGGCGTCGACGCCGGGTCGCTCGTGCCCGGCCAGCAGCTCCGTCTGCCGTCCGGTTGACGGCGGTCCGTGGCCCGTCTACGGTTCGCGCCGCCACTACATCTTGTGGCTCCGCCGGACCCCGTGGAGCGAGATGCGCTGTCCCTGGTGCGACGCCGACGACGACCGCGTGGTCGATTCGCGCCCCGCCGACGCCGGCGGCGCGATCCGTCGCCGGCGCGAGTGCCACGCCTGCGGCCGTCGCTTCACCACGTACGAGCGGATCGAGGAGGTGGGCCTCGTCGTGCGCAAGCGCACCGGACTCAAGGAGCCGTTCGACCGGCAGAAGGTCGAGGCCGGGATCCGCAAGGCGCTGGCGGGGCGACCGGTCTCGAACCTCCAGATCGACCAGATCGTGGACCGGATCGAGCTGCGGCTCCGCCGCAGGGGCCCCGAGATCACCTCACGCCAGGTGGGCACCGAGGTCCTGGCCGCCCTCCAGCGGGTCGACGAGGTCGCCTATCTGCGGTTCGCCAGCGTCTACAAGGACTTCCAGGCGATCACCGACTTCGAGCGCGAGCTGGACCTGATGCTCGAGAAGAAGGAGCCGGCGAAGCGCCGCTCACGCTAGGGCGATCCCGCGGCGGATGGGTCGCCGGCCCGACCACGCCATGTCGTACCCACTGCGAGCTGGGATACTAGATGTTGTGGAGAGAGAGGTTTCTCCCCACAACCCCTTGACGGGGGGCCGGCGCAGGTCCAAGATGCCCGAGCGCGAATGACACGGTTGTAACTTCATCCACACCTTCCCCACCGGTTTCCCCCCGGATGTCCACCGGGGTCGGCTCGAAGTGCAGAGGAAGAGGGGGACATGGCGACGAAAGAGGGAGACGTCGAGGTCATCCGCGAGGGGCTCACCTTCTCGCGGTACTTCACCGAGGAGGGAACGCATCCGTTCGAGCAGGTCGAGTGGGAGCAGCGCGATGCGGTGATCCCCAACTTCAAGGAGGGCGGCAACGCCTTCGAGCAGCGCGATGTGGAGTTCCCCGTCTCCTGGTCTCAGAACGCCACCAACATCGTTGCCCAGAAGTACTTCCGCGGCCCGCTCGGCACCCCACAGCGGGAGTCGTCGGTCCGGCAGCTCGTGGGTCGCGTCGTCGACACCATCACGGGCTGGGGACGCAAGAACGCCTACTTCGCCACGGAGAAGGACGCCCGGGTCTTCGCCGAGGAGCTCACGCACCTCCTGGCGAACCAGAAGGCCGCGTTCAACTCACCCGTGTGGTTCAACGTCGGGGTTCCCGACACCCCGCAGCAGTGCAGCGCCTGTTTCATCCTGGCGGTGGACGACCACATGTCGTCGATCCTCAACTGGTACGTCGAGGAAGGCACGATCTTCAAGGGCGGCTCCGGCTCCGGCATCAACCTGTCGCGGATCCGCTCGTCGCGGGAGGCGCTCGCCGGTGGCGGCACGGCGTCGGGGCCGGTCAGCTTCATGCGGGGCGCCGACGCCAGCGCCGGCACGATCAAGTCCGGTGGCAAGACGCGCCGCGCGGCCAAGATGGTGATCCTCAACGTCGATCATCCCGACGTCCACGACTTCATCTGGTGCAAGGCGCACGAGGAGCAGAAGGCTCGGGCGCTGCGCGACGCCGGGTTCGACATGGACCTCGACGGCCGCGACAGCTACTCGATCCAGTACCAGAACGCCAACAACTCGGTCCGAGTCACCGACGAGTACATGCAGGCCGTGCAGGAGGACCGCGACTGGAAGCTGAAGGCGATCACCTCGGACGACGTGATCGAGACCGTCCGGGCCCGTGACCTGATGCGTGACATGGCGCAGGCAGCATGGGAGTGCGCCGACCCGGGGATGCAGTACGACAGCACGATCAACGAGTGGCACACGTGTCCGGCGTCGGGCCGCATCAACGCTTCGAACCCGTGCAGCGAGTACATGCACCTCGACAACAGCGCGTGCAACCTGGCCAGCCTCAACCTGCTGCGGTTCCTGGACGACGACGGCACGTTCGACGTCGCCAGCTTCAAGCGCGCCGTCGAGATCATGTTCACCGCGCAGGAGATCGTGGTGGGGGAGTCGGACTACCCCACGGAGAAGATCGGCGAGAACGCGCGCGCGTTCCGGCAGCTGGGGCTGGGCTACGCCAACCTCGGCGCGCTGCTGATGGCGCGGGGGCTGGCCTACGACTCCGACGCGGGGCGGGCGTGGGCCGGCGCCATCACCGCCCTGATGACGGGGTGGGCCTACCGCACCAGCGCGCGGATCGCGGAGGTCACCGGTCCGTTCGCGGGCTACGCGCCGAACGCCGACGCGATGCTCCGCGTGATGCGCAAGCATCGTGCCGCGGCCGACGAGATCGATGCGGACGCGGTGCCCGAGGGTGTGCTGTCGGCGGCGAAGCAGGCCTGGGACGAGGCGGTGGCGCTCGGCGAGATCCACGGCTACCGCAACGCGCAGGCCACGGTCCTGGCGCCGACGGGCACGATCGGGTTGATGATGGACTGCGACACCACGGGGATCGAGCCCGAGCTGGCGCTCGTCAAGACCAAGAAGCTCGTGGGTGGCGGCACGATGCGCTTCGTGAACCAGACCGTGCCGCGGGCCCTCGAGAAGCTCGGGTACGGCGAGAGCGAGGTGCAGGACATCGTCGCGTTCATCGCCGAGCACAACTCGGTCGTCGACGCACCGCACCTCAAGCCCGAGCACCGATCGGTGTTCGACACGGCGATGGGCGACAGCCCGATCCACTACATGGGTCACGTCCGGATGATGGCCGCCGCGCAGCCCTTCATCTCCGGAGCGATCTCGAAGACGGTCAACATGCCCGAGGAGGCCACGGTCGAAGAGGTCGAGCAGCTGTTCCTCGAGAGCTGGAAGCTCGGCTTGAAGGCCGTCGCGATCTACCGGGACAACTGCAAGGTCGCCCAGCCCCTGTCGGCGGACAAGAAGACCACGGCGTCGGCGCCCGAGCCGGCCGAGCTGGCGCACCCGGTGCGCAAGCGGCTGCCCATGTCGCGCCCGTCGGTCACCACGTCGTTCCAGGTGGGCGATGCCGAGGGCTACATCACCGCCGGCATGTACCCGGACGACGGCCTGGGGGAGATCTTCCTGAAGACCTCCAAGCAGGGCTCCACGCTGGCGGGGGTGATGGATGCGTTCGCGATCGCCGTCTCGCTCGGCCTCCAGTACGGCGTGCCGCTCGAGGCCTACGTCTCGAAGTTCATCAACACGAAGTTCGAGCCCTCCGGCATGACGAACGACCCCGACATCCGGTTCGCCACCTCGATGGTCGACTACGTGTTCCGGCGTCTCGCGCTGGACCATCTGTCGCCGGAGGTCCGCGACGGATTGGGGATCCGTTCGATCGAGGAACGGAAGCTCGAGGCCCAGGAGAAGGTGGCCGAGCTGCCGGCCGAGACGTCCGCTTCCGCCGAGGTGGAGGCCGAGGTCGAGGTGGCCGCTCCGCAGGCGCCGCAGCGGATCGAGCTTGGGGAGAAGCAGTCGGCCCGCGTCCTGGACGCGCCGCTGTGCTACCAGTGCGGCTCGAAGATGCAGCCGGCGGGGTCGTGCTACGTGTGCGGCAGCTGCGGCAGCACCAGCGGCTGCTCGTGAGGACGATCGATCAAGGGACCATGCCGGCCCGGAGGCGTTCGGTCACGTCGGAGAGATCGAACGGGTGCTCCTGGTCCCGGTACACGAACGCGCGGTCCGGGAGCAGGGGCAGCTCGGCGCCGAAGTACGTGGACAGGATGAGGCGGAACGTGTTCACCGGGGTCATGGACCCGGGGATCGCGTCCTCGTGGCCCGGGAGGTAGAGGGCGCTCAGGATCCCCTGCTTGCGCTCCAGATCGGGCTGCGTCGCCTCCGAGAAGTCGTAGCCGTCGCCATCCGTCGCGAGGGCGCGGGGGAACGGCCCTTCGTCGGCCTGGACCACGATGATGGGTTCCTCGCCCGGCGAGGTGTTCGTCATCAGCCGGTCGAGAAGCTCGATGATCCGCGCATTCGTGTACCGGACCTGCTCGACGTACGCCTCATCGGTCGACAGCCGAGGGAGACGGAACGAGGGTCGTCCGTCCGCACGGAACACGTACGGCGGATGCGGCAGCAGGAAGTGCCCGAACGTGAACGTGGGACCGGGGTCCTCCGCGACCCGGGCGACCGCCTCGAACTGCTTCGGCGTGGCTTCCCACACGTCGCTGAAGAACCCGCTCGGCTCGACGATCGGTGCGTAGTGCTCGAGCGCCGGCAGCATGGTCGTCTGCCAGAACACGTACTCGAACTCGTCCTGGAAGAAGTTCACGTTCTCATCGGCGCCGGGATCGTGGGCGGTCACGTCCCACCACGACGCGACGTTGATGGTTCGGTAGCCGAGTCGTTGGAACGTGGCGGGGACGCGCGGCCGGTCGAGGAGCGCCATGATCGCGCCCCACTCGTGCGACTCCGGGCCCTCCACGCTCGCGAGGCGGTCGAGGTATCCCATGTTGAGGCTCGAGGCCAACGAGGGGATCGTCCGAGGGTAGTTGGAGACCATGTCATCGAGCACGGTGAAGCCGCGCGAACGGAGCTCGTCCAGGAACGGGTCGTTGTCGAAGCCGTACTGCTCGCGGAGCACGCGTTCGTTCGCATACCGATCGAAGATCAGGTAGTAGACGTCCGGCCGCGACGCCGGCGGCGTGGTCGGCAGGACGACGGGGTCCAGGAAGCCGGCCGCCGCGGCGCTCGGTCCGTCCGGTCGGACCGACATCGAGATCGGCACGATGTTCAGGGCGAGCAGGACGCACGCCACGGGGTTGGCGATGCGCGCGACCCGCGCCACCCACCGCGCCTTCCCCGCGAGCGCGACGCCTCCCGCCATCAGGATCAGGACCCCGAC
>DATBJQ010000060.1:0-3445 GCA_036556385.1 Actinomycetota bacterium | reverse complement strand
GGATCCCCACGACGAGCATGATCAGGCCGTAGATCAGCGCCGCGCCCGTCGCGATCACGCCCAGCACGAGGAACACCGGCCACAGCGTCGCCGTGGGGAACACGCCGAGGTCCTCCCCGGGGTCGGCGTCCGCCACGGCCTCCGGGTCGTCCTCGGGACGCTCGACCCGCATCGAGCCGTGGCGCCAGGCGAACGCCCCGATGATCAGCGGCGTGAGCGAGAAGAACCACAGCAGCACCGCGCCGGTCCACTCGTAGGTGACGAACCAGTAGATCGTCCCCAGGACGAAGCCGAACAGCCACAGACCGAGGAGGTACTTGGTGGCGGTCCTCACGGTGCCAGCTCCGGGTGACGCAGGTCCCACGCGGGCCGCTCGGAGCGGATCGGCGGGAGCGACGTGAAGTTCTGCTCGGGCGGTGGCGAGGACGTCGCCCACTCCAACGAGTAGCCACCCCACGGGTCGTCCCCCGCGGGGACGCGCCGCCGCAGCGAGATCGCCACGTCGATCAGGAACGCGATCACGCCCGCCGCCATCACGACGTAGCCGAGCGAGGACACGAGGTTGGGCGTGTCGAACCCCATGTCGGGCGGGTAGTCGATGTAGCGTCGAGGCAGCCCGCGCAGTCCCGCGACGAACTGCGGCCAGAAGGTCAGGTTGAACCCCACGAACAGCAGCGCGAACACCACGCGGCCGAGGGACTCGCGCAGCATCGCGCCCGTGATCTTCGGGAACCAGAAGTAGATCGCGGCGAAGATCCCGAACACGGCGCCGCCGACCATCGTGTAGTGGAAGTGCGCGACCACGAAGTAGGAGTCGCTGACCTGGTAGTCGATCGCGGGCGCGGCCAGCAGGATGCCGGTGACCCCGCCGACGAGGAAGTTCAGGAGGAACCCGATCGAGAACAGCATCGGGGTGGCGAACCACAGCTTCCCGCCCCACATCGAGCCGGTCCAGTTGAAGAACTTCACGCCCGTCGGCACGGCGATCAACAGGGTCATGGCCGCGAAGAACGGGTTGTCCACGACGCCGGTCACGAACATGTGGTGCGCCCACACCCCGACCGAGAGGGCGCCGATCGCCACCGTCGCCATCACGAACCCCGTGTAGCCGAACAGGGGCTTGCGCGAGAACACGGGGATGATCTCGGTGATCACGCCGAAGAAGGGCAGGATCAGGATGTAGACCTCGGGGTGGCCGAGGAACCAGAACAGGTGCTGGTAGATCGCCGGATCGCCGCCCGCCAGCGGATCGAACGCGTGGCCCCCGAGACGGCGGTCCACCAGCAGCAGCGACAGCGCGGCCACCGCGGGTGGGAAGCCGACGAGCCCCAGGATCGCGACGACGACCATGTTCCAGGTGAAGATCGGCAGGCGCCACATCGTCATGCCCGGGGCCCGCATCAGGAACACCGTGGTCAGGATGTTGATCGCCGCCATCACCGACGAGATCGCCACGAGGGCGAGCCCCAGGATCCAGAGATCCGGGCCCACGCCCGGGGAGTGCGCCAACCCCGAGAGCGGCGGGTAGGCGGTCCACCCCATCGCCGCGCCGCCCCCGGCCGAGGCGAACCCCGAGAGCAGGATCAGCACGCCGCCCCCCGCGAAGAACCAGTACGACATCAGGTTCAGCCGTGGGAATGCCATGTCGGGCGCTCCCACCTGCAGCGGCACGAAGTAGTTCGCCAGGCCCGCACCGAACGGAGCTACGAACAGGAAGATCATCACGGTCCCGTGGATCGTGAACACGCCGTTGTACGTCTCGTTCGCCATCATGGTCCCCGGCTGTGCGAGCTCCAGCCGGATCACACCGGCGAGCGCGCCGCCGATCAGGAAGAACGCGAAGGCGGTCACGCAGTACAGGACGCCGATGTTCTTGTGGTCGGTGGAGACCAGACGCTCCACGGGGCCGCGCCGGTGCGTCCTCCCCTCGGGCTCGGGGACCGGGACCACGCGCTCCTGGGTGGTCGTCACGTCGTCACCTCGGACGCGTGCTGGTCGACCCAGGTGTCGAACTCGTCGGGCTGCACCACCCGCACGCTGAACGTCATGAACGCGTGGTTGAGCCCGCAGAACTCGGCGCACTCGCCGGAGAAGGTGCCGACCTCCGTCGGCGTCAGATCGAACTCGAAGGTGCGCCCCGGGATCGCGTCGTGCTTGTACAGGAAGCCGGGGACCCAGAAGGAGTGGATGACGTCGTTCGAGGTCAGCACGATCCGGACCGTTGCTCCGAGCGGGAGCACCATCTCCGGGCCCGTCACGCCCTCGCCGCTCGACTCGCTCAGCACCACGACGTCGTGATCCGGGTAGGCGAACCGCCACCCCCACGCGAAGGCCTCGACGTGCACCTGCAGATCCGGATCGTCCGCCACGTCGTCGACCTCGTTCCCCGTCCGCACCGCCAGGGCGAACAGGACCACCACGATGAGGACCGGCACCGCGGTGTAGAAGATCTCGAGACCCCGGTGCTCGCGGAACTGGCGGCCGAGGGCCTCGGGGTCCTCGCCCCGGCGCCGCCGGTACCGGATCACCGACCAGCCGATCAGGCCGTACACGATCGCCGCCACGACGACCCCCGCGACCATGTACTGCTGCCACAACGCGAACGTGGCCTCACCCTGTTCGGTCGCTCCCCGCGGCATGCCGAAGGAGCACGACCCGGACAGCACGACCGTTGTGGCCGCGGCGAGCATGACGTGCCCGCGATCGCGCGGGCCGGTCATCGTTCCCGTCCCTCCGGACCGGAGGTGCCGGCCCCGGCGGGGGTCTCACGGTCGAACCCTCCACCGGTGTTCCGGCGGAACCGGATCCGCTCGGGCTCGGACACGGGGTGGTCGCCGCGCCGTTGCAGGTCGTGGCAGATCCAGAACGTCAGCGCCCCGGCGACGAGGGGCGCCACGAACACCATCCACCGCAGGATCGTGTTGAGGGTGTCCACCTCGACGCCGAGGTACTTCGCCACGACGTCGTTGCCGCCGGCGAGCACCAGCACCGCGAACAGCGTGATCGCGGCCGCGCCGATCCCCGCTCGCACGGGTGCCTCGCGCGGGCGCTGGGAGAAGTTGTGCCACTCGTGGTCGCCGCTCACCCGCGCCTCGAGGAACGGCCACGCCGCGACGAGGCCGATCAGGAGACCGGGCACGACCACGCCCGGCAGGAACAGCTCGCCGATCGTGTGGCCGAAGATCGTGAACTCCCAGTTGGGCCACAGACGCAGCAGACCCTCGAGCCAGCCGACGTAGAGATCGGGCTGCGAGGGAGACGCCGTCGTGTAGGGGACGAACGGGCCGTTCAGCCAGACCGGGTTGATCTGGAACAAGCCGCCGAGGAGGGCCAGGACCGCCCAGGTGACGAACGCCAGACCGATCGCCTTGACGGCGAACTTCGGCCACACGGGCGTGCCGTCCACGGTGTCCTCGGTGCGCCCCGGCGCTCGGAACTGCGTGTG
>DATBJQ010000059.1:0-1813 GCA_036556385.1 Actinomycetota bacterium | reverse complement strand
CCCGCTCTTCACCACCAGCAGGGCGAGCACGCGGTGATCCCGCCGGGCGTAGCGGACGGTCTCGCGCGTCGCTTCGACCGGCCCCGGGTGCTCCTGGGCCTCGCGGGCCTCGGAGAAGGGCCGTCGGATCCGTAGGAGCAGCAGCGCGGACACGACGAAGGAGGCGGCGTCGACCAGGAACGCGGTGTCCGCCCCGAACGCGGCGGCGACGAGGCCACCCAGCGCCGCTCCGACCGCGAGCATCGTGCCCCACAGAGAACCGTTCAGCGCATTGGCGGTCGGGAGGTCCTCGGGGTCGACGACGTTGGGCGTCGCCGCCGAGAAGGCGGGATCGTACGGTCCGGCGAAGGTCGACAGGACCGCCAGCAGGACGAACGCGAGCCAGAGCCGCTCGGGGGAGGCCAGCAGGAAGCTGACGCAGACCGCGGCGCGCGCCAGGTCGCAGACGATCATCAGCTTCCGCCGATCGACGCGGTCCGCCAGGATGCCTCCGATCCACGACGCGAAGAAGAACGGCAGCTCCTGCGCCAGGATCACGAGGCCGATCGACGCCGCGCGCCCGGTGGCCTCGTACACCAGCGACCCGATCGCCACGAACAGGAACCAGTCGCCGCCGAGCGAGATCACGGATGCCAGGAACAGGCGACGGAAATCGGCGTTGCGGCGCAACAGCGACCAGGCGGCGCGCGCGCCCGTCGTCCGTTCCGGTGACCCTGTTCCCATGGGCGTGCCAGACTAGATGAGGTCCCGAGGTCGGCACGATGCGATCGCGGAGGAGGAGCACGATGCTCGATCGGGTCACGTGGTTCCGCCAGGCGTCGTTCTCGTGGCGAGACGGGGAACGGACGATCTACGTCGATCCGTGGAACACGCCGGAGGATGCTCCGCCCGCGGACGTGATCCTGATCACCCACGCGCACGACGATCACTACTGCCTGGACGACATCGTCCGCCTCTCCAGGGAGGGTGCCGCGCTGGTCGCGCCGAAGGACGTCGCGCAGGAGCTCTCCGGCGACGTGACCACGGTCGCTCCGGACGAGACCCACGAGGTCAACGGCCTCCGGTTCCGGACCGTGCACGCGTACAACACCCGGGAGGAGGCCCTCGAGTTCCATCCGCGGGCGAACCGATGGGTCGGCTACGTCCTCGAGCTCGACGGAGGCTCGTACTACTTCGCGGGCGACACCGATCACGCTCCCGAGCTGGATCAGATCCGCACGGACGTGGCGTTCGTCCCCGTCGGCGGGTACTACACGATGGACGTCCCTGAGGCGGCGGGGTTGGTCCAGACGATCGGGCCGCAGCTCGCGGTGCCGATGCACTACGGGTTCGTGGTGGGCTCGGCGGGCGACGGCGATGCGTTCCGCGATGCGGCCGCGCCGGTGCCGGTGGAGGTCATGACGCCCGTCGAGGCGTTCCACCGCCCGTAGCGGCTCAGCCCTCCAGCAGGAGTCCTCGCCGGCGGCGCACGCGCCGGTCCAGCTGTCCGAACAACAGGTAGTCCACGGCGACGCCGATCGCGACGATGACCGCGAGCGCGGCCAACAGCTCGCTCACCGTCGCACCCGGCTCGCCCAGCAGGTGGCCGAGCCCGGTGGCCCGCGCCGTGACCACGATCAGCTCGCCCGCCATGAGGGCCTTCCACGCGAAGCCCCAGGCCTGCTGGAGGCCCGCGATCATCCACGGGAGCGCGGCCGGCACCACGACCTCGCGGTAGAGCGACCAGCCCCGAGCGCCGAGCGTGCGCCCTGCCCGCTCGTACAGGGGAGGGACCTGACGGATCGCCTGGCTCGTGGCGAGGGTCATCGCCGGG
>DATBJQ010000058.1:0-2700 GCA_036556385.1 Actinomycetota bacterium | reverse complement strand
GGGGAAGGCTCAACCTCGGGTGAACGGTCACGCGCCCCTTGGGGGAAGGGGCCTCTTTCTACAGCAGCGCGCGGAACGGTGGCAAGCGCTCAGGTCAGGGGCGGCGCGGGACCGCGCGATCCGCCCGTCGCGATCGCGACGCGCGTCGTTCAGGCGTCGTCGTCGGGCGTCGAGGGATGCGGCGGCGTGCGCCCGAACCGGCCGGCGATCCGGCCGAGCACGCCCGGGAGCGTCATGCGGCCCTGCGCCTGCATCGCGCGGATCTGATCGCGACCGAGCTGCCCCAGGTAGCGGTAGATCAGCAGCGAGGACAGCACCATGATCACGAACCCCGCCGCCGCGACCCAGACCGACACGACGAAGAGCAGGAGCATCGCGAAGCCGATGCCGAAGCCCAGGACGGCCAGACGGATCCGGCGCGCGAGGTGCGTGTAGAGGTCGGTCCGCCCGACCTGCTCGACCAGGCGGGGATCCTCCTCCGCCAGCCGGCGTTCGATCTCGTCGAGGATCCGTTGTTCGTGATCGCTGAGGGGCATCCTGCCTGCCTTCGCCCGGAGGTGGTCCCGTCGACCGATTATAGATTCGCCTCCGCGAACACCGGAAGGCATCGGCCGAACGGCCGCCCCCGCCGAGGACTCACGACCGACGATCGCGGTCGAGCAGGGACGCGGCGGTGGCCGCGCCGCGGCCGAACCGTCGCTCGATCCGGTCCATCGCGCGCTCGACGTCGCCCCAACGCTCGCCGCGGAGCATCGCCAGCTGCTCAGAGCCCGCGGGGACCAGGCCCGCCGCCTGCACCCCCAGCAGGCGGATCCGTCGGCGGGCCCCCGGCAGGTTGCGGTACAGCACCGCGACCGTGCGGTACAGGTCGGCGCCGACGTCCGTCGGGTCGGCGAGCGTCCGGGACCGGGTGAGCGTCGTGAACGTGGCCAGGCGGGCCTTCAGGACGATCGTCCGGGCGCGGTAGCCATCGGCGCGCAGCCGGGCGGCCACCCGGCCCGAGAGCGCGAGCAGCTCCCGCAGGATCTCGGCCTCGTCGTCCAGGTCCCGCTCGAACGTCTCCTCGTGGCTCACCGACTTCGGGGCTTCGTAGGCCACGACCTCGCGATCGTCGACGCCGTGGGCCAGCCCCCAGAGGTGCCGGGCGCTCTGCTCCCCCACGATCCGCTCGAGGACCGGTTCGGGCGTGCGGGCGAGGTCCCCGATCGTGCGGATGGCGAGCCGGCCGAGGAGCTCGCCGGTCTTCTCCCCCACACCCCACAGGCGCCCGACCGGCAGCGGCTCCAGGAACGCGAGCACGCCGTCGGCGGGGACGTGGAGCAGCCCGTCGGGCTTGCGGTCGTCCGAGGCGAGCTTGGCCACGAACTTCGTCGGCGCGACCCCGACCGAGCACGTCACGCCGACCTCCGAGGCCACCCGGGCCCGGATCGTGGCGGCGATCGCTTCGGGGGGCCCGAACAGGGCGGTGGCGCCCCCCACGTCGAGGAACGCCTCGTCGAGCGAGATCGGCTCCACGATCGGCGTGAACGACAACAGGACCTCGCGGAACCGGTTCGAATACGCGCGGTAGGCCTCGAAGTCGCTCGGCAGGAAGACCGCGTCCGGACACAGGCGCCGGGCACGGACCGCCGGCATCGCCGAGCGGACCCCGTACGCGCGGGCCTCGTAGGACGCCGAGGCGACGACGCCCCGCGCCCCGGTGCCGCCCACGATCACGGGCCTGCCCGCGAGGGACGGGTCCTTCAGCACCTCGACCGAGGCGTAGAACGCGTCGAGGTCGACGTGCAGGATCGGCTCCGGAGGCCTCGCCGGCATCACGACCGCCACGGTACCGCCGCTCAGCCGGCGGAGCCGGGACTCGCGTGCCACAGGCGCCGGTCGGGCGCGACCGGCTGGGTGGGGTTCGCCATCGCCTCGCGCAGGCGCCCCTCGCCCCGGGCCCGGTGCAGCGCGGTGAGGTCCCACACCTCCTCGGCCACCACGCTGATCCCCCGGACGCCGGTGCGCCGCAGTTCGCCCCAGACCGCCATCGCGTACGCGTGGAAGACGGTCCGCGCGACCTTGGGCTGGACCGACTCGAACACCGTCACCTCGACCGGCCCGGTCGCGTCGTCGAGCGTCAGGAAGATGATCCGCTGGCCACTGCGGATCGCCGGCGTCTGCGAGGCCACCTTCACGCCCGCCACCATCACCTTGGTCCCGCCCCGACACCGGTGCAGGTCCTGCGTGCGCGTCACGCCCAGGTCGGCGAGCAGCGGCTCGAAGAAGCTCACGACGTGCCGGGTCGCGTCCAGCCCCAGCACCTCGAGCTCGGCCCGCACGACCTCGGCGTCGCTGTAGTCCACGAACCGGTGCACGGGCGCCGCCGCGTCCGCGAGCGAGAGCTGGTCTCCCTCCCGCGCCGCGACGGTCGTCATCGCCGCGTACAGGTGCGTCCGCCGGTTCCCGTCACCGAGCGACAGCGCGTCGAACGCCCCCACGTGCGCCAACGCCTCCGTCACCGGCCGGGACACCGAGGTCCGTCGTAGGAAATCCCCGACGTCGGCGAAGGGGCGATCGGCCCGGGCGCGCAGGATGGACCTGATCTCGGCATCGGAGATCCCGTGCACGTCTTGGAGCGCCAACCGGATCCCGAACACGGGCGCCGGGGAACGTGCGTCGGACGGGGCGGGGTCCGACCCGATCGAGGGTCGGGGCCCC
>DATBJQ010000057.1:0-10669 GCA_036556385.1 Actinomycetota bacterium | reverse complement strand
CACGGTGGCGACCGACGACAGCACCAGGTCGAGCTCCACTCCGGCGGGAGGCCAGGGAGACGTCTGGGCACGCAGCGTGAAGTACGTGGCGAACAATCCACCGAAGAACAACAGCTCCGATGCCAGGAAGATGATGGCGCCGAACCTGATCGGGGGCAGCGGGCTCGCGCTCGGGGTCCCCTCCACCTCCCGTGCGAGCATGCCGACCTTGTAACGCACGCGGACCGGCACGGTCAAACATCGACGGATCGGGGGCCTGCGCGCTCCCTCCGGTGTGTGGAGCCCGGCGAGCAGGGGTAACGCTCCGAGGGACGAGGAACCGACATGTCAGGAGGCGGAGCCGTGAGCGAGCTCGTCGGTATCGCACGATTCAGGTTGCACGAGGGCAAGCTCGACGAATTCCAGCGCCTGTCCGTGCAAGCGAGGGAGATCGTGCGGGCCAAGGACACCGGGACGCTGCAGTACGACACCTACCTCAACGACGACCGATCCGAGTGCGTCATCGTCGAGCGGTACCGGGACTCCGCCGCGGCGATCGAGCACGCCGAGCACCTCGCCGAGCTCTCCGCGGCGATCCTCGAAACGGTGACCGTGGTGCACGGGGAGCTCCTCGGCGAGCCGAGCGCGGAGCTGCGTGCGAGGCTGGCCGAGAGCGAGGTCCCGCAGATCTTCACGCCCGCGGCGTCGATGTAGTCCCCGTCGAGCGGCCGTCCGGTAGGACCGGTTCCCCGGTGTCGGCGGTCGTGGGACGATGCCGGCATGACGCTGGCGTTGCTCCTGGCGACGGGCTCGCTCTATGCGGTGGGCTACCGGCGCCTGGCGCGCGGCGGCGTCCGCTTCGGGGCCGGACGAGCGTGGTGCTTCGCCGCGGGGCTGCTGTGCCTGGTCGTGGCGCTCGCCTCACCGCTCGAGCCCGCCGCGGAGACGTCCTTCACCGCCCACGTCGCCCAGCATCTGCTCCTCGGGTTCGTCGCTCCGCCGCTCCTGGCCCTCGGCGCGCCGATCACCTTGGCGCTGCGAGCCGGGCCGATCCGCCTGCGGCGGCCCCTCGCCCGCGCCCTGCGTTCGAGGACGGTCGCGTTCCTCACGAACCCGATCGTCGGCTGGGCGCTGTTCGTGGGAACACCGTTCGTCTACCACCTGACCTCGTTGTTCGAGGGGGCGTTGCGCAGCGATCCGGCCCACGTGCTGGAGCACGCCGCGCTGTTCGGCACTGCCGTCGTGTACTGGTGGCCGATCGTCGGCGTCGATCCCTCCCCACACCCCGTTCCGTACCCCGCTCGCCTGCTGTCCTTGTTCCTCGCGATGCCGGCGATGTCGTTCCTCGCGCTCGCCCTCTACATGGCGCGCGACCCCCTCTACCCGACCTACCTGGTGACGCGCGGAGGCACGGCGGCGGCGCTCATGGACCAACACGCAGGCGCGGTGACGATGTGGCTCGTCGGCAACCTCTGGATGGTGCTCGCGATGCTCGTCGTCCTGGCGCGCTGGAAGCGGCACGACGACGAGACCCAGCGCCGGTTCGAGGACCGCGGCGGATCGCCCGAACCCGTGCCGCTGATCAGCGGGAGGCGCGACGAGCGGCGCTGAGCTGCCGGTCCGCCAGCACCGCCCCGCCCACGGCACCGGAGAGGTCGCGGAGCTCCGTCGTCAGGACGACCGGGGGTTTGTCCGGGACGAACAATCGCGGGTGCATCGCCGAGACCACGCGGTCGACGAACGGCTGGCCGAGGCGGTCCCCGAGACCCCCACCGATCACGATCGCCTCCAGGTCCAGGAGGTTCTGGGCCGACGCCAACGCGATCCCGAGCGCCCACACGGCGTCGTCCACGAGGGACATCGCCATCGGGTCCCGCTTCGCCAGGGCCTTCACGATCACCCCACTGGAGAGTCGCTCCCGATGCTTCTCGGCCATGATGTCGAACAGGTCGGTCGCCTCCCCGTGCGCGGCCAGCTTGCGGGCCCGCACCTCCATCCTGCCCCGTCCCGCGTACGCCTCGAGGTGGCCACGACGTCCGCAGGAGCACCGGCGCCCCTTGGGTGTGACCGACGCGTGGCCGATCTCGCCGGCGGCGCCCCGACCGTCGCGGAGCTTCCCGTCCAGGACGAGCCCACCACCCACGCCTGTTCCCACGAAGACGCCCATCACGTTGCGATACGGACGGGCGGCTCCCAGCGTGTGCTCGCCGAGCATCGCCACGCGGACGTCGTTGTCGATCGTCACCGGCGTGTCGTGGAGCGCCGCCGACACCTCCGGGCCGAGGGCCACGGCATCCTGGAACCCGGGGACGTTCGGGGAGTCGGTCACGAGGCCGTTCGCGCTGTCGATCGCGCCCGGCGATCCGATCCCGATCCCCCCGAGCTCGGCGATCTCGGCGGTGGCGGCCGCGAGGGACGCCTGCAGCGACCCCACGATCGCGGCGATCACATCCGTCGCGCCGCTCCCTGGCGTCGCGACGCGGTCGCTCCCGATCACGACCTTGCCACGAACGACGACGGTCTGGATCTTCGTCCCTCCCAGGTCGACGCCGGCGGTCAGCGACGGGGGCATCGGCGGTCCTTTCGTGGTGGGGTCCTCGGTCCGGGCCATCACCCTAGCGATGTCGGTTGCGGGCCGCCTCGGCCCTCCGGCCCCAGCGGTGGACTTGCCGCGGAGGGGTTCCGCGTGAAACCGTTCCCCTCCACGAGCGACGAGGGGAGGGCCGCCGCATGGGGAGCTCGTTCGGTGCGAGCGACGACCTGGATCTGCTGAGCATCACCACGATCCGAACGCTCGCGATCGACGCGATCCAGCAGGCGGCCTCCGGTCACCCCGGCACACCGATGGGGATGGCGCCGGTCGTCTACACGCTGTGGCAGCGGTTCCTCCGCTTCGACCCCGCAGACCCGATCTGGCCCAACCGGGACCGATTCGTGCTCTCCGCGGGGCATGCCTCGATGCTGCTGTGGTCGATGCTGCACCTCACCGGTGTCCGCGCCGTGGACCCCGACTACGAGGTCCTCGGCCAGCCGGCCGTCACGCTCCGCGACATCGAGACGTTCCGCCAGCTCGGGTCGAGGTGCCCCGGCCACCCTGAGTACCGGTGGACCTCGGGCGTCGAGACCACGACCGGGCCTCTCGGACAGGGCGTCGCCACCTCCGTCGGCATGGCGCTCGCGGGACGGTGGCTCGCCCAGCGCTACAACCGCGACGGGTTCCCGCTCTTCGACTTCGACGTGTACGCGTTGGCGGGCGACGGCTGCATGATGGAGGGGATCTCCTCCGAAGCCGCGTCGTTCGCCGCGCACCAGGGTCTGTCACACCTCACGTGGATCTACGACAGCAACCGGATCACGATCGAGGGACACACCGACATCACGTTCACCGAGGACGTCGCAGCCCGGTTCCTCGGGTACGGGTGGAACGTGGTCGTCGTGGCCGACGCGAACGACCTGGACGCGGTCGCTCACGCGATCGAGGACGCTCGCGCGGAGCACGAGCGGCCGACCCTGATCCTGGTGCACAGCCACATCGGCTACGGGTCGCCGGGTCGCGAGGACACACCGGCGGCTCACGGGGAGCCGCTCGGCCCCGACGAGGTGCGGGCGACCAAGCGGGCCTACGGCTGGCCGGAGGACGCCACGTTCCTGGTGCCCGACGAGGTCTACGAGCACTTCGCCGCGGGCATCGGGGCGCGCGCCGCCGAGCAGCGGGCGGCGTGGACCGCGATGTACGCCGACTACGCGGCCCGCTACCCGGAGCTCGCCGACGAGCTGGACCGGATCCAGCGACGCGAGCTCCCCGTGGGGTGGGACGCCGACGTTCCCACCTTCCCGCCGGACCCCGCCGGCCTCGCGACGCGCGACAGCTCGGGTCAGGTCCTCAACGCGATCGCGAGGAACGTGCCCTGGCTGCTCGGTGGCTCGGCCGACCTGGCCCCCTCCACGAAGACGCGACTCACGTTCGAGGGTGCCGGGGACCTGGAGCCGGACGACCCCGCGGGCCGGAACCTGCACTTCGGGATCCGGGAGCACGCCGCGACGGCGATCGCGAACGGCATGTCGCTCACGAAGGTGCGGCCGTACTGGTCGGGGTTCCTGATCTTCTCGGACTACGCGCGCGGCGCGATCCGACTGTCCGCCCTGATGGAGATCCCGGTGATCCACATCTTCACGCACGACTCGATCGGCGTGGGCGAGGACGGACCGACCCACCAACCGGTCGAGCAGCTCGCCTCGCTGCGCGCGATGCCCGGGCTGATCGTGCTGCGTCCCGGGGACGCGAACGAGGTGGCGGAGGCCTGGCGCGTGGTGATGGAGCTGCGGCACGAGCCCGCGGCGCTGATCCTCTCCCGGCAGGCGCTCCCCACCCTCGACCGCGGCGTCTACGCGCCGGCGTCGGGGCTCCGACAGGGTGCGTACGTGCTCGCCGACCCCTCCGACGGTCCTCCCGAGCTCGTCCTGATCGGCACCGGGAGCGAGGTGGAGCTGGCGGTCCGAGCCCACGAACGTCTGACCGTCGACGGCATCCGCTCCCGCGTGGTGAGCATGCCGTCGTGGGAGCTGTTCGACCGCCAGCCGCAGACCTACCGCGACGCCGTGCTTCCGCCGGCCGCCACCGTGCGGGTCGCGGTGGAGCAGGCGTCGACCCTCGGGTGGGACCGGTACGTGGGACCCGCGGGCGCGGTGATCGGCATGCACACGTTCGGTGCCTCGGCACCGCTGAAAGAGCTGCAGACGAAGTTCGGGTTCACGCCCGAACGCGTGGAGGAGGTCGCGAGGGAACGCCTCGCGGCCGCGCGGGCATCCGACGGGGAGTGAGGCGATGAGGGCGACCGAGCGGCTGCGGGCGTCCGGCCAGAGCTTGTGGCTGGACAACATCACCCGGGGTTTGCTCCGCAGCGGTCAGCTGCAACGCTACGTGGACGAGGACGCGATCACCGGGCTGACGTCGAACCCGTCGATCTTCGACCACGCGTTCCGGACCACCGACGACTACGACGACGCGATCCGCGAGGGCGTCGCGGCCGGCCGGACCGGCGAGGAGCTGTTCTTCGACCTCGCGGTGGAGGACCTGCGCGCCGCCGCCGACGTGTTCCGCCCGATCCACGACGCCACCGATGGGGTCGACGGGTGGGTCTCGCTGGAGGTGTCGCCACTGCTGGCCTACGACACCGAGCGCACGATCGCCGAGGCGGCTGAGCTGCACGCGCGCGCGGACCGGCCCAACCTCTTCATCAAGATCCCGGGGACCGAGCAGGGGCTCCCGGCGATCGAAGAGGCGATCGCGCGCGGGATCCCCGTGAACGTGACCCTCCTGTTCTCCCCCCAGCACTACCGGGCGGCCGCCGACGCGTACCTGCGCGGGGTGGAGCGGCGGCAGGCGGAGGGCTCCGACCCCGCCGTCGGCTCGGTCGCCTCGGTCTTCATGTCACGGTGGGACGTGGCCGTCCACGATCGGGTCCCCGTAGGGCTGCAGGATCGGCTGGCGCTGGCGGTGGGGTTGCAGACGTACCGGGCCTATCGCGAGGTGCTCGATTCCGAGCGCTTCCAACGTCTGGCCAACGTCGGCGCCCGGGCGCAGCGCCTGCTCTGGGCCAGCACCAGCACGAAGGATCCGGCGGCTTCGGACACGCTGTACGTGCACGGTCTCGGCGCGCCGCTCACCGTGAACACGATGCCGGACGAGACCCTCCGGGCGTTCGCCGATCACGGCGAGGTCGGACCTCCGATGCCGGCCGACGGGGGGGACGCCGAGGAGACGCTCGCGGCCTTCGCCGAGGCGGGGGTGGACGTCGACGCACTCGCCGCCCAGCTGCAGACGGACGGCGCCGCCTCCTTCGTCTCGGCGTGGAAGGACCTGCTGGGTGTGGTCGACGCGAAGGCGGGTGCGGTCGCCGGATGACCACGCCGCTTCGGGACCGACCCGGTTGGCAGGCGCTCGAGGCGCACCACGCCGCCCTCGCCGACGTGCACCTGCGCGAGCTCTTCGCCGACGACCCCACCCGCGGCGAGCGTCTCGCGGTCGAGGACGTCGGGCTCTACCTCGACTACTCGAAGCACCGGATCACGGACGAGACCGTCCGGCTGCTCGTGACCCTCGCGGAGGAGGTGGGGCTCCGCGAACGGATCGAGGCGATGTTCACGGGCGAGCGGATCAACGTCACCGAGGGCCGCGCCGTCCTCCACGTGGCCCTGCGCGCACCCCGGACCGCCAGCATCCTGGTGGATGGTCACGACGTCGTCCCCGACGTCCACGAGGTGCTCGACCGGATGTCCCGCTTCGCCGACCGCGTGCGCGGCGGCGACTGGATCGGTCACACGGGCCGTCCGATCCGCAACGTCCTCAACGTCGGGATCGGCGGATCCGATCTCGGCCCGGTGATGGCGTACGAGGCGCTGCGCCACTACGGCAGGCGGGACATGACCTTCCGGTTCGTCTCCAACGTCGATGGCACGGACTTCGCCGAGGCGACCCGAGACCTGGATCCTGCGGAGACCCTGTTCGTCATCTCGTCCAAGACGTTCACCACGCTCGAGACGATGACGAACGCGCACACCGCGCGCGCGTGGCTGGTGGACGGCCTCGGGGGCGACGATCACGCCGTCGCGAAGCACTTCGTCGCCGTGTCGACGAACGCCGACGGCGTGTCGGCGTTCGGGATCGACACCGACAACATGTTCGGGTTCTGGGATTGGGTCGGTGGTCGCTACTCGATGGACTCCGCGATCGGCCTGTCGACGATGCTCGCGATCGGGCCCCAGCGCTTCCGCGAGCTGCTCGACGGGTTCCACGCGATGGACGAGCACTTCCGCACGGCGCCGTTCGACCGGAACCTGCCCGTCCTCATGGGGCTGCTGGCGGTCTGGTACGGCGACTTCTTCGACGCGCAGACCGTCGCCGTGCTCCCCTACGAGCAGTACCTCAAGCGCTTCCCCGCCTACCTCCAGCAGCTCACGATGGAGTCCAACGGGAAGCACGTGACGCTCGACGGGACGGCGGTCGACGTGCAGACCGGGCCGGTGTATTGGGGCGAGCCGGGGACGAACGGCCAGCACTCCTTCTACCAATTGATCCACCAGGGGACGAAGCTGATCCCGTGCGACCTGATCGGGTTCGCTCGGTCGCTCAACCCGCTCGGGGATCACCACGACCTGTTGCTGTCCAACGTGTTCGCCCAGGCGGAGGCCCTGGCCTTCGGCAGGACACCGGACGAGGTGGCGGCCGAGGGCACGCCGCCCGCGCTCGTGCCGCACCGCGTGTTCGAGGGCAACCGTCCGACCAGCGTGATCCTGGCCGAGGAGCTCACGCCGCGGATCCTCGGCACGCTGGTCGCGCTCTACGAGCACAGCGTCTTCACCCAGGGCACGATCTGGGGGATCGACTCGTTCGATCAGTGGGGCGTCGAGCTGGGCAAGGTCCTGGCCAAGGCGATCATCCCGGAGCTGCAGAGCCCGGGCGAGCCGGCGCTGGCCCACGACAGCTCGACGAACGCCCTGATCCGCCGCTACCGGAGCCAGCGCTCGCACGACGGGGACCCCGGGTAGGCGGGCCGATGGACGTCGAAGGCGAGAAGGCGCTGGCGGCCGCCGCGGCCGCCGAGCTGGTCGAACCGGGGATGCGAGTGGGGCTCGGATCGGGCTCGACCCTGGCGCTGGTGCTCCCGGTGCTCGCCGAGCGCCGGCTCGACATCCGGTGCGTGGCCTCCTCCCCCAGCACCGAGGTGGCCGCGCGGAGCGTCGGTCTCGCGCTCGACCCCTTCGAGGGCGCGGACGCGATCGCCCATCTCGACCTGGCGATCGACGGCGCCGACCAGGTCGACCCGGCAGGATGGCTCGTGAAGGGCGGCGGGGCCGCCCACACACGCGAGAAGCGCGTGGCCGCCGCCGCCGATCGGTTCGTCGTGGTCGTGTCCTCGGACAAGCCCGTCCAGCGGATCGCGCCGCCGATCCCGCTCGAGCTCGCGCCGTTCGGGCTGGCTGCGACCCTCCGCGACCTGGAGCACGCGGCGATCCGCGACGTCCCCCCGAGTCCGGACGGTGGTGTGATCGCCGACCTCCTCGGCGAGGTCGGGGACCCGGGGGAGCTCGACCGGCGTCTCTCGGCGCTCCCGGGCGTCGTCGAGCACGGGCTCTTCCCGCCCTCGATGGTCTGGCTCGTCCTGATCGGTCGCGGCCACGACGTCGAGCGCCGCACGATCGGAGGCGGGCCATGAGCCGGCCACCGATCCGCCTGGTCCTGTCCGACGTCGACGGAACGCTCGTGACGAACGAGAAAGTGCTCACGGGCCCGGCGATCGACGCGGTCCGGCGGCTGCGCGACGCCGGGATCCTGTTCGCGGTGACGAGCGGGCGTCCGCCGCGAGGGATGTCGATGCTGATCGAACCGCTGGGCCTCGACACGCCGCTGGCTGCGTTCAACGGCGGCCTCTTCGTCGAACCCGACCTGTCGACGATCGCGCAACGGACCTTGCCGTCGCACGTGGTGGCGCCGGTGATCGACCTCCTGGCCTCGTTCGGGCTCGATGTCTGGGTCTACCGGGGCGCCGAGTGGCTCGTCCTCGACCGGGACGGTGCCCACGTGGCGCGCGAAGCGGCAACGGTCGGCTTCCAACCGGACATGGTCGCGTCCTTCGACGACCTCCAGGGTGACATCGCAAAGATCGTCGGCGTGGGGGACGACCACGACATCGTGATCGACGCCAACACGGCGGCGCACGACCGGTTCGGCGAGCACGTGTCGGCGTCGCGATCGCAGCCGTACTACCTGGACGTCACGCATCCGGACGCGAACAAGGGAGCGGTGGCCCGCTTCCTCGCGGACCGGTTCGACATCCCCGCCGAGGCGATCGCGACGATCGGCGACATGCCGAACGACGTCCTGATGTTCGCTCACGCGGGCCTCAGCATCGCGATGGGCAACGCCGGCAGGGAGGTCCAGCGCGCGGCTCGCCGGGTGACGGCGAGCAACCAGCACGAGGGCTTCGCCGAGGCGATGGACCGCTTCGTGCTCCGGGCGGGGCCGGGGTAGCCTGGCTCCCCGCGGGTCCGCGGCGCGTCACGGAAGGGGAGCGGGTCATGACCAGCGACAGACCGATGCAGCTCGGCATGGTGGGCCTGGGCAGGATGGGCGCGAACCTCACGCGCCGGCTGATGCGCGACGGGCACCACGTCGTCGTCTACGACGTCAACCCGGGCGCGGTGCAGGACCTCCAGCAGGAAGGTGCCACCGGCTCGACGTCCCTCGACGACTTCGTCGCGGCCCTCACCCCACCCCGGGCCGTGTGGATCATGGTGCCGGCCGGGTCGATCACGGAGGAGACGGTCCAGGAGCTGGCGAAGCGGCTGGGGTCCGGCGACATGCTGATCGACGGCGGCAACTCGTACTATCGCGACGACATGCGTCGGGCCGACGCGGTGCGGCCCCAGGGGATCCACTACGTCGACGTCGGCACGAGCGGTGGCGTCTTCGGCCTCGAGCGCGGGTTCTGCCTGATGATCGGCGCGGAGGACGACGTGTTCGCGCACCTCGAGCCGATCTTCCGCACGATCGCGCCCGGGATCGAGGCAGCTCCCCGGACGCCCGGCCGCACGGGCGAGCCCAGCGCGGCCGAGCGCGGGTACCTGCACTGCGGCCCGAACGGGGCGGGCCACTTCGTGAAGATGGTCCACAACGGGATCGAGTACGGGATCATGGCCGCGTACGCCGAGGGGCTGAACGTCCTGAAGAACGCGAACGCGGGCTCGGTGACCCGCGAGGCGGACGCTGAGACCGCGCCGCTGGAGCAGCCGGAGTTCTACCGGTTCGACCTGGACATCCCGGCAGTCGCCGAGGTCTGGCGGCGAGGAAGCGTGGTCGGGTCGTGGCTGCTGGACCTGACGGCGGCCGCCTTGACCGCGTCGCCCGAGCTCGCGGGGTTCGAAGGACGGGTGTCGGATTCGGGAGAAGGACGATGGACGTCGATCGCCGCGATCGACGAGGGCGTCCCGGTGCCCGTGCTCACCACCGCGCTCTACTCCCGGTTCGCGTCGCGGGGTCTGGACGACTTCGGGAACAAGGTCCTGTCGGCGATGCGCAAGGAGTTCGGCGGCCACGACGAGAAGGCGTCGTGATGGCCGAGCTCCGGGTGGACGTCTTCGATGACGCAGCAGCAGCGGCCGCGGCCGCCGCCGCGTTCGTCGCGGAGCGAGCGCGGGCCGCCGCGGCCGACCACGGATCGTGCACGTTCGCGGTGAGCGGCGGTCATACGCCGTGGGCGATGTTCGCGACCCTTCGCGACGAGGACATGCCGTGGTCCTCGACGCGCATCTTCCAGGTCGACGAGCGCGTCGCTCCGGCGGGCGATCCGGATCGGAACCTCACGCACCTCCTGGAGGACCTGCGCGACGATCGCACCGCCGGGGTCACGGTCCACGCGATGCCCGTCGAGGACCCCGACCTCGAGGCGGCGGCGGCACGCTACGCCGCCGACCTCCCCCCCCACTTCGATCTGATCCACCTGGGGCTCGGCCCGGACGGCCACACGGCGTCGCTCGTTCCCGGCGACCCGGTCCTCGAGGTGCGCGACCGGTCCGTCGCGCTGACCGGTGACTACCAGGGACGGCGGCGGATGACGCTCACGTATCCGGTGCTCGACGCGGCGCACCAGATCCTGTGGCTCGTGGCGGGCGCGGACAAGGCCGACGCGCT
>DATBJQ010000056.1:0-13076 GCA_036556385.1 Actinomycetota bacterium | reverse complement strand
CGGCCGTGAACGCCGTGACGACAGCCAGGTAGTAGAAGCCGGTCGCGGACTGGACGGCGCTGGCGCGCTGGCCGCGCAGGGCCGCCCGCACCAGGACGGCGATCACCAGGGTGGCCACCGCCATCCCGATCGCGATCCACGGCGCCAGCGCGCCCGCCGTGAGCAACGGGTTGAGCTCCGGGGTCGCCTCCATGCTGTCGAACCCCGCGCTCACGATCGCGACGATCTCCACGACCGAGGCCACGAGCAGGACGGCGGTGTATCGCTGGATCGGCACGCGGCTCAGTTTGCGGTCCGTGAGGTACCAGTGACCGAGGAACAGCCCGTCGAAGGCGGCGCCCAGGAACGCGGCGCCCGCCAAGAGCTGGAACAGGGCGACGGGATAGGTCTGCCGGCCGGTCGCCGCCATCGCGGCCAGCGTGGCCACCGCGAGGGGAACCGAGATCAGCCCAGAGATCCTCCCCGCGGGCTCGAACCAGCGCACGCGGCGGCGCGCCAGGAGGAGGAGGGCCGACGCGGCCACGGCGACCAGCGTGGCCAACGCCAGGCGGGAGCTCCACAGGGCGGCCGTGTCGTCGGGGGAGGCGGCCGACCGGGCCGCCCACCAAGCCCACAGCGCGAACGCGAACGTCACCACGACACCCCACAGGGCGAAGTAGGAGCGCTTCGTCTCGTTCCAGAGAGGGGTGCACCACGTGAGGGCCGCGGCGCCCGCCACCGTCTCGGCCAGCACGATCGCGAGGACCCCCCCGAACCCGCTCACGCGTCGCTCCGGTGGGGGTCCATGGCGCATCAGCGTAGCCGCGGGGATGGGGCCCGCCTGGCGCGCCCGGCCGGCCGGTACCCTGGAGAGCCCATGCGCGACTGGACCTCCTACGACGGCGTCGCGACCACCTACGCGCGCGTCCACGCGCCCCGGCTCGAGGAGCCGGCGCGCGAGCTGGTGCACCTCGCGGAGGTGGGCGGCGGGCAGCGCGTCCTCGACGTGGGGACGGGAACGGGCGCGGCGGCGCGCGCGGCCCGGGAGACGGGCGCCTGGGTGGTCGGGGTCGACGCTTCTCCCGCGATGGTGGACGAGGCGCAGCGCGCCACCCCCGGGGCGGCGAACGCCGTGGCCGAGGCGATCGACCTGCCGTTCCGCGACGGCACGTTCGACGTCGTGCTGGGCTCGTTCGTGCTCGCGCACTTCGCCCGCGTCGACACCGCGCTGTTCGACCTCCTGCGCGTGACCCGGCCCGGCGGTCGGCAGGCCTTCACCGCGTGGGCCGACGCGAACGACGCGTTCCTCGAGGCGTGGCTCGAGCTGGTCGGTCGGGTGGTCCCCCGAGAGATGCTCGAGCCCACGATGTCCCGGGCGATCCCGAACCACGAGCGCTTCCGCCGCCCCGACGCGCTCGAGACGGTCCTGTACGACGCGGGCCTGCGTCGGGTCCGCGTCGAGCGCCGCACCTACGAGTGGACGTACCCGCGTGACGACTACGTCGACGGCCTCACGAGCTGGGCGACCGGACGTTTCGTGCGCAGCATGCTCGACGGACCCGGCTGGGACGCCTTCATGGCCCGGGCGCACGCGACGTTCGCCGAACGGTTCCCCGATCCGCTCCACGACCGGCGCGAGGTCCTGCTGGCCGTGGGCGCGAAGGAGTAGAGGGCCCCCCGGTCAGGCGAGATCCAGGACCCGGAACTCCTCGGCGAACGCCGCCCCGACCTTCTCCCCGGCCTTCGCACCCTCCTCGTGGAGGATCTCCTCGAAGTAGCGGATCCCCTCGGCGAGCTGGCTCGCGTGCCGGGCGAGTGCGTCGATCTTGCGCTGGAAGGTGTCGCTCACGTCCTCGACGTGGTTCGGCTCGTTCGTCCACCCCAGCCAGACGTCGTGGACCTCCTGCACGCCGAGCCCCTCGGCCAGGTGGTGGGCGAAGAAGTGAGGATTGCCGCTGCCGGGGAAGGCGCTGTCCAGCGCCACCCAGCCGGCCGTGCGATGGTCCGAGTGGTTGTAGTACCGGTCCTCGAAGAACACCGCCGTGGGGTCGACCGAGAGCAACGTCTCGGCGCCGACCTCCCGGATCCGACGGACGACGGGCTCCCGCACGGCCGGCTCGTTCGCCAGCTCGCCGTCGTGCGTGCCGTGGATCCTGACGCTCGCGAGCCCGAGCACCGCCGCCGCGTCGTGCGTCTCCCGCTCGCGGGTCGCCGCGAGCTCGGCACGGGAGACCGTGGCGTCGCCGGAGCCCCGGTCGCCGTTCGTCAGCACCACGAGGTGGACCTCGCGCCCCGACGCCGCCCACTTCGCCAGCGTGCCCCCGGCTGCGATCTCGGCGTCGTCGGGGTGCGCGAAGACGGCCACGACGGGGCCGGTGCGGAGCTCGGCCGCCTCGTCCGTCACGCCGCCCGATCCAGGATGAACCGCACGAGCGTCCGGATCGGGACCCCCGTCGCGCCCTTGGGGCTCAGGTCGGTGCCCTGATCGGTGAACGCGGGCCCCGCGATGTCGAGATGGACCCAGGGCGTCTCGCCGGCGAACTCCGCCAGGAACCACGCGGCCGTGATCGCGCCTCCGTAGCGCTTCCCGATGTTCTTGATGTCCGCGACGTTCGAGTCGATCAACGCGCGGTAGTCGTGGAACAGGGGCAGCTGCCACATGGGCTCGCCCGCGGCCGCACCGGCCGCGATCAGATCGCGCGCGAGCCGGTCGTCGTTGCCCATCGCGCCGGTGATGTCGGTGCCCAGCGCCACCATGCACGCGCCGGTGAGGGTGGCGGTGTCGACGATCAACGCCGGATCCTGGGATGCGAGGTAGGCGATCGCGTCGGCCAGGATCAGCCGGCCCTCCGCGTCGGTGTTGAGCACCTCGGAGGTGGTGCCCCCGTAGTGGCGGATCACGTCGCCCGGCTTCTGCGCCGAGCCGCTCGGCATGTTCTCGCTGGCCGGGATCGCCGCGATCACGTTGACCTTGGGCTTCAGGCGGGCGATCGCCTTCATCGTGCCCAGGATCGACGCGGCGCCTCCCATGTCGTCCTTCATCGACTCCATGCCGTCGGCCGTCTTGATCGAGAGGCCCCCCGAGTCGAAGGTCACGCCCTTGCCGGAGAGGGCGAGGGGCGCGGACCTTCCCCCGCGCCGGTAGGACAGCTCGATCATCCGCGGCGGGTGCACCGACCCGCGGCCGACCCCGAGGATCCCGCCGAAGCCGCCGTCCTCGAGCTCCGTCTCGTCCCAGATGCGGCAGGTGAGCCCGACCTCCTCGGCCATCTCCCTCGCCGCATCCGCCAGGGCCGCGGGGGGGAGGTCGCTCGCCGGCGTGTTCACGAGGTCGCGCGCCCAGCAGACGGCGTCCACGAGCACGTCGGCCCGCTGGATCGCCGCGCGCACCTGCTTCGCGTCCCAGCGCTCCGAGGACAGCACCGTCACGGAGGTCACGCCGCGTTCCTCGCGCGGCTTCGACCGGTAGCGATCGAAGCGGTACGCCCCGAGCCCGAGCCCTTCGGCCACCGCCTGGACCGCGTCGGCGGCGTGGCGGGCACCCGCGGGGAGCGCGAGGGTCGTGGTCACCCGCCCGAACCGCCGCGCGGTCCCCGCCGCCGATCCGGCGGCGCGCCGCATCGCGGTGACGTCGAAGGAGGCCTTCGCGCCCACCCCCACCAGCAGCACCGCGCCGGCGGCGAACGTCGCGTCCGCGGGACGCGGCACCAGCAGGTGCTGGCCTTTCTTCCCCGTGAGCTTCGCGGCCTCGTAGGCGGCCAGGAGTCCCAGCTCCCTGACCCCGGGACCGGGCTCGGGGCCCTCGAAGACGGGGGCGATCAACAGATCGGCCTCGGCCGCCAGCGGGGTCGTGGTCGAGGAGGCGAAGTCGGTCACGGGAAGCTCCTTCCGTCGTCGCTCTGGTCGGCGCGCGGGCGTCCGGGCGGCCCCGAAGTGTAGACCTCGGCACGCCCCACCCGCGCGTCGCCGTCCGGCGACGGCACCGCCCGGCCACGGGGTCGCCGATAGGCTGGCGGACCGACATGAAGACGCGGAACCTCACCGACCTGATCCATTTCGACGAGGAGGCACCTCGCAGCGAGGTGCTGGAGGAGAGCGAGCGGCTCTGGTCGCAGGTGATCTGCCTGCAGGGTGCCCAGGGCGTGGGGCCGTTGACCGACGAGGCGGCCGATGGCCTCGTCGTCGTCCTGGCCGGCGAGGTCGCCGTCCAGGTCGGGAAGGGCCGCGCCCGGATGGATCAATGGGAGACGGTCGTCGTCCCGGCCGGGGAGCAGCTCACCGTCCGCAACGCCTCGCCCGATCCCGCCGTCGTGCTGCTGGTGCTCGCTCCTCCGCCGGCGTGACGGTTCAGGGTCGGTGGCCGGGAACCGTGCCGCCGGGCCCCGCCGCGATCACGTAGCGACGCAGCCCTTCCATCGCCCGGTCCATCAGCAGGCCGAGGACCGGGGCATAGAGCGTGGCGACGAACCCTCCGACGACCGGGGCGGCGAGCCGGAGCTCCTCGGACCACCGGAACCGCGTCCCGCCCTCGACGCCGTCCAACGACCAGGTCCCGGTCCCCGAGACGGGGCCCCCGTGGCGGACCGCGAGCAGTCGCGGGGGGTCCCAGACCACGACCTGGATCGGCTCGGTGAACGCGGGAACGCCGAGAACCCTCGTCCGCACCGCGAGCGTCACCCCTTCGCCCTCGCGATGCGGCGAGGTCACGTCCACGCGATCGGCATCCACCATCCACGTCGCCTGCCGCTCCCAGTCCACCAGGACCTCCCACGCCTCGTCGCGACGCACCGGGAGCACGATCGTCCGCTCGACCCGCACACGCCGAGCGTACGCCGCGTGACCCAGGTCCGAGCCGGAGGCGCCGGGCCAGAGACGCCGGGTAGGCTGCGGCGCATGGGGAGGGGCGCCGTGGTCGCAGCGTCGCTCGCCGGCCCGGTCGGGAACCCGCCGTTCCGCGGCGGATCGGCGGCGGCCGAGCTCCCGGGACCCGTCGGCGTGGCGTGGGACGACGGTGGCGACCTCGTGTTCTGCGGTCCCGCCCACGGCCTGCCGTGGGAACCCGACGCGGGACGACCCGACCGCGGCACGCTCGTCCCCGGGTTCGTCGACTGCCACGTCCACCTGCCGTTCGCGGGGTGGCGCGCGGACGAGTTCGAGGCCCGGCTGGCCGGCAGCTCCTACCGCGACCTGCACGGCCGGGAGGGCGGGATCTACCGGTCGTCCCGGCAGCTCCGTGAAGCGGACGACGACGAGGTGCTGGCGTTCTCCCTCGCGCTGCTGCGCGAGATGGCGTCGAGCGGGACGACGGCGACGGAGCTCAAGACGGGGTACGGGCTCTCGATCGAGGACGAGCTCCGTCAGGCGCGCCTGGCACGGGCCCTGGCCGACCAGGCGCCGCAGACGTGCCGGGTGACGCTGCTCGGCTGCCACGCCGTCCCGGAGGGCATCGACCGCACCGCGTGGGTCCGCGCCGTCTGCGACGAGCTGATCCCGGCCGCGAGCGCCGAGGGGCTGGCGGACCAGGTCGACATCTACGTCGAGGACATCGCGTTCTCGCTCGAGGATCTGGAAGCGGTCGCCGCGGCGGCGGTGGCGGCCGGCCTGCAGCTGCGGGTCCACGCGGACCAGCTCGGTGGGACCGGCGCTGCCGAGGCGGCCGTGCGGCTCGGCGCGCGGAGCGCGGACCACTTGAACCACTGCTCGCCGGCCGGCGTCGATGCCCTCGGAGGAGCCGCGGCGACCGCGGCGGTCCTGCTGCCGGCCTCGACGTTCTTCCTCCGATCCACGGTCCCGCCGGTGGATGCGCTGCGGACGGCGGGCGCCGCGATCGCCATGGCCACCGACCTCAACCCGGGGACCTCACCGGTGACCTCGATGCCGGAGGCGACCGCGATCGGGTGCACCCTCTACGGGCTGCCGCCGCTCGAGGCCCTGACGGCCGCCACCGCCAACCCCGCCTGGGTGCTGGGACTGCACGAGCGGCTGGGCCGGCTCCAGCCGGGGCTGCGGGCGGACGTGGTGCTGCTGGACGTCCCCACGTTCGCGCACGTGCCGTATCGGCCCGGTCACGACCCGGTGGTGGGCGTCTGGAGCGGGGGCGACCTGATCGGCGGCGACCCGGAGCGGATCGACCGCCGGTGACGTCACGCGAGCGGGCCGGTCGCCCGCTCCGCGGCCTCCACCAACCCACCGTCGCGCACCAGAGAGACGGCGGCGTCGATGTCGGGACCGAGCTCGCGATCGAGCTCCACGAACGGCACCCGCTCCCGGAGCGTCCGCAACGCCCCCGCCGTGGCGGGCCCCGGCTCGAGGGGCGCCCGGAGGTCCAGCGCCTGTGCGGACGCGAGCACCTCGAGCGCCACGACGGTCTCCGTGTTGGTCACGATCTCACGGGCGTGGCGGGCCGCGATCATCCCCATGCTCACGTGATCCTCCTGCCCGGCGCTCGACGGGATCGAGTCGACGGACGCCGGGTGGGCCAGCGACTTGCATTCGCTCACGAGGGACGCGGCCGTGTACTGCGCGAGCATGAAGCCGCTGTTCAACCCGCTCTCGGGCACCAGGAACGGGGGGAGCCCGTTGGAGGACTTCGGGTCCAGGAGCCGGTACATCCGCCGGTCGCTGATCGACCCCAGCGAGACGAGCGAGAGCGCGAGCGCGTCCAGCGCGACGGCGACGGGCATGCCGTGGAAGTTCCCGCCGCTGCGGACCTCCCCGGGGTCCCCGGGCAGGACGATCGGATTGTCGGACACGGCGTTGACCTCCACCTCGAGCACGCCGCGGACGTGGTCCGCCGTGTCCCGGGACGCGCCATGCACCTGCGGCGTGCACCGCAGCGAGTAGGCGTCCTGCACGAGATGAGCGCTCTCGCGATGGGACTCGCGGATCGGGGAGCCGGCGAGCAACCGCCGGAGGTTCTCCGCGCTGGCCATCTGACCCCGGTGCGGTCGCAGATGCTGGAGGCGCTCGTCGAAGGGCGCGTCGGTGCCGAGGGCGGCTTCGATCGTCATCGCCGCCACCACGTCGGCGGTGCGCGCGAGGCGCTCGGCTCGGAGCAGGGCCAGCACGCCGATCGCGAGCATGCCCTGGGTCCCGTTCACGAGCGCCAGGCCCTCCTTCGCCCCGAGCTCCAGCGGGCGGAGCCCGGCGTCGGCGAACGCCTCCGGCGCGGGCCGCCGGCCGTCCTCCCCGACGAGGGTCTCGCCGTGGCCGATCACGGGGAGGGCGAGCGCCGCCAGCGGCGCGAGGTCGCCGCTGGCGCCGAGCGATCCTTGCTCGGGGACCACGGGGACCACGTCCCGGTTCAGCATGTCGACCATCAGATCGATCACCTCGGTCCGCACCCCCGAGTGCCCGAGCGCGAGCACGTGGGCCCGGAGCAGGAGCATCGCCCGCGCCTCCGTGCGGGACAGCGGTCTACCCACCGCCGTGGCGTGCGAGGCGATGATGCCGTGTTGCAGATCCCCCGCCTTCGACGGATCGACGAGGGTGTCGGCCAGTGCGCCGAACCCCGTCGTGACCCCGTAGATCGTCCGCCCCGCGGCGACGGCATCCTCGATCACCGCGCGGGCGGCGCGGACGCGCCCGCGGGCGTCGTCGCCGAAGGTCACCGGCGCACCTCCCGCCACGGCCGACACGTCGGCGAGCGACAGGGGCTCGCCGATCCGGACCGGCTCGATCACCCCTCCTCCATCGGGACCCGCACGCCCCGCTCGCGGGCGACCGAGGCCGCCTCCTCGTACCCGGCGTCGACGTGACGGATCACGCCCATCCCCGGATCGCTCGTGAGCACACGCCGCAGGCGTTCCTCGGCGTTCTGCGTGCCGTCGGCGACCACGACCATGCCGGCGTGGAGCGCGTACCCGATCCCCACGCCACCGCCGTGGTGAACGCTCACCCAGTGCGCGCCGGCCGCCGTGTTGATCAGCGCGTTCAGGATCGGCCAGTCCGCGATCGCGTCGGACCCGTCGGCCATCGCCTCGGTCTCCCGGTATGGGCTGGCCACGCTACCGCTGTCGAGGTGGTCGCGGCCGATCACGATCGGCGCGCGAACCTCGCCGTCGGCGACCAGCCGGTTGAAGCACAGCCCCGCCCGCGATCGCTCGCCGTAGCCGAGCCAGCAGATCCTCGCGGGCAGACCCTGGAACGCCACCCGGTCCCCCGCCATCCGCAGCCACCGCTGGAGCCGCTCGTTCTCGGGGAAGAGCTCGGCGATCGCCCGGTCGGTGACGGCGATGTCGGCCGGATCGCCCGAGAGCGCCGCCCACCGGAAGGGACCCTTGCCCTCGCAGAAGAGGGGGCGAACGAACGCCGGGACGAACCCCGGGTAGGCGTACGCGCGGTCGTGCGGGAGCCCGCCCGCCTCGGCGCCCGCGCGGAGGTTGTTCCCGTAGTCGAAGGCGACCGCGCCCCGACCGCTGAACGACACGATCGCCTCGACGTGCGCGGCCATCGACGCGTTGGCGCGTTTGACGTACGTCTCGGGATCGCGCTCGCGCAGCTCCCCCGCCTCGGCGAGGCTCAGGCCCGCCGGCACATAGCCGCCCAGGGGATCGTGCGCCGACGTCTGATCCGTGACCACGTCGGGCTGCCACCCGCGACGCACGAGCTCGGGGAGGATCTCCGCACAATTGCCCAGCAGCCCGACCGACAGCCCCTCGCGGTCGGCCTTCGCCCGGTCCGCCCACGCGAGCGCCGTGTCCAGGTCGTCGGTCTCCCGATCCAGGTACCGGGTCTTGATGCGGCGTTCGATCCGCACGGGGTCGACCTCGACGCAGAGCGCCACGCCGTCGTTCATCGTCACCGCGAGGGGCTGGGCGCCGCCCATCCCACCCAGCCCACCGGTCAGCGTGACGGTGCCGGCCAGCGACCCGTCGAAGTGTTGATGGGCGCACTCGGCGAGCGTCTCGTAGGTGCCTTGCAGGATCCCCTGGGTGCCGATGTAGATCCAGGACCCGGCGGTCATCTGCCCGTACATCGTGAGCCCCGCGTGCTCGAGCTCCCGGAACGTGTCCCAGTCCGCCCACTTGGGCACGAGCATCGAGTTCGAGATCAGCACGCGGGGCGCCAGGTCGTGCGTGCGGAACACGCCCACCGGCTTGCCCGATTGGACCAGCAGGGTCTCGTCGTCGGCGAGGTCTCGCAGCGTGCGCACGATCGCGTCGAAGGCCTCCCAGGAGCGAGCCGCCCGCCCCGTGCCCCCATAGACGACCAGGTCCTCCGGTCGCTCCGCGACCTCGGGATCGAGGTTGTTCATGAGCATCCGCATCGCGGCCTCCTGCGGCCACGACCGGCAGGACAGGGTCGTTCCCCTGGGTGCACGGACCTCTCGAACGCTCATGGGCGCACCTCCGATGCAGCAGCATGCTACGGCCTCCTCGGACCCCCCGTGGGCCGTCCGGAGGGAGGGGGGCACCCCCCGAACGGATGCCCCCCGAACCGGTGATTGCAGGAGGCCGAGTGCCGGGCTACCGTCCACCTTCGTGATCTCCCTGGACGTCCCCACCAGGGGTGATGGGCCCCGTACCCGCATCCGTGTGCTGGTCGCCGACGACGAGCCGGCGCTCCGTGGCGCGCTCGCGGACCTCCTCGCGCAGGAGGACCACGTCCTGCTCGTCGGCGCCGCCGCCGACGCGGACGAGGCGATCGACCTCGCCTCGCGCGAACGCCCGGACGTCGCCCTGGTGGACGTCAAGATGCCCGCGGGCGGTGGCGCGCGGGCGGCCCGCGAGATCCAGCGGATCTCCCCCGACACCCGTGTGATCGCGCTCTCGGCCTTCGAGGACCGCCCCACCGTCCTGGAGATGCTCCGCGCGGGCGCGGTCGGGTACCTGGTCAAGGGGACCGGGGCCGAGGAGATCGTTCGCTCGATCCGGCGGGTGGCCGACGGCGGGACCAGCCTCTCCAGCGAGGTCGTCGGTGGGATCGTCGCCGAGCTCGCGAGCCAGCTCCGGCGCGAGGAGATCGAGCGCGAAGAGCTCGAGACGCGGCGCCAGGAGATCCGTCGGTTCGCCGACGGCGAGGGACTCTCGATGGTGTTCCAACCGATCATGCACCTGGAGACGCGCGCCACGGTCGGTCTGGAAGCGCTCGCCCGGTTCCGCTCGATCCCGTTGCGGGCCCCCCAGGACTGGTTCGCGGAGGCCGTCTCGCTCGAGCTCGGCGTCCATCTGGAGCTCGCCGCGATCCGCCAGGCGATCGCGGCCCTCCCGCGCGTGCCGCCCGAGGTCTACCTGTCCGTCAACTGCTCCCATCGCACGGCCCCCAGCCCCGAGCTCGCGCTGATGCTCGAGCCCGTCGGCCCCCGGGTGCTGGTGGAGATCACGGAACACGAGGCGATCGACGACTACGACCGGCTCTCCGAATCGCTCGAGGGCCTCCGGCAGCGCGGCGTCCGCATCGCGATCGACGATGCCGGCGCGGGCTTCGCCAGCCTGCGGCACGCGCTCCTGCTGACGCCCGACGTCGTCAAGGTCGACATCTCGCTGACGCGGAACATCGACCAGGATCGCGGCCGACGGGCGCTGGCCTCGGCGCTGATCTCGTTCGCGGACGAGATGGGCATGACGATCGTCGCGGAGGGGATCGAATCCGAGCCGGAGCTGCGGACGCTCACGGAGCTCGGTGTCCGCTTCGGTCAGGGCTTCTACCTGGCGGAGCCCGGTCCGCTGTCCGAGCTCGTGCCCGCGGGCGCGACCCTCACCTGATCGACGCCTTCACTCGATCGAGCCGGGCTCGGCGAGCTGTCAGCCGGTCCGTCGGTCGATCGCCCAGGAGGAGCCCGCGGTCCCCTTCGTGAAGTTCTTCATCTCGGTCGCCACGGCGACGACCTCGGCGAAGTGGGCGAACCCCCGGCGCTGCGTGCTGGCCACGCCGATCGAGATCGTCAGGACGCCGAATCGTTGCTGTTGGCCGCGGCGATCCTCGACCTCCAGCCAGCCGCGGTCGCGATCGGCCTCGTCGTACCACGTCGGCACCAGCTCGTCGAAGCGCTGCACGATCGTGTCAGCCACGATCGCCGCGACGTTCGGCGGCACGACCAGCACGAAGTCGTCACCACCCAGGTGCCCGGCGAACGAGTCGTCGGCCGCGAACTCCGCCAGGACGTCCTCCATCAACCGCGCCACGGCGCGGATCACGTCGTCGCCGCGGGCGAACCCGTAGTGGTCGTTGAACGACTTGAACTGGTCGATGTCGGCGTAGAGCAGCGCGAAGTCGCCGCCGGACGTGACCCTGCCCTCGATCTCCTCCTGGATCCGGACGTTCCCGGGGAGTCCGGTGAGCGGAGACTCGTCCTTCATCTCCTTGGACCGGCGGAGCACGCCTCGGACGCGCGCCAACAGCTCCGGCGTGTCGAAGGGCTTGACGATGTAGTCGTCCGCCCCGATCGCGAACCCCTCGAGCTTGTCGGCCGAGAGGCCCCGAGCGGTGAGGATGATCACCGAGATGATCGCCGTCCGAGGGTCCTGGCGCAGCAGGCGCGTGAGCTCGAACCCGTCGACATGCGGCATCATGACGTCGGTGATCACGAGGTCGGGCGGATCCTGCTTGACCAGGTCCAGGGCCTGCTGACCATCGTTCGCCACGCGCACGGAGTACCCCGCGGCGGCGAGCTCGATCTCCAGGAGCCGGGCGATGAAGGGGTCGTCGTCGACGACGAGCAGACGCTCGCCGCCCCCGCCGATCCCCATCTCGCGGTCGCTCACCACCGTCCCTCTCGTTCCGTCGTCCATCGGCGGAAGCATCGGCAGCTTACCCCCCGGAGGTGAGCCCTCCGGTCGATCCCACGACGAAGATCCGGCGCCCGAACGGCCTGGGTCGGGTCACCCATCGGCCCGACGTGGCACGATAGGCACGGTGACGATCGAGGGGCGGGCCACGCCCGGCCGGGGTGTCGAAGGCCCAGGAGGACGCCGCTGATGCAGGTGCTGGAGACCTTCCTCGACGCCATGGGCAACACGCCGCTCGTCCGGCTGCACTCCGTGACGCGTGGGCTCCGTCCCACCGTCCTTGCCAAGCTCGAGATGCTGAACCCCGGCGGCTCGGTGAAGGATCGCATCGGGATCCGCATGATCGAGGCGGCCGAGCGCGACGGGCTCCTGCGACCCGGTGGGACGATCGTGGAGCCCACGTCGGGGAACACCGGCCACGGCCTCGCGATCGCCGCCGCGATCCGCGGCTACCGCTGCATCTTCGTGATGCCCGACAAGATGAGCCAGGAGAAGATCGCGTTGCTCCGCGCCTACGGCGCCGAGGTCGTGATCACCCCCACCGCGGTCCCACGCGAGTCGCCCGAGTCGTACTACGCGGTCGCGGACCGGCTCGCCGCGGAGATCCCCGGCGCGTTCCAACCCAACCAGTACTTCAACCAGGAGAACCCGCGGACGCACGAGGAGACGACCGGCCCGGAGATCTGGGAGCAGACCGGCGGCCGCATCGACGCGTTCGTCGCGGGCGTCGGCACGGGCGGCACGATCACCGGCGTGGGGCGGTACCTGAAGCGCCGGGACCCGAACATCCAGATCGTGGGGGCCGACACCGAGGGATCCGTGTACACGGGGGACGTTCCCCGCCCCTACCTGACGGAGGGGATCGGCGAGGACTTCTTCCCCGAGACGTTCGACCCGTCCGTGGTCGACCGCTGGGTCCGCGTGCCCGATCGCGAGGCCTTCCTGACGGCCCGCGCCGTGACCCGCAGCGAGGGCATCCTGGTCGGCGGGTCGGGCGGGTCCGCCGTGGCCGCCGCCCTCGAGGTTGCTCGCGACCTCGACCAGGATCGCACGATCGTGGTGCTGCTCCCCGACACGGGCCGCAACTACCTCACGAAGCTCTTCTCCGACGCGTGGATGCGTCAGTACGGCTTCCTCGAGGGACCCGAGGTGGTCACGGTCGAGGCGGTGTTGTCCGCGAAGGGCGGGGAGCTCCCCAGCCTGATCACCGTCCAGGCGCACGACAAGGTGCGTCAGGCGGTCGATCGGCTGCACCAGCACGGGATCTCGCAGGCGCCCGTGGTCCGGGAGGACACGACCGACGTGGCGCAGTTCGTCGGCTCGATCCGCGACCGAGAGCTGCTGGAGCGCGTGTTCCGCGACCCCGAC
>DATBJQ010000055.1:0-2612 GCA_036556385.1 Actinomycetota bacterium | reverse complement strand
GCCGAGATCGTCGAGATCTTCACCCGGATGGGCTACCGCGTCGTCGAGGGGGCCGAGGTCGAGGACGAGTGGCACAGCTTCGACGCGCTGAACATCCCGCCGGATCACCCCGCGCGCACGTCGATGGACACGACCTACGTGGACGTGCCGGGCCACCCCGAGCTCCTCCTGCGGCCGCACACCTCGCCGATGCAGATCCGCACGTTGGAGACGCAGGCACCGCCGATCGCGATCGTGGTCCCCGGGCGGGTCTACCGGAACGAAGAGATCACGGCGAAGAACATGCCCGTGTTCCATCAGGTCGAGGGACTCCTGGTGGACGAGGGGATCACGTTCGCCGATCTGAAGGGCACCCTCGAAGAGGTGGCTCGCGGTCTGTTCGGCCGGGAGCGCCGGATCCGCTTCACCCCTTCCTACTTCCCGTTCGTGGAGCCCGGCGCCCAGATCGGGGTGTCCTGCTTCCTCTGCGACGGCACCGGATGTCGCGTGTGCGGGAACGGATGGATCGAGCTGCTCGGCGCCGGCATGGTGCACCCGCGCGTGCTCGAGAACTGCGGCTACGACAGCGAGCGCTTCACCGGGTTCGCCTTCGGGCTGGGGATCGAGCGCGTCGCGCTGCTCGAGTACGCGATCCCCGACATGCGGATGCTGCTCGACGGAGACGTCCGCTTCCTCGAGCAGTTCGAGGCCGTCTCATGAAGGTTCCCCTCGGCTGGCTCCGCGAGCTCGTGCCGACCGATCTCGGCGCCGAGGAGCTCACCGAAGGGCTGATCCCGCGCGGGGTGCTGGTCGAGGACGTCCTGTGGCCGTGGGAGGGACTGGACGGGGTCGTGGTCGTCCGCGTGCAGGAGGTCCGTGACCATCCGAACTCCGAGAAGCTCTGCGTCGCTCGGATCCAGCACGGCTCGGGCGAGATCGAGCTGGTGGTCGGCGTTCGGAACATGGGACCCGGGGATCTCGTCCCCTGGGCGCCGCCCGGCTCCCGGGTGCCCGTGCTGGGCGAGCCGCTGGGGGTGCGAGCCCTGCGCGGCGTGGAGTCGCACGGGATGCTCTGCTCTCCCCACGAGCTCGGGATCAGCCAGGACCACGGGGGGATCCTGGTGCTGAACGACGAGGGCTGGGAGGTCGGCGCCGACGTCAAGTCGATGCTCCAGCTCGACGAGCCGGTGCTCGACGTGGAGGTGGAGCCCAACCGGCCCGACTTCCTCTCGGTCCTGGGCGTGGCGCGCGAGGTCGCGGCGCTCACGGGATCGCCGCTCCGGATGCCCGACGCCTCCCCGGAGGAGGTCGCCGAGCCGGCGGCCGACGTGGCCACCGTGTCGATCGAGGCACCGGACGGTTGTCCGCACTACCTCGCCCGCGTGATCCGCGGGGTGGCGCACGGACCGGCTCCGCTCCTCGCACAGGCGCGGCTGACGGCGTGCGGGATGCGGCCGATCGACGCCGTGGTCGACGCCACGAACTACGTGATGCTCGAGCTGGGCCAGCCGCTGCACGGCTTCGACATGGATCGCCTGGCCGGACCCGGGATCGTCGTCCGGCGCGCGAAGGGCGGCGAGCGCCTCACCACGCTCGACGACGTCGAGCGCCCGCTCTCGGAGGACGATCTTCTGATCTGCGACGTCGAGCGTCCCGTGGCGATCGCCGGCGTGATGGGTGGCCAGACGTCGGAGGTGTCCTCCGACACCGTCAACGTGCTGCTCGAGAGCGCGACCTTCACGCGCGGCGGTGTGCTGCTGACCGGCCGGCGCTTGGACCTCCACACGGAGGCCTCGCACCGGTTCGAGCGCGGCACCGACCCCGAACGGGTCCCGCCGGCGGCGGCCCGCGGCGCGAAGCTCATCGCGGAGTGGGCCGGTGGGAGCGTGCTGACGGGTGTCACCGAAGCCGGCTGGATCCCCGACCGCAGGACGATCGCGATGCGTCCCTCCCGGGCCGCGGCCCTCCTCGGGTTCCCCGTCTCCACCGAGGATGCCGTGGGGGTGTTCACCACCCTCGGGATGACGACGACGACCGGGGAGGATCGGGTCGATGTGGAGATCCCCGGGTACCGCGTCGACCTGGAGGGCGAGGTCGATCTGATCGAGGAGGTCGTCCGCATCGAGGGGTACGAGCGCGTCGGATCGACACTCCCGCGCGCTCCCCACGCCGGTGGGGTCCCGGAGGACGCCGCGTTCGCCCGCCGGGCCAAGGAGGCGCTCCGCCGAGCCGGGCTCCGCGAGGTCCGCCCCGCGCCGTTCGTGTCCGCCGAGGATCTGGCGATGTTCGGCGACGAGGACGCCGTGGCGGTGGCGAACCCGTTGCGGGCGGAGGAGGGGTTCCTCCGCACGCGCCTGACGCCCGGCCTCCTCCACACGATCGCCCGGAACCAGGCGCGCGGGGTCGACGAGATCCGGATCTTCGAGGTCGGGACCACCTTCCGGCTGGCCGACCCGTTCGTGGAGATCAGGAAGGCGGGGTTCGCGATCGCCGGGCCGGCGGGCACGGGCTGGGCCGCCGAGCGACGGACCCTCGACGTGCTCGACGCCAAGGGCGTCCTCGAGGCGCTCCTGACGGAGTTGGGCGTCGGCGACTGGGCCCTCGGGGACCTGCCGACGGGGCCGTTCCACCCC
>DATBJQ010000054.1:0-6025 GCA_036556385.1 Actinomycetota bacterium | reverse complement strand
GAGGATCGGCCGGTCCAGGTGCTGTTCCTGCCGCGGAACGAGGCGCTCGGCGATCCCGACCTGATCCGCACCAAGGTGAGCCTGATCCCGGAGTCGGTGGACCCGATCCGCGTGATCGACATCGAGGGCATCGACAAACAGGCCGACGGCGGCACGCACGTGCGATCCACGGGAGAGGTGGGCCGCGTGACGGTCGTCAAGACCGAGTCGAAGGGCAAGGCGAACAAGCGGATGCGGATCCAGCTCGAGGGAGCGTGAACGGTCAGCCAGCCAGCAGCGCGCTGAGCGCCGCGATCACGACGTAGACCACGATCGCGCCGGCCGTCAGCACCAGCCGCAGCTGCCGGGGGATCGGGGAGCCTCCGAACGCGAAGTACAGCAGCGGACCGAGGAAGGGAACGACCAGCACCACGAGCATCCAGCGCGCCCGGTGCGGGATCGACGCCGACTCCTGACGGACCAGGTCCCACATCGCCACCGCGACCCACGCCGCGTACAGGACGAACGGCAGGATGTACGCGTACAGCCCGAGCAGCAGGCTCCACCACGACGTCGCGATCGGCATGCCCATCAGCGTGGCTTCCTCCTTCACGTCGGGGCCGGCCTGCGGCTCGATCCCGACCACGTCGCGGATCCGGTAGGTCCCGGGGACGGACAGCCCGGGCACGGCCGGGTCGGGGGGTGCGGCCGTCGGATCGCCCGGCATCGATGGCTGGGGCGGTGGCGCGGGCGCGTCGCGGTAGTCCGGGAGGGGCACGTCCTCGAACAGGCGGCTCCCGATCGTGATCCACGGCGCCATCGACCCACCACCGCCGAGGTTCGGCCGCAGGCCGTCGCACGGGAAGAGGAGCTGGATCGCCGCCGGCGTGCTGGTGTGGAAGGCGTTGCCCGCGAAGCAGTCACCGCCCGACGACGGCGTCATGATCGCCAGGTCGGCGACACCGCTGCGATGCACGATGTTGCCGGAGATCCGGTTGTCGCCCGTGGCCCAGAAGCTCTCGTCCGGCAGCGGCATCAGGAGCACGCCGTAGTTCGGGTGGTCCTCCACCAGGTTGCCCGAGACCTCGTCGTCGCGGCCACCCGCGACGATGATCCCGTTGCCGAAGGCCGGTGCCCATTCCGCCGAGCTCATCGGGGCATCCCGGTTGCCGTTGTCGTGGACGTAGTTGCCTGCGATCACCGCGCCGCGCTGGGGGGCGGACGGCTCGGAGTCGAGCGTGTTCGGCACGATGCCGGCGGCGTTGTCCCGCCACTCGCTGTTCACGATCGCGAGGTGCCCCCCGGCGTTCGTCCCCGAGAACCCGAGGAGGTTGTGCTCGGCCAGGACGTCGGTCACCACGGCGTCGCACGGGAAGCAACCACCGATGTAGAAGCCGCTGTCCGGCGACCCGCTCGCGTAGGAGTGCTCGAACCGTCCGTAGCGGGAGGCGTACGCGTACAGACCGTAGTCCCCGTTGTTGTGCGCCGTGAGGTAGGAGCCCCGGTAGCCGAACACGCCGGTCCACAGGAAGCCGTTCAGCACGAAGTTGCGGGCGGTCAGGTTCTCGACGACGACGCCGTCGGCCTCGATCACCCGGACGCCGTTGGCGAGCTCGAACCCCCCGTCCAGGATCGTCCGGTTCCGGTCCATCCCCCGGATCGTCAGGTAGGGCACGGTGACGGACACCGACTCGCGGTAGACGCCCGGATCGATCAGCACCATCCCGCCCGGCTCCGCGCGATCGACGGCCTCCTGGATCGTCGCCGCCTGCTCCGGGACGCGGATCGTCTCGCCGAACCCGGCGGGGATCGGCTCGCGGCCGGGCCCGACGTCGCCGTCGGCGCCGGGCAGCGGGACGTCGCCCACCAGCACCGTCCCCGTCATCCCCTGGCCCGGGCTGCCGTGGAACGAGCAATGGAAGGTGAAGACGCCGGGCCGATCGAAGGTCCGCTCGAACCCGGCTCCCGGGACGAGCGTCTCGGAGCCCCACGTCCCGTCGTCGCCGTGAACGTCGTGGCGGCTGCGCCCGTCGTTGACCCACTCGACCGCCTGCCCGGGGGCGACGCGGACGACCTCCGGGTCGAACACGTTGTCGATCGCGCGGACGTAGGCCTCGTCGTCCTGGGCGGTGGCGGGCCGGGACGGGAACGCGACGAGCGCCGTGAGCAGGAGCCCGGCCACGGCGGCGAGTCGTCGCGCCATCGGCGCGGACCCTAGCATGGGCCGGTGGAGCCGGAACGCCTGACCAGCCTCGACGCGAGCTTCCTGTATCTCGAGAAGCCGGCGATGCACATGCACGTCGCCGGGCTGTCGGTGCTCGGCCCGAAGGAGGGCGGCCCGCTCTGCTACGACGACGTCGAGCGGGTCGTGGAGGCGCGGATCCACCTGGCGCCCCGTCTGCGGCAGCGCGTCCAGCCGGTCCCGTACAACCTGTCCCGGCCGCTGTGGGTCGACGACGAGCGGTTCGACCTGGACTTCCACCTGCGACGCGCGGCGATCCCAGCGCCGGGGGGCCGACTCCAGCTGGAGCGCGCCGTCGGCCGGGTCCTGTCGCGCCCTCTGGACCGCTCCAAGCCCCTGTGGGAGCTGTACGTCTTCGAGGGGCTGGCGCAGGACCGGACGGCGGTGCTGCTGAAGCTCCATCACGCGCTTGCCGACGGCATCGGCGGGATGCTGATCGGGTCGGCGCTGTTCGACCTGGATCCCGACGCGCCGCTCGGGCCGCCCCCGAAGGATGCCTGGGTGGCCACCCCCGCCCCGTCGCACGACGAGCTCTTCTCGCGCGCGATCCGGGAGGTGATCCTCCACCCGGCCGAGGCGCTGAGCCACGCGGCGCGCGCTCCCGCCCGGGCGCTCGAGGGGGTGGGCGAAACGCTGGCCGGGATGCGGTCGCTGGCGGGCATGGGGCCGCCCCCGGCCGGACCGTTCGACGGCGACATCGGTCCGGCCCGCCGGTTCGGCACCGCGGAGGTTCCCTTCGAGCGGTTCCGCGCCGTGAAGCGGGCCTTGGGTGGCACCGTGAACGACGTGGTCCTCACGGCGGTCGCCGGCGGTCTCCACGTGGTGCTGACCGAGCGAGGCGAGCCCACTCGCGATCGCACGTTGCGCGTCATGGTGCCCGTCTCCGTCCGGTCCAAGGCGGAGGCCGGGGACGTGGGCAACCGGGTCGCCCCGGCGTTCGTCGACGTTCCGGTGGGCCGGATGGCGCCGGCGACGCGGTTCCGGAAGGTTCGCGCGGCGACCGAGGCCCTGAAGTCGTCGTCGATGGCGGTCTCGGCGGATTCCATCATCGGGCTCGGCGCCTACGCGCCGCCCGCCCTGCACGCCACGGCGGCGCGGCTGGTGTCGCGGGCCCGCTGGTTCAACCTCGTGGTATCGAACATCCCGGCGCCGCAGGTCCCGCTCTACATCGCCGGCGCGCCGCTCGTCGCGAGCTATCCGGCGATGCCGCTCGGCGAGCAGTGCGGGCTCTCGATCGCGTGTACCTCGCTCGGCGGCACGATGGCGTTCGGCCTCACCGCGGACTGGGACGCGGTCCCCGACGTGGAGGTGTTGGCTCGCGGCCTCGAGGGCTCGGTGGACGAGCTCATGGCCGCTGCGGAGAAGCGGAAGCGCCCGGCACGACGTTGAAGGCCGCCGACCGCCCCGCAAGGGGATCGTTTCAGGCTCGGACGGTGGACCTGCGGACGACCGCGTCGCTCAGGCGGAACATCAGGGGGTTGACCGAGATCGAGATCAGCGCCGCGGCCACGACGAGCTGCAGCGTCTCGTCCGACACGATGCCCAGCTCGAGGCCGGCGGTGACCACGATGAACGAGAACTCGCCGACCTGCGCCAGACCCGCCGCGACGATACCGCCGACCTGGGCCGGCTCACGCAAGAGCTTCGTGATCGCGACCGCTGCCAGCGACTTGCCCACGACCACGATCGCGACCACGGCCAGCAGCGCGACCGGCTCGCGAACCAGCACGCCGGGGTCGAGCAACATCCCGACGGCGACGAAGAACAGCACACCGAACACGTCGGTCAGCGGGAGGAGGTCGTGCGTGATCCGGTCCGTGAGGCGGGACCCCGTCAGCATCACCCCGGCGAGGAAGGCGCCGAGTGCGAGCGAGAGACCGAAGATCTCCGCCGAGGCGAACGCGACCCCCAGCGCCGTGGCCATGATCGCGAGCGTGAACAGCTCGCGGTTCCCGGTCCGCTCGACGTGCTCGAACAGCCACGGGATCAGCCGGGCCCCGGCGACCAGCGTCACCACGCCCAGGAGCGCGGTCTTGCCGAGCGCGAGCCCGAGGTGCGCGAGCGCGTCCTTCCACCCAGGGTTGCCCGCAGCTCCGTCCTGCGCGATGACGGGCAGCACGACGAGCACCATGACCGTGAAGAGGTCTTCGACGAGCAACCATCCGATCGCGATCCGTCCCGCCGGGTCCCGGACCTGGCCGCGTTGCTGGAGTGCGCGCAGCAAGACGACCGTGCTCGCCACGGATACGGCGACGCCGAGGATCAGCGCCTCCTCGGTCTCCGCCCCGATCGCGAGGCCGACGGCCACGCCGAGTCCCGTCGCGACCGTGATCTGGCCGAGCGCGCCCGGGATCGCGACGCGCCGGACCTCGAGGAGGTCGCGGATGCTGAAGTGCAGACCGACGCCGAACATGAGCAGGACGACCCCGATCTCGGCCAGCTCGAGCGCCACGTCCTGATCGCCGACGAACCCCGGCGTGAACGGACCGATCGCCACGCCGGCCAGCAGGTACCCCACGATCGGTGGGAGGCGCACGAGCCGCGCAACGAGGCCGCCGAGGAACGCCACCGTGAGTCCGACGGCGATCGTCGCGACGAGGGCGGTCCCGTGCTCCATCGCCACATCCTTCCAGGCGGCGCGGTGCGGCGATCCCTAGCGGGATCGAGGTGCGACGCCCGCGTACCAGTCGGCGACCTCGGCGACCCAACGGCCCGGCGCCTCCATCTGCGCGACGTGGCCGAGGTCGGGGAAGATCCTGCCTCGCCACGTCGGGTAGCGCCGCAGCACCTCCTCCGCGTACCGCGCGGGGACCAGGCGGTCGCGGCGTCCGTGGAGCACGAGCACCGGACACCGAACGCCGTCGAGCGCGCGCGTCGTCAGATCGCCCCGGCGCGCCAGGCGGAGCAAGGACCGGGCGGCATCCCGGAATGCTCGCTCGGCCCCCGGATCGAGCTGGTGCTCGCGGACGGCGTCCACGTGCAGCCGCACGATCTCCTCGGGGATCGTGGCCGGGTCGGCCGTGGTGAAGCGGAAACCCATCCGGACGAGCCGCTCCGGGTCGAGGTGCCGGACGCGGGCCGCGACCGCGGCGTCCCCGAGCCCCGGGACCTCGTAGATCGCCATCAGCAACGCGAGCGACGGGTGCTGCCATGCGTGGCCGACGCGGGGGAGCGCCGCGCTCGTGAGGACCAGTCCGTCGACGCGCCCGGGTTCGATCGCTGCGTGGATCACGGCGATCGCGCCGCCCATCGAGTTCCCCACGAGATACACGTCGCCCGTGGCGAGGTCGTCGATGAACCTCGAGACGATCCGGCGCTGGTCCATCAGATGCGTGCCGCGAGCCGCCAGCGGCGATGCGCCGAAGCCGGGGAGGTCGAGCGCCACCACGCGTCCGAACCCGGCCAGCCCGGGCGCGACCTGCACCCAGTTGAGGTGCATCCCGCCGAGACCGTGGACCAGGACGAACGTGGTGTCCGAGGGTCCTTCCCACGCGCGGTACGCGACCGGTCCGTCCAGGTCGACCGTCGACAGGGGCGGCAGCTCGATGCCCACGGGGCCAGCGTACGCCTCACGGGTGGGTCGTCCGAGGCCGACGCCGGCGCGACCCGGAGCGACCTCGCCGGCCTCCCGCCGGGCGGAATGTCCCGCCCTCGGGGAGCGTTGCACGGGTCGGTGGAGCCGGCGCGGTCGGGGGTGCTCGTGAACGCCTTCACAAGACCTTCACACCCTCTGAGCTTTACAAACGCGCGGACCCCCCCCGATAATGGGTACGTCGCGGCCAAGGCGCTTTCGCAGGTGCGCCC
>DATBJQ010000053.1:0-3131 GCA_036556385.1 Actinomycetota bacterium | reverse complement strand
GCACCGCGAACGCGCCGTTCAGCTCGTAACAGAACCCACCGCGGCGCTCCGCGACCACCTTGCGCACCAGCCGCTCGGGATCCAGGACGATCGGGCGGCCCAGGTGGATGTCGAGGTTCTCGAACGGCACCGCGAACAGGTGCGCGCGGTGCAGGGCACGGAGCGTCTCCTCCGAGGGCTCGGCCGGTCCCTCGACGCCGATCCGCTCCAGGTACGCGTCCACGTCGACCATGCCGGCCCCAGCATGCAGGATGCCGGGCCGTTCGACCGGGTCACGGCCCGAAGGGGGCCTGGCCTACACTCCGCCGCACCCGACCCGAGGAGGCCGTACCGATGACGACCGCGACGGAGACCGGCAGCACGACCCTGTACTTCGGGCCCTGGTACCGGCGCTCGCCGTTCTTCGAGGCGACGCTCCGCGACGGCTGCACCGCGTACGACATCTACAACCACATGTACCTGCCGGGGTACTTCGCGGACCCGATCGAGGAGTACTGGGCCCTCGTGAACGACGTCGTGATCTACGACGTGGGCGTCGAGCGCACCGTGCAGGTGAGCGGCCCCGACGCCGACCGACTGATCGACCGGCTCACGTGCCGCGACCTGACGACGTGTGCGATCGGACAAGGCAAGTACATGATCGTCACGGCGCCCGACGGCGGGATCGTGAACGATCCCGTCATGCTCCACGTCGACGAGCACACGTGGTGGATGCAGCTCGCGGACTCCGACGCAGGGCTCTACGCGCTGGGCGTCGCGACCGCCGCCGGGATGGATGTCGAGGTCTCGTACCCGGACGCACACCCGATGCAGGTGCAGGGCCCGCGCTCGGCGGCGACGCTCGCGAACCTCGTCGGCGACGGGATCTACGACCTGAAGTACTACTGGTGCGCCCGGTTCGACGCGGGCGGCATCCCCGTGCTGATCAGCCGCACCGGCTACACCGCGGTGCCGGGGTTCGAGGTGAACCTCCTGGACGGCGCGCGTGGCACCGAGTTGTGGGACGCCGTGCTCGCCGCCGGTGAGCCGTTCGGCATCCGCCCGGCGATCCCCAGCATGATCCGGCGCCTGGAGGCCGGGATCTTCAACTACGGCTCGGACATGACGCTCGAGCACAACCCGTTCGAGCTGATGGGGATGGAACGCCTCGTGGAGGAGCAGCCCCAGGACTACATCGGCAAGGACGCGCTCGAGCGGATCCGTCGCGAGGGCGTTCGACGCAAGCTCGTCGGGATCGAGCTCGACGGCGACGATATCGGCTTCGACCCGACCGGGTTCTGGCCGGTGCACCACGGCGGAGCGGAGGTCGGCAGGGTCACCGACGCCGTCTGGTCGCCGCGGTTGGAGCGCAACATCGGCTACGTCTGGGTGCCGATCGGGCTTGCGGACCCGGGCACGGAGCTCGACGTCGAATCGGAGCACGGCCACCTCACCGGCCGGACCGCCGCGATCCCCTTCATCGACCCCCGGAAAGAGGTCCCGGCCGGCTCTCTGCGCTGAGCGCCTTGGCCCCGCGAGGGACTCGGTCAGGCCAGCGGCGGCACGAGGCCGATCGTCGCGGGCACCGCGGACACGTAGACGCCCGACGGCCCAGCGATCGCCGCCGCCTCAGGGCCGGCCATCGCGGAGAAGTCCGGCGGGGCGGGCGCCAGCGTCCCCTCGAACGTGAGGAGCTGACCGGGCATCAAGCTCCCTGCCACGAGCGGATCCGTGACGAACAGCACGACGGGTGGACCGATCGCGCCGGAGGGCTCGACCGCCACGGCGTGGTCGCCCAGCACCTGCCCGACCCGGACCCCATCGGCGATCGCGCCGACCCCCGTCAGGTGCTCGACCGACGAGCCGAGCGCGATCAGCTCGAAGAGATCCGTGCCGCCCGGCAGCGTGATGCTGAGGGATCGTGCGGATGAGGGAACGGGCCGCGTCAGCCAGGACCACGGGTCGCGCACGATCGTGACGGGCGTCTCGGGGACCGAGCGCTCGACCACCGCCGTCGGGCGGGGAGGGGCACCCGGCAGCGCCGCGGCCGCGACGACGAGCAACGCCAGCGCCGATCCGGCCACCCAGGGCCAGATCGGTCGTCGGGCAGCGCCGTCGACGCGGACGACCGCACCATCGGCCCCGGGGACCACCACGGTCCGGTCGTCATCGGCCGGGACGTGTTCCCGGAGCGAGGGGCTCCGCACGGGGGTTCGTGTCGACACCATCTCTCGTTGCTTCCCCGATCTGTGCTCCCTACACCTCCGTTCCGGCGTTTCCCGGGGCCCGCCGTGGGTACCTGCCGGACCACGAGCGAGGAGGAGCGCATGGGCATCCTGTGGACGATCCTGGTCGTGGTGGCCGTCGTCGCGGTCGTGACCTGGCTGCTGCGGCGGACCTAGGCGCGGCGGCGGTACGCGATCGCCCAGCGCTCGGTCCACGCCGCACCGTCCGCCGAGGACTCCCAGCGCCAGCGGAGGCGATCGGGCTCGACGTCCCAGAACACCATCCGCTTGAAGACGTCGTCGCGGTCGACGCGTGTCGGCGTCGCGAACACGAGCTGGTCGCCGTGGGCGGCGCCGACGAACGCCCAGTAGTTCGCGTCCGAGTCCGCCCAGGTCTGGCGCCACGTCCGCAGATGCGCATCGAAGACCGACAGGCTCGTGCCGCGGAAGGCCTCGGGAGCGCGCACCTCGAACCGCTCCACGACGACCGCCCCGCCGAGCTCGCGCGTGACGCGGTTCGTCCCGGAGCCGCCCTCCCACGTACAGTCCCACTCGCCGAGCCAGAAGTCGAGCGCGTCGGGTCCCATGACGCGGACCGTAGGACAGGGGACGCCCGGTGGCTTGCGGGAACGTGCCGCGTTCCCGTCGGCCGGATCAGGCGGCCGACGCGATGCGGTCGATCTCGCTGAGGTCCTCCGGGCCGAGCTCCCACGCGCCGGTCGCCGCGACGTTGGCGCGGACCTGCTCCGGAGTCGTCGCGCCGGCGATGACGGTGCTCACCGCCGGCCGGGCGGCGAGCCACGACAGGGCGAGCTCGAGCAGCGTGTGTCCGCGATCCGCCGCGAACGCCTCGAGCCGCTCCACCACGTCGAAGCGGGCGCCCCGGACCTCCTCCTCGAACCCGGGGCGGGCCAGCCGCGACCCGGC
>DATBJQ010000052.1:0-10394 GCA_036556385.1 Actinomycetota bacterium | reverse complement strand
TCGATATCGGCGCGGGACTCGATCATCAGGTTCGCGCGGATCTCGCCGTAGATCGCGTGCTCGACCACGACGTCGATCACGACGATCCCGTGGTCGACCAGGATCCCCAGCTCCTCGCGTCCCAGGTCACGAGCGTGCCGGCAGGCGATCACGTCGGTCGGCCCCGCCATGCGATCCATCAGGACGTAACCCTTCGGGCTGCCCACGATCGGATGCCCGGCGGCCCGCAGGATCGCGACGTCGTTCACGATCACCTGGCGGCTCACGCGCAGGCGTTTGGCCAGGTCGGCCCCCGTGACCGGGTCGTCCGCGTCCCGCAGGATGCGTCCGATCCGATCCCGGCGACGCTCGGATGCGACGGCAGCCATCGCGATGCAGTGTACGGAGAGCGCCGTGACCGGGGCGGCACGCGCTCGGCGCGCCCGCTATCGTGCGCGGATGGACATCGTCGACCCACGCTTCGACGCGTACATGCGCTCGCGGCTGGACCGCTTCAACGCACCCGTGCTCGTGGAGATGGAGGCCGAGGCCGCGGCGAACGGCTTCCCGATCGTCGGTCGCAACGTCGGGGTGACGCTCGAGGTCCTGGCCCGTGCGATCGGCGCGCGTCGGATCGCCGAGCTCGGCTCTGGGTTCGGGTACTCGGGGTACTGGCACGCGCGCGCGGTAGGGGTGGGCGGAGAGCTGCACCTGACCGACGGCGACCCGGAGAACGCGCGCAAGGCCGAGGACTACCTCACCCGTGCGGACCTTTGGTCGCCGGTCACGTTCCACGTCGGCGACGCGGTCGAGTCGTTCGGCACGCTGGACGGGGACTTCGACGTCGTGTTCTGCGATATCGACAAGGAGGGCTACCCGGACGCCTGGCGGGCGGCTCGCGAGCGCATCCGGCCCGGGGGCCTGTACGTCTGCGACAACGTGTTGGGGTACGGCCGGGGCAACGTGGTCGAGGGCGGCGGAGCGGCCGAGGCCGTCCGCGAGCACAACGCGATGATCGCGTCTGACGGAGCCTTCCTCTCGACGATCGTCCCGACCCGCGAGGGCGTCATGGTCGCGATCCGCCTGGGCTGAGCCGTGGAGACGACGGACCTCGTCCTCGTGATCGTCGGGTTCGGTGGCGCGGTCGCCGCCGCCGTGATCGGGGTTCGGCGCCTCGCGTACCTGTGGGCGGGGTTGCGTGAAGCCAACCTGCCCGACCGCGTGCGGACGGCGATCCAGATCTGGCAGGCAGCCTGGGTCGTCACGATCGTCGTGCTGCTCGGCGCCGTCGGCGTCGCCGGCGCGGTCCCCTCGATCGGGTTCGATGCCGTCCGAGCGGTCCTCTTGCCCGCGTTCCTGATCCTGCTCGGCATCATGGCCTGGCGGGTGCGGACGATGTCGCGGTGGGCCCGCGACCTGCGGTCCGAGCGCGGGCTCCCGGCCCGGGGACGGCCGTCCCCGCTGCCTCGGCGGCGCCGCCGCTGACGGGGGAGGCACGGCGGCCCGCTAGACTCCGCGCGGCCGACGCGTTGACGCATCACCCCCGACGGCCGCTACGCTGGAAGGACTCACGTGGCCACCCGATCGAAGCGTAAGAGCGACTACGGCCCGATCTACAAGGGTCACGAGGGCCAATGGTCGTGGCTCGCGCACCGGGTCACCGGGGTCGCGATCATCCTGTTCCTCTTCGCCCACGTGATCGACACGGCGGTGGTCGGCTGGGGACCCGAGGCCTACAACCGGGTCGCGTCCGTCTACCACAACCCGATCGTCCGGCTCCTGGAGCTCGGCCTGGTCGCCGCGGTGCTCTATCACTCGATCAACGGGACGAAGATCCTCCTGATCGACTTCTTCCCGGGCCTCGTGAAGCACATCCGCGGGCTGGGGATCGCGACGGCCGTGCTCTTCGTGGCCGCGATGATCCCGATCACCTACATCATGGGCAAGGGCATCGTCGAGCTCCTGCCGGAGTACTTCTGATGGCGACCACGACCGAGCCGCAGCGCGCGACGCCCGGGTCCCCCGATGGCCGTCGCCCGGTCGGCGCCGGCCGTGAGCGGCCGGTCGGCGGGTTCGAGCTCTGGTCGTGGCTGTTCATGCGGATCTCGGGCCTGGTGCTGCTGGTGCTCGCCGTCGGCCACGTCCTGATCATGCACGTGGTCGACGAGGGCGTGGAGCGCGTGGACTTCGCGTTCATCGCCCTGCGCTGGCAGAGCCCGTTCTGGCGCACCTGGGACTGGATGCTGCTGGTCCTGGCGCTGGTCCACGGGATCAACGGCCTGCGGGTGATCACGCTCGACTACGTGCGGCCGGCCGGCGCCCGGTTCGCGGCGAACATGGTCTTCTACGTGCTCGGCTTCGTGCTGTTCGTCCTGGGCTCGGTGATCGTCTTCACGTTCGACCCCTCGAGATGGCCGGGCGCGGTCTGACGGTGGAGCGCCCGCGATGACCGTCACCCACACCTACGACGCCGTGATCGTCGGCGCCGGCGGGGCGGGCCTGCGGGCGGCGATCGAGGCGTCCGGTCGGGTGCGGACCGCCGTGATCTCGAAGCTGTACCCCACGCGATCGCACACCGGGGCCGCCCAGGGCGGGGTCTGTGCGGCGCTCGGGAACATGGAGGAGGACTCCCCCGAGTGGCACGCGTTCGACACCGTGAAGGGCGGCGACTACCTCGTCGACCAGCCCGCCGCGCAGCTGATGTGCGAGGAGGCGGTCGACGCGATCTACGAGCTGGAGCACTGGGGGCTGCCGTTCAACCGCACGCCCGAGGGCAAGATCGCCCAGCGGCGCTTCGGCGGGCACACGCGCAACCACGGCGAGGGGCCCGTGATGCGAGCCTGCTACGCGGCCGACCGCACGGGACACATGATCCTGCAGACCCTCTACCAGCAGTGCGTGAAGCGGAACGTCCGGTTCTTCAACGAGTTCTACTGCCTGGACCTGCTCCGCGATCCCGACGGGCGCACCGCGGGCATCGTCGCGTACGAGCTCGCGACGGGCGAGCTCCACGTGGTCCGCGCGAAGAGCGTCCTGTTCGCCACCGGCGGCTACGGCCGGATGTTCAAGGTTTCGTCCAACGCGCACGCGCTGACCGGCGACGGGCCCGCGGTCGCGTACCGGCGCGGGATCCCGCTCGAGGACATGGAGTTCTTCCAGTTCCACCCGACCGGCCTCTACAAGCTCGGGATCCTGCTGTCCGAGGGCGCCCGCGGCGAGGGTGCGATCGTGCTGAACAAGGACGGCGAGCGGTTCATGGAGCGCTACGCGCCCACGATCAAGGACCTGGCGCCCCGCGACGTCGTCTCGCGCGCGATCTACCAGGAGCTGAAGGAGGGACGCGGCGACGGACCCGCCGCCGACTACGTCTACCTGGACTTCCGCCACCTCGATCCGAGGATCATCGAGGAGCGCCTGCCCGACATCACGGAGTTCGCGCGCGTGTACCTGCGCGTCGAGCCCACGAAGGAGCTCGTGCCGATCCAGCCCACCGCGCACTACGCGATGGGCGGGATCCCGACCGACGTCGACGGCCGGGTGGTGCTCGGGCCCGACGAGACGCCGGTGCCCGGCCTGTACGCGGCGGGCGAGTGCGCCTGCGTGAGCGTCCACGGCGCGAACCGGCTGGGCACGAACTCGTTGCTGGACATCGTCGTGTTCGGCCGCCGCGGCGGCGCGCACATGGCGGAGCACGCCGCGGACGCCCACCTGCCGCCGCTCCCCGAGGACGCCACCCGGCGGACGCTCGGCCTGCTCGACGGCATCCTCGGCCGCGACGCCGGCGAGAACGCCGCCGACATCCGCGAGGAGCTCCAGGCCCGGATGTTCGACCTGGCCTTCGTGGTCAGGACCGACGAGAGCCTGGCCGAGATGGAACGGGTCCTCGGGGACCTGCGCGAGCGGTACGACCGCGTGGGGATCGGCGACCGCGGCAGCGTCTACAACACCGACCTGATGGAGACCGTCGAGCTCGGGTTCCTGCTGGACTGCGCCGACACGCTCGTCGCGGCGGCGCGGGCGCGGACGGAGAGCCGCGGCGGGCACTACCGCGAGGACCACCCCCTGCGCGACGACGCGAACTGGCTGCGGCACTCGCTCGCGTACCGCCAGGACGACGGCTCGGTGCGCCTGGAGTACAAGCCGGTCAAGATGGGTCCGTACATCCCGATGGAGCGCAAGTACTGATGACGGGGGGAGCCTGATGGCCACGGCGGCCGACGTGCTGGACGCGTCCGACCGGGCGCGGACGACGCGGAGCGGCAAGGTCGAGCTGACGCTGCGGATCCGCCGGTTCAACCCCGAGGTGTCGGACGAGGCGTGGTGGGACGAGTTCGTGGTCCACATGGACCCGACCGACCGCGTGCTGGACGCCCTGCACGAGGTGAAGTGGCGCCACGACGGCACCCTGTCGCTGCGACGCTCGTGCGCCCACGGGGTCTGCGGCTCGGACGCGATGCTGATCAACGGCCGCAACGCCTTGGCCTGCAAGGTCCTCGTGCAAGACGTGGCCCCCCGGGCCACCGTCGAACCGATCCGCGGCCTGGCCGTGCTGAAGGACCTGATCGTCGACATGGAGCCGTTCTTCGAGGGCTACCGGACCGTGCTGCCGTTCCTGGTGAACGACGACGGCGAGCCCGACCGCGAGCGCTACCAGTCGCCCGAGGACCGCGCGCGGTACGACGACACGACGAAGTGCATCCTGTGCGCGGCCTGCACGACCTCGTGCCCGATCTTCTGGGGCGACGAGGAGTACGTGGGTCCGGCGGCGATCGTGAACGCCCACCGGTTCATCTTCGATTCGCGCGACACCGGGGCCCGCGAGCGCCTGAAGATCCTCTCCGAGAAGACCGGCGTCTTCCGGTGCCGGACCACGTTCAACTGCACCGACGCCTGCCCCCGCGGGATCGAGGTCACGAAGGCGATCCAAGAGGTCAAGCGCTCGATCCTGTTCGACCGCTTCTGAGCCACCGGGCCGCGGCACGATGACGGGCTAAGCTCCGGCCGCATGACGCACCTGGTCACCCTGATCCCCGGCGACGGCATCGGCCCCGAGGTGGCCGGCGCCGCCCGACGCGTCCTGGACGCCTCCGGGGTCGACCTCGAATGGATCGAGCGGCCGGCCGGGGCCGGGGCGCTCGATTCCCACGGCGCGCTCCTGCCCGACGAGACGCTCGACGCGATCCGGGCCTGCCGGGTCGCCCTCAAGGGGCCGATCACCACCCCCGTCGGGACGGGGTTCCGCAGCGTGAACGTGGCGCTGCGACAGGACCTGGACCTGTTCGCCGCGGTCCGCCCCGCGCGCTCGCTCCCGGGCGTCGCGACCCGGCACCGGGACGTCGACCTGGTGGTGATCCGCGAGAACACCGAGGACCTGTACCAGGGCGTGGAGTTCGCGGCCGGAACGCCGGAGGCGGCCGAGCTCCGTCGCGAGCTCCGCGACCTGGCCGGGTTCGAGGTCGCGGAGAGCGCCGGCATCACCGTGAAGCCGATCTCCGTCTCCGGCACCGAGCGCATCGTGCGGTTCGCGTTCGAGTACGCGCGCAGCCACGACCGGCACGCGATCGCGGTCGGGCACAAGGCGACGATCATGCGCTACTCGGACGGGGTCTTCGTGCGCACGGCCGAGGCAGCGGCCCGCGACGAGATGCTCCGGGGCGGGGTCGCGTACGAGGAGGTCCAGATCGATCATCTGTCGATGCGCCTGGCCCTGGACCCGGGCGCGTTCGACGTCCTGCTGCTGCCCAACCTGTACGGGGACATCCTGTCGGACCTGTGCGCGGGGCTCGTCGGCGGCCTCGGCCTGATCCCCGGCGCGAACATCGGGTGGGAGTACGCCGTGTTCGAGCCGGTCCACGGGAGCGCGCCGGACATCGCGGGGCGGGGCCTCGCGAACCCGGTCGCGATGATCCTCTCGTCGGCGCTGCTCCTTCGCCACCTCGGCGAGGCGCGCGCCGCCGCGCGGATCGAGCGCGCGGTCGATCGCGTCCTCGAGGCGGGGGAGCACCGGACGCCGGACCTGGGCGGCACGTCGACGACGGAGCAGGTCGCCGCGGCGATCGCCGCGCTGGTCGCCGCCTGACGCCGCACGACGCACCAGCTCAGGTGCTTCGCCGCGTCGCGTCCGGGTGCGAGACTCCGCGGTGATGCTCGCGGTCGTGAAACCCAGCCCCCTGCGGCTGTGGGGCTTCGTCCTGACGGTGCTCGGCGGGGCGCTGCTGGCGTTCGGGTCGATCTCGGACTGGGCGGCCGTGTCGCTGGGCGGCTCGGCCGAGGCCGCGGTCCCGACGAAGGGGGTCGACCTGTGGCAGGGGAAGATCACCCTGGCGCTCGGCGCCCTGATCATCGTGGGGATCGTGGCCCTGCGGTTCGTCCACCCCGCACGGCGGGCGCCGCTCGCGATCACGCTGATCGTGCTCGGGGTCGTGGCGCTCGGCCTCGCGGTCTGGTGCATCGCCTCGCTCGACGCCGTCGTCACCGACACGGGGGTGGACGCGCTGGTCGACACGGTCGTCGCGCAGCTCGGGATCCCGGCGGCCCAGGCCCGCGAGCTGGTCGAGGGGGCGATGGGCAGCGCCGGGGTCGAGGTGCAGGCGCAGAGCGGGCTCTGGCTCACGTTGAGCGGCGCGGTCCTGGCGACCGCCGGCGGCGCGGTCGACCTGGCGTGGGTCCGGCGCAAGCGCGATCTCGGCGATGCGATCGACGTCGACACCCGGACGATCGACGAGGCCGATCCGGACCTGCCGGACCCGACGGACGGGTCGGCCGGCTCGAGCTAGAGGTCCGCCAGATCCGCGCACTTCGCGCGGATGCCCTCGGCGGCGGCCCGCAACGCCTCGAGCTCGTCGTCGTTCAGGTCCAGCTCGACGATGCGCTCGACGCCGGCGCGACCGAGCTGGGCGGGGACGCCGACGTAGACGTCCGCGATCCCGTACTCGCCCGTGCACCATGCGCACACGGGCAGGACCTCGTCCACCTCGCCCGCGATCGCCGCCACCATCCGCGCGATCGAGGCGCTGGGCGCGTAGTAGGCGCTCCCCTTCTTCAGGAGCGCGACGATCTCGGCGCCGCCGTCGCGGGTCCGCTGGAACAGGCGGTCGAGCGTGGCCGCGTCGACGAGCTCGGGCAGCGGCCGCCCGTCGACGGTGGCGTGCCGTGGGAGCGCGATCATCGCGTCGCCGTGCGAGCCGAGCGTCATCGCCTGCACGGCGCGAGGTGACACCCCGAGCTCCTCGGCGATGAAGCACCGCAGCCGCGCCGAATCCAGGACGCCGGCCATGCCCATCACCCGGACCTTCGGGAACCCGCTCACGTCCGCGGCCAGGAACGTCATCTCGTCGAGCGGGTTCGTGACGACGATCAGGATCGCGTCCGGCGAGGCCGGGACGGCCTGCTCGACCACGCTGCGCATGATCGCCGCGTTCTTGCCCAACAGGTCCATCCGGCTCATCCCCGGCTGGCGCGGGAAGCCCGCCGTGATCACGACCACGTCGGAGCCGGCGGTGTCCGCGTAGTCGTTCGTCCCGACGATCGCGGGCTCGAACCCCTCGACCGGCGAGGACTCCTTCAGGTCCAGGGCGAGCCCCTGGGGGAGCCCGTCCACGATGTCGATCAGGCAGACCTCGGCGAGGCCCCGCTCGACGAGGCGCATCGCGGTGGTCTGCCCGACGAACCCGCTGCCGACGACGGTGACCTTCATGGGTGCTCGCTCCTCACGTCCGGTGTGCGGCCATGCTACCGAGCGGCCGCGACCGCCCTCGGGACCCGACGGGCCCGACCGAGGGTCCGAACCGTTGCCGCCGAACCGGTCCGGACCGCTGTACCCGGGACCCCCCGGATGCCGATACACCGGTGATGGCCTCGCAACCCACCACCCGCCCCGAGACGTGGGTGCCCGCCGGCGCCGAGCGCGGCGGGCCGCCGGCGACCCTCGGCGACCCGGCCACCGCCACCGAGGGACCCGCGGCCCGACGGCCCTCCGTCCCGCGGCCTCCGAAGGAGTCGATGGAACCGCAGCGCACGGGGCCGTCCCCGGTTCGGCGCCGCCTCGCGAGCCTCCGGTGGGTCGCGCTCGGGATCGCCCTGCCGTGGGCCTGGTACCTCGTGCGCGACCTCGGCCCCGCGATGCAGCTCGTGGCGTTCGCCTTGCCCGTGATCGTCGCGGCCGCCGTGCTCGGCCTCATCGTCGCGGCGTTCGACGGCAAGAGGATCACGACGGTCCTGGTCGCGCTCTCGGTGGCCCTGTTCGGGTGGGTCACGATCGTGGGGCCCCGGAGCGCCCAGCCCTCGCCGCCGCCGCGCGACCCCGTCCGGGTCGCGACGATCGCGGCGGGCGCCGAGCCGCTGGACGCGAAGACGCTGTCCGCCACGATCGCACGGTCGCGCGCACAGGTCGTGGTGCTCGCGTCGGCGTCGAAGCGGACGCGCGAGGCTGCGGGCGCGGTGAAGGGATTCGACGGACGCCTGGTGCGCACCCCCTTCGTCATCCTGTCGCGGTTCCCCGTGGAGGAGCTCCCCCTCGCGAAGGGATTGCCCAGGGACCTGGTGATCCGGGTGCAGGTCCAGCGGCCCGGCGGTGCGTTCGTCGTGTACGGCGTGTCCAGCGGGACCACCCCGCTCGACGCGACGCTCCAGGCGCCGATGCTGCCCGACCGGCTGCTGGCGGCGATCGCCGACGAGCAGCTGCCCGTCGTGCTGCTCGGCGACCTCGGGGTCACGGATCGCTCGGCGCAGTACCGCGAGCTGATCGAGGTGCTCCGGGACGCGATGCGTGCGGGGAGCTCCGCGCCGAGCACGCTCCGGTCGCCGGTCTGGACCCCGCTGCTGCTGCGCGTGGACCACGTCCTCACGTGGGCGTCGTGGTGTGCGCGCGGCGGGGAGACGTTCGGCATCCCCACGTCCGAGCACCTGGGCCTCGCGGTCGCGATCGGGCCCTGCCCGACCCGCGGCTAGCCCACGAGCGCCGAGACGACGGCGTCCGCCACCCCGACCGTGGTCGCCGGCGGCCGGTCGTCGCCGGGCTCCCGGAGGTCGCGCGTGACGTGCGTCCCGTCGGCCAGGATCGCGGCGACCGCGGCCTCGAGCCGATCGCCCGCCTCGCCCTCCGCCAGGTGGCGCAGCAGCATCGCCCCCGACAGCATCAAGCCGACCGGGTTCGCGAGGTTCCTCCCGGCCAGGCGCGGCGCGGTGCCGTGGGTCGCCTCGAACACCGCCATCGTGTCGCCGAGATGCCCCCCGGGCGCGACGCCGAGGCCCCCGATCAGGCCGGCCCCCAGATCCGAGACCACGTCGCCGTAGAGGTTAGGCATCACGAGCACGTCGAACCGCTCCGGCGTCCGGATCAGCTCCATGCACAGGGCGTCGATGATCCGATCGTCGAACGCGAGGTCGGCGTACGACGCGGCCACCACGCGCGCGACCTCCAGGAAGACGCCGTCGGTCACCTTCATGATGTTCGCCTTGTGGCTCGCCGTGACCCGGTGACGCCCCCGGGCACGCGCGAGCTCGAACGCGTAGCGAACGATGCGCTCGCTCCCCTCCCGGCTGATCGTCTTGATCGAGACGCCGCTGTCCTCGCGGATCCGGCGGCCGGTCGCGGCCTCGATGAACCGCAGCAGCTCCTTCGTGTCCGGCTCCCCCATCGCGAACTCGATGCCCGTGTACATCCCCTCGGTGTTCTCGCGCACGACGATCAGGTCGACGTCGCCGTAGACGCTCGGCACGCCCGGGTAGCGGCGGCACGGCCGCACGCAGGCGTACAGGTCCAGGTCCTGGCGGAGCGTCACGTTCACGCTGCGCATGCCGCTCGTGATCGGCGTCTCGACCGGGCCCTTCAGCGCGACGCCGGTGCCCCGGATCGAGTCGAGCGTGGCCCCGGGCAGCGGCGACCCGGTCCGGGCGAACGCGCCGGCGCCCATCTCCTGTCGGTCCCACTCGATCGCGACGCCGGTCGCCTCCACGACGCGGCGGGTCGCCTCGACGACCTCGGGGCCGATGCCGTCGCCAGGGATCAGCGTCACCCGATGGCTCACCGCAGCACCCTCCCGCGTCGCGCGTCCGGCTCGCCGGTATCCTGGCAGACGCGACGGAGAAGGGTCTCCGCGAGGTCATCGCCGCCGACACACGCATCTCCGACATCGACGGGGGGCACGGGCGGCTGTGGTACGTCGGGTACGAGATCGGGGATCTGGCCGAGCATGCGACGTTCGAAGAGGCCGTCTACCTGCTGCATCACCTGGAACTGCCCACCGAGGAACAGCTCGCGTCGCTGAACGAAGTCCTGAGCCGCGAGCGCGAGCCCTCGCCGTTCCTGGCGCGGCTGATGCCGACCCTGGCGCAGCAGGCGTCGCCGATGTCGATGCTCCGCACCTCGATCTCGGCCGCCTCCACGTACGACCCCGACGGGTGGGACGAGACGG
>DATBJQ010000051.1:0-29285 GCA_036556385.1 Actinomycetota bacterium | reverse complement strand
TGTTGCGGATGGGGGGTGGGGCCGCCAACCCGTCGGCCGCGCTGGCGCTCCTGCGCGCACGGCTCACGGGGTAGGCGCGGGGCGGTGTCCTCGCGCCCGGCGCCGGACGAGCCCTCGGGCCGCCCGCGGTCCGGCTCCAAGCGCGTCCCGATCTGGCAGCTGACGATCCTCGGTGTCGTCCGCGCCTTCCAGGGGGCGGTGACCCATCCCCTGCGCCGGATGTGGCGGTCGCAGGATCCGATCGACGCCTTCGCGCTGAACCACCTGACCAGCGTCGCCGGCGACACCCTGCTGGCCATCTCCCTGGCCGAGTCGATCTTCTTCTCGTTGCCGGTCGACGAGTCGCGCGTGAGCGTGGCCGAGTACCTGCTGCTCACGATGCTGCCGCTGGCTCTGGCCGGCCCGCTCCTGGTGCCGATCCTGGACCGCGCGGGGCCTCGGAGGTCGATCACGTTCGCGGCTGCCGCGGGACGCGCGATCCTGGCGGTGCTGTTGGCCGGCCAGCTGGACACCCTCGCGCTGTTCCCGCTGGCATTGCTGATCCTCGTCCTCTCCAAGGTCCACGGCATCGCCAAGAACGGTCTGACGCTGGCGTACGCGTCGAAGGAGGAGGGACTCCTGCGCGCGAACGCCCGCCTGGGACGGATCGCCGTCGCGGGCGCGATCGCCGCGGCCCCCTTCGGGATCGCCTCGCTCAAGATCGCGGGAGGTGCGACGCCGATCCAGCTCGCCGCGATCACCTACGCCGCGTCGGCGCTGCTGACCCTGCGCCTCCCACGGCCCCGGGTGAGCGCGACCCCGGCGGACGCTCGGTCCCTCCGAGGCCTCGGCCGCGTGCCCTCGCTCCGGCTCCCCGCGATGGGAGCGATCGGCCTGCGGGCGGCCGGAGGCTTCCTGTTGTTCCTGCTGGCGTTCTCGCTCCGGAGCGAGGAGGTGCCCGCCGCGTGGTTCGGGATCCTGGCCGGGGCCGGGGTGCTGGGGAGCTTCCTCGCCGACGTCCTCGGTCCCTCGCTGCCGGCGCGGGCGCGCGAGGAGGCGGTGGTGGTCGCGTGCGTCTCCGCGGCGGGGGTGGGGGCCCTGTTGGCCTCGCAGCTGTTCGGTCTGCCCCTCCTCACGGTCTACGCGTTGATCTCGGGAGCGGCGGTGGAGCTGGCGCGCCTCGCGTTCCAGAGCCTGATGCAGCGGCGCGCGCCCGCGGGGGCGCTCGGCCGGGTCTTCGTCCGCTACGAGGTGCTGTCGCAGCTGGCGTGGGTCGTGGGCGCGTTCATCCCGACGTTGCTGCCGATCTCCTTCCGCCTGGGGATCGTCCTGCTCGCGGCGTTCTATGCGGTCCTCGCCGTGATCTCGTGGTGGCGCTGGCGTCGCGCGGCGACGCGGCGAGCCGGCGGGGCCGGAACGGGTGGCCCGGGATAAGCTGGCTCCTCCGGAGCGGACGAGGGGGAGCGATGACGTTCGTGAACGTCGCAGCGTCGGACCAGGTCGCCGAAGGGCAGATCGGGGCCTGGGAGGTGGAGGGCCAGCAGGTCGCGGTGGCGCGCGTCGGCGGTCGCGTCTTCGCGTTCAGCGACATCTGCACCCATCGCGGCTGCACGCTGTCCACGGGCGAGCTCGACGGCACCGAGATCGAGTGCGAGTGCCACGGCAGCGTGTTCTCGATCGAGACGGGAGCGGTCGTGAACCCCCCGGCCACCGATCCGATCGCCACGTTCTCGGCCAGGGAGGCCGACGGCCGGATCGAGGTCGAGGTCTAGCTCTTGCCGACGTTCGTCGTGGTGGGGGCATCCCTCACCGGTGCGTCGGCGACGGCTGCCCTGCGTGCACGCGGGTTCGACGGCCGCCTGATCCTGATCGGCGACGACCCGCTGCCGCCGTACGAACGGCCCGGGCTCTCGAAGGCGTACCTGCGGGGCGAGGAGGCGGTGGACGATCTGTTCGTCCGGGAGCCCGGATGGTGGGAGGCCCACGAGGTCGAGACCCACTTCGGTGAACGCGTCCACCGCGTGGATCCGGCCACGAGCGAGGTGGTCCTGGCGAGCGGGAGGCCGATCGCCTACGACCGCGCGCTCCTGGCCACGGGTGTCCGGAACCGCCATCTCGAGGTCCCGGGGATCGACCTGGACAACGTCCTCAGCCTCCGGACGGTCCCCGACTGCGACGCGATCCGGCTCGCGGCGGCCTCGGCGTCCAGGGTCGTCGTGGTGGGGATGGGGTTCATCGGTGCCGAGGTCACGGCCTCGCTGCGGACCCTCGGCAAGGAGGTCGCCGTCGTCGAGGTCTTCGAGACGGCCCTGTTCCGGATCCTGGGGGCGCAGATCGGCCGCGTGCTGGAGGCGATCCACCGCGACCAGGGCGCCGAGCTGCACTTCGGCGATACGGTCGAGCGCTTCGAGGGCGATGGACGCGTCGAGCGTGTGGTCACGCGGGGCGGCCTGCGCCTCGAGGCCGATCTCGTGATCGTCGGGGTGGGCACCGAGCCGAACGCGGAGGTGATGCACGGGGTCGGGCTGGCGTCGAACGGCGGGATCGCGGTGGACGCGGGACTCGCCACGGCGTTCCCGGGTATCTTCGCCGCCGGGGACGTGGCGACGCACGCGCATCCCCTGTTCGGGCCGATCCGCGTCGAGCACTTCGACAACGCGATCAAGATGGGCACGCACGTCGCGGGATCGATGGTGGGCGACGCGACGCCGTTCGACGATCCGCACTGGTTCTGGTCCGACCAGTACGACCACCAGGTCCAGATGGGCGGTGTCTTCCTGACCGATCGCATGGTCCTGCGAGGAGCGCTCGCCGACCGGCGGTTCTGCGCGTTCTTCCTCGACGAGACGGACGTCCTGCGCGCGAGCGTGAGCATCGACTGGCCCCGAGACGTGCGGCGGTCGCTCCCCCTGATCGGTGCGGTCGTGGACCCGGCGAGCCTTGCCGACCCCGACGTCGATCTGCGGACGCTCGTGCCCGCGGAGGCGTGAGCCGCCGCTCAGTCGGTGGTGAGCTGCGGCGCGAGCTCCTTCGGGGTGCCGTCGGCTTCCACCAGGCCGTCCCGGAACAGGACGAGCCGGTTCGCGTAGATCATCGCCTCCGGGTTGTGCGTCGCCGCCAGGACGGTTCCGCCGCGGGCCACGACGTCCCACAGCGCGCTCAGGATCACGTCGGCGTTCTCCGTGTCGACCTCGGCGATCGGCTCGTCGGCCAGCAGGACCTGCGGCTCGGTGATCAGCGCCCGGGCCACCGCGACGCGTTGCTGTTGCCCGGCCGAGAGCTCGAACGTGCGGTTGTCCATGCGGTGTCCCAGCCCGAGACGTTCCAGCCAGGACGCGGCCCGCTCCCGAGCGTCGGGGACGGGCGTGCCGCTGACGCGCAGCGGCAGCTCGACGTTCTCGACCGCGGACAGGGACGGCAGCAGCCCGAAGGACTGGAAGACGAAGCTCATCGCCGTCCGCCGCAGCTCCACCCGTTCGGCGTTCGACAGCTGCTCCATCGGGGTCCCCTTCCAGCGGACCTCGCCTTGGTCCGGAGGGTCGAGCCCCGCGAGCACACCGAGGAAGGTTGTCTTGCCGCTGCCCGACGGGCCCATCAACGCGACGAAGTCGCGGGCGCGAAGCTCCAGCGAGGCGCCGCGGACGGCCACGACGCCCTGTGGGCCCGGGTACGAGCGAACGACGTCGTGCGCCTCGACCAGGCAGACCTCAGGCATCCGCGGGCCCCCCTTCACGACGGCGGAGCCGGACCTCGTCGGGGTGGATCTCGGCTTCGAGCTCGGCGTCGGCGAGCCAGGGCAGCGCCTCGTCGGGCAGCCGCACGCGGCCGTCCTCGTCCACGGGATCCACCGGGATCCCCTCACGCAGGAGATGGCCGTCCCGAACCCGCACCCGCCGATCCGCGCGCGACGCGGCCACCAGGTCGTGCGTCACCATGACGATCGTCACGCCGAACTCCTGGTTCACGGCGCGGAACGCGTCGAGGACGGCGACCGCCGAGGCGGAGTCGAGCTCCGCGGTGGGTTCGTCCGCCAACAGGATCCTGGGGGTGTTGGCCAGCGCGATCGCGATCGCCGCGCGCTGCTGCTCGCCCCCCGAGAGCATCCCCGGGCGATGACGGGCCCGGTCGGCGAGCCCGACCAACTCGAGGAGCTCGTCCGCGTCGCGCCGGCGGCCGCTCCCGTGGGACGTCACCGCGGGGAGGCGGACGTTCTCGCGGATGTTCAGGTAGGGGATCAGGTTCCGCGCCGCGCCCTGCCAGACGAAGCCGATCCGCTCCGCGCGGTACCGGGTGAGGTCGTCGTCGCCGAGGAGGGTCAGGTCGGTGCCATCCACCTCGATCGTGCCGGCGGAGGGTCGGTCCAGCCCTCCGATCAGGTTGAGGATCGTCGACTTCCCGGCGCCGCTCGGCCCGACCACGGCCAGGAACTCCCCGTCCTCGATGTCCAGGTCGACGCCGGCGAGCGCGATCACGCCGGTGTCCACGATCCGGTAGACCTTGAAGACGTGCCGCAGCCGGATCAGCGCTCCGCGATCGGGCGCCGCGAAGGCGTCGGTGCTCACGACGTTCGGGCCGAGCCCGCTCACTCGGCCTCACCCCGCAGCACGCCGGTGACGGACGAGCGCAGGAGCGCCCGCAGGGCGAGCGACAACGCGACCGCGGTCACGACGCCGATCGCGACCACGGCGATGCCGAGCCCGTCCCAGTCCACCACGAGGATCGCGGGAGGGAACTCGACACCCAGGCTCGCGCCGACGGTCGGCATCACGAGCTTCAGCATCGCGTAGCCGAGGATCAAGCCCGCGGCGAGGGCGAAGCCGAGCAGGGTCACCTGCTCCAGGGCGAGCGTGCTCCGGATCGATCCCGAGGTCGTCCCCATCGCGCGGAGGGCCGCGAACTCGTAGTCGCGCCGTCGCTGGGCGAAGTACGTGCCCACCGCCAGCCCGATCGCGACGAGCGCGAGCCCGGCCACGGCGGCCGCTGCGTTCATCCCCATCGCGAGGCTCTTGGGCAGCTGCGACAGCATGCCCTCGATCGGCGCCGAGGCCCGCACGCTCTCCGCCGCGAAGCCGAGCTCCTCGATCTGGGGGCGCAGGTCGTCGTCGCCGGCACCCCACACCTGGTTCAGCGTCACGGCCGGCGTGCCGGGCACGGCCATCTGTCGCTCCAGCAGCGTGGGTGCGGACACGACGATCGCCGGAGCTCCCTGCGCCGTCCCCGGGAACTGTCTCGCCGTCGCGACGACGAGGATCTCCATCTCCTGCCCGCCGATCCGCGCGTCGAAGCTCCGGCCGAGCTGCTCCACGGCCACGTCCGTCACCAGGGCGGGGACGGGCGCGAGCGCCGGCTGGATCCCTCCGATCACGTCGGCGAACCCGGACCGGATGTCCAGCGTCGCCCGGTCGCCGCCCGCCTGCAGCTCGCCGCCCGCGCCCTGCCAGGTGATCGGCTCCCAGCCGTCGAGCGGGAGCGGTTGCCCGTCGACCGTGACGGCGAGGCCCAGCTGGACGTCGTCGGGGGCGTCGAGCGGATCGGCGGTCTCCAGCCCGATCATCAGGAGCCGTTCGGCGCCGGGCCCCAGGTCGAGGTCGTACGACGAGGTGCCCGGCTCGATCGGCGCCCGCGCGGCGGTGACGGTGCCTTCTCCGTCGACCGCCGTGGCGAGCAGCGTCATGCCCTCCGCCTCGGCCGGCGCGTCCAGCTCCACGTCGAGCGTCGTGGACCCCTCGGGGAGCTCCACGCCCTCGGGCGGTCCGTGGAGCCGCTCGAGGATGTCGTCCAGCGGTGCGTCCCCGAAGTCGTCGCGCCACCAGCCGGCGTCCGCGAAGCGGTCGGGATCGATGCCGTAGGTGACGGCCGGCGTGGGGAACGACGCCGACGCCAGGAACGGTGAGGTCCGCACGACCGCCGTCGTCCCTTCGGGAAGCGCGCGAGCGGCGGCCAGCATCTGGTCGGGCGGCTCCACTTCGATCACCTGGTCGGCACCGACCACCATGTGGGCCGCGTCGGCGTAGTTCTGCAGACTGATCGCGCGGTACGACGAAGCCACGAACGCCAAGCCGATCGATAGCAGCAACAGCAGCGCGGTCGCGAAGCTCGTGCCGGGTGATCGGCCGAGGCGACGTGCGGCCAGGTACCGAGCGAGCGATCGGGTCCGGCCGATCCGCCGGTCGAGGAGACGGAGCGCCCCGAGCAGGCACCGCAGGGCGAGGAACGAGATCCCCACCAACAGCAGCGTCGGCGCCGCCAGCATCAGGGGGTCCAGGGCGTCGTCGGCCGTGCCCGTCTCCACGCCGTTGCGGAGCTGGAGGAACGCGAGGATCCCCACCGGCAGGACGAACAGCTCCACGGGGATCCGTGCCAGGAGCGGCCGATCCTCGCGCGAGACCGACCGTCGCTCTTCCAGCACGGTCCGGCGCACGGCCGGGATCGAGAGCAAGAAGAGGATCGCCGCGCCCAGGACCGCGGCGACCGCGCCCAGCAGGAACGCGGCCGTGTTGAGCTCCACCGGGAACCGGAACCCGGGCAGGGAGGGTCCGTTGGAACGGCGGGCGAGGGAGGCGAGACCCAGGCCGACCAACAGCCCCAGCGGGTAGGCCAGGATGGCCGCCGTTGCCGCCTGGAGTCCCTGCGCGAACAGCAGCGTCCGGCGCGAGAGCCCGCGACTGTGCAGGACGGCCAGTTCGAACGTCTGGCGGGTGAGCGCCAGGGCCCCGACACCGGCGAGGACGGCGAGGCTCACCGCGCCGATCTGGAAGACGACGAGCATGATCGGGACGCGGAGGCTCTCCACCCGTTGGCGCACCGTCTCGAGGAGCGCGTGGAGCCCGTGGATCGCCCGGCCGTTGTCCAGGGCGAGCTGCTGCTGGATCTCGCCGCCGGCCTGGTTGACCGCCAGCTCCAGGCCGCGGCCCTGGTCGTAGGGAAGGTTCTCGTAGTCGAGGTAGAGGTCCCATACGTACGTGCCGGGGAGCCCCAGCTCGTCGGACAGGCCGATGAAGGTCTCCGGGTTGACGACGAGGGGGACGGGCGCGCTCGAGTCCCCGGCGGGGAAGGGGCTGCGGCCCCCGAACCAGAAATCCTCCTGGCCCGCCGGCGGCTCGAAGGTGCCGGACACCGTCACCTCCGCGCTGGTCCCGCCCGGTCCGCGGAACGCGAGCGCGTCCCCCGTCTCGACCCCCAGGTTCTGGGCGGCGGTGACCGGGAGCAGCACCTGGCCCGGACCGGGCCCGGTCCCGTCGACGATGTCGAGGTGGTCCTCCGCGCCCTCGCGGAAGATGAGCGGGAACGAGACATCGGCCTGCTCCCCGGCGCGGACGGTCGCTCGACCCTCCGCGACCAGCGCGGACAGCGGCAGGTCGCCGGAGGCGTCTCGGACCACCTGGTCGGCCTCGCCCCAGGCGAAGCCGGGCTCGACGTTCGTCTGGATCCGGACGTTGCGGACCGTCACCTCGGCGGCGGCGAAGGTGGAGCTGAAGATCGCCTCGCGCCCCCCGCTGGCGTAGATCGGGCCCGCCACGAGCACGCCGACGCTGAACGCGAGGGTGACCACCACGGCGAGGCCCAGCAGCCGCTGGGCGACCAAGCGCCGGAGCACGAATCGAGCGGTCGTCATACGGGTCGAGACGCCGTGCCCGGCGCCGACAGGATGCTACCCAGGCATACGAGACCGGGTGGGCGGGACGATTCCCGGGTGGGCGGGACGATCCCGGGTGGGCGGGACGATCCCGGGTGGGCGGGACGATCCCGGGTGGGACGGACGATCCCGGGTGGGAGGGTGGCCGAACGTCCACTGGTAGCCTGAACCCTCGCCCACCACGCGAGGAGCGCGCTCGTGAACCGACCCGAGATCATCCTGGCACCGGGCCCGACCCCGATCCCGCCCGAGGTGCTGCTGGCCCAGGCGAACCCCCTCGTGTACCACCGGGGTCCCGGCTTCGGAGCCCTGATGACGGACGTGACCGCCCGGCTGAAGGAGCTCTACCGGACGAAGGACGCCGACGTGCTCCTGATGACCTCCAGCGGGACGGGCGGACTGGAGTCCGCGATCCAGAACTGCTTCTCGCCCGGGGACGAGGTGCTGGTGCCGCTGGCGGGCTTCTTCGCGGACCGGTGGCGACAGCTCGCCGAGGCCTACGGCCTCACCGTGCACGCCGTCGAGGAACCGTGGGGAACGCGGCTCGATCCCTCGAAGGTCGCGGCAGCGCTCGCGGAGCATCCGGGGACGAAGGCGGTGCTGCTGACCCAGTCCGAGACCTCGACGGGTGTGGTCCAGCCGATCGAGGATCTGGCCAGGGTCGCGAACGAGGCAGGCGTGCTCGTGGTCGTCGACGCCGTCTCCAGCCTGGGAGCCGTCCCGTTCGCCTTCGATGACTGGGGGATCGACGTCGCCGTCGGAGGCTCCCAGAAGGCCCTGTCGGCGAGCCCGGGGATCGCCTTCGTCGCGATCTCGGAGCGGGCGTGGGCCGCGACCGAGGTGGCCGCGAACCCGCGGTTCTACTTCGACTGGCGGATCTACCGTCGATTCGCCGAGCTCCGGCATCCGGAGAACCCCTGGACGCCGGCGATCAGCGTGCTGCAGGGGCTCCAGGCGGCGCTGCAGCTGTACTTCCAGGACGGCGTCGAGGCGGCGATGCGCCGCCACGAGATGCTCTCCCGCGCGGTCAAGGACGGCGTCCGGGCGCTCGGTCTCGACCTGTTCGGAGAGGGCCTGGAGGACAACTGGACCGTCACGGCGATCCGTGCCCCGGAGGGTCTGGACGCCGATTCGATCAGCGACCGGATCCGCGCCGACTTCGGGTGCGTCCTCGCGCCCGGTCAGGGGCCGTTGAAGGGGTCGGTGTTCCGGATCGGCCACTTCGGCTACTTCAGCGAGCTGGACATCATCCGGGGCCTGGCCGCCCTCGAGATGACGCTCGAGCGGCTCGGCTACCCGGTGAAGCGCGGCGCGGCGGTCGCGGCCGCCGAGCAGGTCTTCCAGGAGGCCGCGACCCCGTGAGGGTCCTGGTCACCGAGCAGCTCTCCGACCCCGGCCTCGAGCTCTTGCGGAAGGACTTCCAGGTCGACGTGCGACCCGACCTCGCCACCGGCGACCTGGCGGGGGCGATCGGCCCGTACGACGCCCTGGTGGTGCGCAGCGGCACCCAGGTCACGTCGGAGGTCCTGGAGGCGGCCGCGAACCTGAAGGTCGTCGCGCGTGCGGGGATCGGGTTGGACAACGTCGACGTCGACACCGCCACGCGCCGCGGGGTGTTGGTCGTGAACGCCCCGCAGTCCAACGTGATCAGCGCCGCCGAGCACACGGTGGCGCTGCTGCTGGCACAGGCGCGGAACATCCCGCAGGCTAACGCGGATCTGGTCGCGGGACGGTGGGAGCGATCGCGGTGGGAGGGGGTCGAGCTGGCCGGGAAGACGCTGGGCCTCGTCGGCCTCGGTCGCGTCGGGTCGCTGGTGGCTTCGCGTGCCGCCGGGTTGGGGATGCGCGTGATCGCCTTCGACCCGTACGTCTCGTCCGAGCGCGCCAAGGAGATGGGGGTCGAGATGATGCCCACCCTGGAGGCCCTGCTCGTCCAGGCCGACTTCGTGAGCATCCACCTGCCCCGCGCGCCGGAGACGGAGGGGCTCGTGGGCGCCAAGCAGCTCCGCATGATGAAGGCCGGCGCCCGGCTCGTGAACACGGCGAGGGGCGGCATCGTCGACGAGGACGCGTTGGCGAAGGCCCTCGAGGACGGTCATCTGGCGGGTGCGGCGCTCGACGTGTTCGACACCGAGCCGGCCACCGACTCCCCGCTCTTCGGTCTGCCCAACGTCGTCGTCACCCCGCACCTGGGCGCCTCCACCCGCGAGGCGCAGGACAAGGCCGGCACGACGGTGGCCGAGATGGTCCGGCTCGCCCTCAAGGGGGAGTTCGTCCCGTACGCCGTGAACGTCTCGGCGGGGGGCGAGGTCTCCGAGGCCGTTCGGCCGTTCGTGCCGCTGGCGGAACGGCTCGGCGCCGTGGTGGCCGGTCTGGCGGAGGGCGGCGTCCGCTCCGTCGTGGCCAGCTACCTGGGTCGGATCGCCGAGCACGACACGCGGGCGCTCACCCTGGCGATCCTGAAGGGCATCCTGGGGCGGACGGTGAACGAGCCCGTCTCGTTCGTGAACGCTCCGACGCTCGCGCGCGAGCGTGGCATCACGGTGAGCGAGATGCGGTCCACGGTCAGCCAGGACTACGTCTCGCTCGTGGCGATCCGCGCGGACACCGACGAGGGCCCGGTGAGCCTCCAGGGGACGATCGTCGGCAAGGACTCGCAGCGGATCACGCGCGTCGACGACTTCGACGTCGAGGTCGGACCCGCGCCGCGCATGGTCTTCTTCCAGTACGTCGACCGTCCCGGGATCATCGGCAAGGTCGGGACGATCCTGGGGGACCACGACATCAACATCGCGACGATGGACGTGGGGCGCCGGGGAGAGGGGATGGACGCCCTGATGGTGCTCACGGTCGACAGCGAGGTCCCGCCCGAGGTGCTGGGGCACGTCGCCGGCGAGATCGAGGCACGCCGGATCCGTGCCGTGGATCTCCCCGCCTAGCGTCCTGCCTGCCGAGCGCGGGGCCGCGTGCGTGCTACGCTCCGTGGGCCATGGAGCGCATCGAGATCACGGTTGCTGCGCGCGGCGCGCTCTGACGCGCCGATCCAACCGTCCCGATCTCCCGCCCGCCACTCCCGAGGAGCCGCTCCATGAATCGCCGATCCAGATCCGCTCGTTCCGACGTCCGCCGCCTGGCGACCGGTCGGCTCATCTCCGTCACCGGCGGGGCCGCCGCGTACACCGCCCTGCAGTTCACGGTCTGGGAGACCACCCATTCCCCGGCGATGCAGGCGCTGTCGCTGCTGCTCACGTTCGGCGTGGCCGGGATCCTGGGGCCCTTCGGCGGCGCGCTGGGCGACCGGTTCGACCGGCGCACGGTCATGATCGTCTCGGAGGCGGTCTCGGCCGTCTTCTTCCTGGGGATGGCGTTCGTGGACTCCACGGGCTGGTTGATCGCGCTCGCCTTCGGCTCGGCGCTCGGAGAGCTGCCGTTCTTCTCCGCCTCTCGAGCGGCGATCCCCAACCTGATCGAGGACGAGAGCCAGCTGAGCTGGGCGAACAGCCTGGTGACGATCGGCGCCCACGCGGGGATCGCGCTCGGCCCGGTGCTGGGCGGCGTGCTGCTGGCGGCCGTGGGGCCGTCCTGGGTCTTCGCGCTCAACGCGATCTCGTTCGTGGTGTCGCTGTTCCTCACGCTCACGATCCGCGGGTCGTTCCAGGAGGCGCGACCCCAGCAGGACGACGGCGAGCACCAGGGGCTCACCGCCGGCATCGTCTTCCTCTGGCGGGAGCGCGTCCTTCGCCGCATGTCGGCGGCATGGCTGGTGTTCCTGCTCGGGATGGGGATCGGCATGGTCGCCGATGCCGCGTTGGCGGAGTCGTTCGACGCCGGTCCGGTGGGGTTCGCACTGCTGATCGCCTGCTGGGGGACCGGGTCGGTGGCCGGATCTGCTGCCGGTCGATGGATGACGCCGCGGACCGAGCCGCTGTGGCTCGTGGTGGGTGCCGCCGGCATCTCGGTCACCGCGTTCGCCGTCGGGTTCGCGCCCGTGTTCGTGGTCGTGCTCGTCTCGCTGTTCCTGATGGGGACCTGCGACGGGCTCACGATCGTCGCGGAGAACGGCATCATGCAGCGCCGGACGCCGGACGCCGTGCGGAGCAGGACGATGGCGGCGTTCGAGGCCGTCTTGTCCGCCGGACTGGCCGTGGCGTACCTGATCGCCGGCCCCGCGCTCAACGCCGTCGGGCCGCAGGGCGTCTACCGGATCGGCGGGGCGACGGCGATGCTCGCCGCGCTCACCCTCGTGCCGCTCCTCAAGCTGCGCACGGAGGCCTCCGGCGACGAGGACGAGGTCCCGGCCGAGGACGGCACACGCTACACCTCGGCAGAGGAGCTGGACGCCTCGGTGCCGTGGCACGGGCTGGACTGAACCGTGTTCAGGCCGTTTGAGCGCCGTTCAACCAGCGCGGTTCCGGGCGATCTCCGCAGGTCAGCGGCGTTGTGCTGAATCACCGTTCAGCGCTAGGTTGAGCGCGTGACCGGCGCCAACCGCTACGACGCCATCGTGGTCGGTGGCGGCCACAACGGGCTCGTGGCCGGCGCCTACCTGGCGAAGCGGGGCGCCCGGACCGTGGTGCTCGAGGCGCGGCACAAGACGGGGGGCGCCGCCGACACGATGGCCCCGTGGCCGGAGGATCCCCGGTTCAAGGTCACCACGTTGAGCTACGTGATGAGCTTGATGCCCGACACGATCCTGCGCGACCTCGAGCTCGAGCGTCACGGCTACCGGTGCATCCCGACCGGCCCGTACTTCGTCCCGTTCCCGGATGGCCGCGCGATCGTCCAGGCGGACGACCCCCGGCAGAACCGCGACTCGTTCGCGGTGTTCTCGAAGCGCGACGCCGACGCGATCGACCGGTGGGAGGCGTGGATCGGCGGGCTCGCCGACGTCCTGGGTCCGTTGCTGATGACCACGCCGCCGCGGCTGGGCTCGCGGTCCTGGTCCGACGTCGCCGAGCAGCTCCGGCTCGCCTGGAGGTTCCGGGGCCTGGACGTGCAGGGGGTCGCGGACCTGACACGTCTGATGACGATGTCGATCGTGGACATCCTGGACCGGTTCTTCGAGTCCGAGCAGGTCCGGACCGTGATGGCGCTCAACGGCCTGATCGGGACCTGGGCCGGGCCGTACGAGCCCGGGACCGGCTACGTGATGGCGCACCACTCGATCGGCGACGTCGGCGACGGTCACCTCGGTGCCTGGGCTACGCCGATCGGGGGGATGGGCGCCGTGGCCGCCGCGCTCGAGTCAAGCGCCCGCTCGTTCGGCGCCGAGATCCGGACGGAGGCGCGGGTGGCCCGCATCCTGACGCGGGACGGCTCCGCAGGGGGGGTCGCGCTCGACGACGGTGAGGAGCTCGTCGCGCCGATCGTCGTGGCGGCCACGCATCCGCGCCTCACGTTCCTCCAGCAGCTCGACCCCGACGAGCTCCCCGAGGCCTTCGTGGAGGACATCCGCTCCTGGCGGTCGCGCAGCGGCGTCGTGAAGATCAACCTGGCGCTCGACCGCGCGCCGGTGTTCACCGCGGACCCCGGGATGACCGACCTGACCGGTGGGTTCGAGCTGGCGCATTCGATCCCCTACCTGGAGACCGCCTTCGAGGAGGCGCGGCGCGGCGTCCCGGCGACGGCTCCGTTCAGCGACGGGGTGATGCCGACCAGCGTGGATCCCACGATGGCGCCGGAGGGCAAGCACGTGGTATCGCTCTTCACGCAGTGGTGCCCTGCGGAGTGGGCCGACGAGCCGCACACGGACAAGCTCGACGCCTACGCCGATCGCGTGATCGCCGGGTACGACGAGCTGGCGCCGGGGCTGACGGACAGCATCCTGCATCGCCAGGTCATCGGGCCCCACGAGATGCAGACCGAGTGGGGGCTCGTCGGCGGCAACATCTTCCACGGGGAGCTCTCGGCCGAGCAGCTCTTCCACCTGCGTCCCGCGGCCGGCTACGCGGACTACCGCACACCGGTCCGCGGCCTGTATCAGTGCTCGAGCGCCACGCACGGGGGTGGTGGGGTCTGCGGGATCCCCGCGTACAACTGTGTCCGCGAGATCGTGAAGGACGTCCGGCGCGCCACCCGCCGCCGGCCCTGGAGGTGACCCGTTGAGCGCCACCGCGCAGGAACAGCAGGAGAACGCCTGGTTCAAGTTCTACTTCGCCAGCTGGTACCGGAAGTCGCCCTACTTCCAGCGGACCGTCGAGGCCGGGTGCACGAGCTGGGACCTGTACAACCACATGCTGATCCCCACCTACTACGACGACGACCTGGCCGAGTACCGGCACCTCCTGGAGAAGGTGACGATCTGGGACGTCGCCGTGGAGCGACAGGTCGAGATCGAGGGACCCGACGCCGCGAGGTTCACCCAGCTGCTGACGCCGCGCGACCTGTCCTCCTGCGCGATCGGGCAGTGCAAGTACGTGACGATCTGCGCTCCCGACGGCGGGATCGTGAACGACCCGATCCTGCTCCGGGTGGAGGAGGACCGCTTCTGGCTGTCCCTGGCGGATTCGGATGCACTCCTGTACGCGTTGGGCGTCAACGCGTTCGCGAAGCTCGACGTCCGGATCCGCGAGCCCGACGTGTCGCCCTTGCAGGTGCAGGGCCCGCGCTCGAAGGACGTGATCCGCTCGCTCCTCGGCGATGCGATCGCGGACCTCCGCTACTACTGGTGCGCGCAGACCGAGCTCGACGGCATCCCGCTCGTGGTGTCGAGGACGGGGTGGACGGGTGAGGTGGGCTACGAGCTGTACCTGCGGGACGCGTCGCGGGGCACGGAGCTGTGGGATCGCGTGATGGAGGCGGGCCGCGACCACGAGATCCGGGCGATCGCTCCCAGCGACCAACGTCGCATGGAGGCCGGCATCTTCAACTACGGCAACGACATGGACATCACGAACAACCCTTTCGAGGTGACGGGCCTGGAGCGCCTCGTCGAGCTGGAGAACGACCATGAGGTGGTGTCGCGCGACGCGCTCGAACGGATCGCGGCCGATGGTGTCTCGCGCAAGCTCGTCGGGGTCCGGATCGGCGGCGAGCCCCTCGGGATGTGGCTCGAGGACTTCTGGCCGGTCGCGTACGGCGGCCGCGACGTCGGGCGCCTCACGAGTGCCTCGTATTCCCCGCGGCTCGAGCTCAACATGGGGTACGCCTGGGTGCCGATCGACCAGGCCGGCCACGGAACGCGGCTGACGATCCGTGCTCCGGAGGGGGAGCTGCCTGCCGAGGTCGTCCCGTTGCCGTTCTGGGATCCGAACAAGGACGTGCCGAAGGGCTGAGCCCGTGCCGAGCGCCTACGCTGGCGGGCGTGGACAGCCTCGGCGGTCACCTCCTGCTCTCGAACGCGGCGCTGTTCGACCCGAACTTCCGCCGCACGGTCGTGCTGATCGGTCATCACGACGAGGACGGGGCGGTCGGCGTGGTGCTCAACCGCCCGCTCGAGGTCACGGTCGACGAAGCCGCCCCGCCGCTGGCCGAGCTCGTCCAGCCCGGCGATCTCGTGTATCAGGGGGGGCCGGTGCAGCCGCAGGCGGCGGTCGTGCTCGCCGAGTTCGAGGATCCCTCGAAGGCGGGCGTCCTCGCCCTCGAGCGGATCGGCTTCCTGCCCGACGAGTCCGGGTCCGAGGACCTCGGGGGGATCGTGCGCGCACGGGTGTTCGCCGGCTACGCGGGGTGGAGCCCCGGGCAGCTCGAGGAGGAGCTGCGTGAGGAGGCGTGGATCGTGACGCCGGCGCTCGCCGAGGACGTCTTCCACGACGAGCCCGAGCGCCTGTGGGAGCACGTGCTCGCCCGGCTCGGACCGAGCTACGCGATGCTGCGCACGATGCCGTTCGACCCCTCGGCGAACTGAAGTACGCTCCCGCGGTCCGCGACCGAGGGGGAGCCGTGGCGTCGGAGACCTTCACCTTCTACGTGCAGCCGTGGTACCGGAAGTCGCCCTACTTCGAGGCGACGAAGCGTCACGGGTGCCGGAGCTGGGGCCTGTACAACCACATGCTGCTCCCCACCCTGTACTCGGACCCGGTCGACGAGTACTGGGCGCTCGTGCACGACGTCACGGTCTGGGACGTGAGCGTGGAGCGCTGTGTCGAGATCTCGGGGCCCGACGCGTTCGAGCTCACGAACCTGCTGACGTGCCGGGACCTCACGAAGGTCGAGGTGCTGCAGGCCCGGTACGTCCTGCTCACCACGCACGAGGGTGGGATCGTGAACGACCCCGTCCTGCTGCGGCTCGACGAGGATCGGTTCTGGCTCGCGTTGGCCGACTCGGACGCCTTGCTGTTCGCCGCGGGCGTGGCGGGCGCCCGCGGCATGGACGTGACGATCGAGGAGGCCGACGTCGCGCCGATGCAGGTCCAGGGGCCCCGGTCGAGGGAGCTGGTCCGTGATCTCCTCGGCGACCGCGTCGCCGATCTCCGCTACTACCGCTGCGCCTGGGCGGACCTGGACGGCATCCCACTGGTCGTCTCGCGGACCGGGTGGACGGGTGAGGTCGGCTACGAGCTGTACCTGTGCGACACCTCGCGCGGGGACGAGCTCTTCGAGGCGGTGCTCCGGGCGGGCCAGCCGTACGGCGTTCGGGTGATCGCCCCGAGCGAGGCACGTCGCATCGAGGCCGGGATCTTCAACTACGGCTCGGACATGGGTGTCCGGGACACGCCGCTGCACGTGTCGGGCCTGGAGCGGTACGTGGAGCTGGACCAGCACCACGACTTCCTCGGTCGCGAGGCGCTCGCGCGGCTCGCCGAGGAGGGCGTCGACCGCAAGCTGGTCGGGATCGACATCGGCGGGGAGCCGATGCAGGACGAGGGAGCGTTGAACGACTTCTGGCCGGTCGTCGCGCCGGGTGGCGAGGATCCGATCGGCCGCGTCACTGCCGGGGCGTGGTCGCCACGGCTCGAGCGGAACATCGGCTACGCGTGGGTCCCGAGCTCGCTGCGGGACCCCGGGACCGAGCTCGAGGTGCGTTCGGGTTCGGGGTCCCGTCCGGCCGTGGTGCACGAGCTCCCCTTCTGGGACCCGCAGAAGCGGGTTCCCGTCTCGTGACCACCGACCCGCCGAGCTCGCCCGTCTCGATCTCCTACGACCGTGCCGCCGGGTTCTACGATGACACGCGGCCCACCGCGCTCGACGGCCTGCAGGGTGTGCTCTCCTTCCTCGACGGTGCGTTGCCCACCGGCGAGGTCGCCCTCGAGATCGGGGTGGGGACCGGGGCCCTGGCGATCCCCCTGGCCGGGCGCGGCCGCCGCGTGATCGGGCTCGACCTGTCGGAGCCGATGCTCCGGCGGCTCCGCGTGAAGCCCGGCGCAGACGCCGTGCGGCTCCTCCTCGGGGACGCGACGCGACTCCCGTTCGCCGACGGGTCGGTCGGAGCTGCCTACTGCCGATGGGTGTTCCACCTGATCTCGGCGTGGCCGGCCGCGGTGGCCGAGCTCTGCCGGGTGGTCCGCCGCGGTGGGGCGATCGCGGTCGATCCCGGTGGCTACTCGGGCGAGTGGCGTGTGGTGTGGCAGCGGACGATCGACGAGCTCGGCCCGGATGCGCGGCCGGTCGGGCTCGACATCGGCCGCGAGGCCGCGAAGCTCGACGAGGCCTTCGCGATCGGCGGCGGGGAGCTCGTCACCACCGACGTCACGCAGGTGGTGTACGAGGGCTCCCTGGCCCGGTTCTTCGACGAGGCGGAACGGCGCGTGTACTCCTGGACCTGGCGGGTCGGGGACCAGGAGCTGGAGCGGGGGATCGCGGCCGTGCGCGCGTGGGCTGCGGACCGCTACGGGGACCTCGAGGCCCCGTTCGACCCGCTCGCCTCCCACCCCTGGCGCGTGTACCGGCTCGGTTCGCCGACCGACCCGCCGAACAGGGGTCCGGGGTCGGCGCTGTATCCTTGAAGGTCACCGTCCGGGCTCCGGCGCCCGGTGGCACCAGCAAGGAGGGCTCCCGTGCCGATCCAGGAGGTCGACGAGATCTGGGTCAACGGCGGCCTCGTGCCCTGGGCCGAGGCCCGCTTCCACGTCCTGAGCCACGCGCTCCACTACGGATCCGGCGTCTTCGAGGGGATCCGCGCCTACTCGACCGCCCGCGGACCGGCCGTCTGGCACCTCGACGCCCACCTGGACCGGATGTACGCGTCGGCGCGGATCTACCACATGGAGCTGCCGTACTCGAAGGACGAGCTGATCCACGCCACGAAGGACACGATCCGTGCCAACGGGCTCGACGCCTGCTACATCCGACCGATCGCATTCCGGGGCTACGGCGAGATGGGTGTGAACCCGCTGAACGCGCCGATCGACGTAGCGATCGCCGTGTGGCCGTGGGGCGCCTACCTGGGCGAGGATGCGCTGGAGCAGGGCGTGCGGGTGAAGGTCTCGTCGTGGAAGCGCCACGACCAGAACTCCCTCCCGTCGGCCGCCAAGGCGACGGGCAGCTACCTGGGCTCGATCCTGGCGAAGGTCGAGTCCGTGAAGGCGGGCTACGACGAGGCGGTGGTGCTGAACCACCACGGCTACGTGGCCGAGGGCTCGGGCGAGAACATCTTCATCGTGACGAACGGCACGTTGCTCACGCCGCCGACGGATGCCGGGTGCCTCGCGGGCGTGACCCGCAACGCCGTGATCACGATCGCTCGAGATCTCGGATACGAGCTCGTCGAACGCAACCTCGTGCGCACCGATCTCTACCTCGCGGATGAGGTGTTCTTCACCGGCACGGCCGCCGAGATCACGCCGATCCGTGAGGTCGACGACCGCCCGGTGGCAGCCGGCACCCGTGGGCCCGTCACCAAGGAGCTGCAGGACGCATTCTTCGCAGCGACCAAGGGCGAGAGCCCACGGTACGCGGCCTGGCTCACGTACGTGAACGACTGAGGCACGGTGGGCGACTCGGAAGCCGCGTACCGACTCCCGCGGTCGGTCATCCCGTCCCGCTACGAGCTGACGATCGAGCCCGACCTCGACGCCGGCACCTTCTCGGGGTCGGAGGTGGTCGCGGTCACGGTGCACGAGCCCGTCGACCGGGTGATCCTCAACGCGAAGGAGCTGGAGGTCGAGGAGGGTGGCGAGATCCGCTCGGTCGAGGCCGGCGGCGCGGTCGCGATCGACCGCGTGGAGGCCGACGCCCAGACGGAACGGGTCACGCTGCACCTCGCCGCACCCCTGGAGCCGGGCGACTGGCTGCTCCACCTCGGGTTCCGCGGCGAGATCAATCGGAAGATGGTCGGCTTCTACCGGTCCTCCTACGACGACGAGGGTGTCGAGCACGTGATCGCCACGACGCATTTCGAGGCGACCGACGCGCGGATGTGTTTCCCCTGTTGGGACGAGCCGGACCTCAAGGCCGTGTTCGGGATCACGATGGTCGTCGCCGAGGGGCTGACGGCCCTGTCGAACGGGCCCGAGGCGGAACGCGAGGCCCTGGGTGACGGCCGCGCGCGGGTGCGGTTCGCCGACACGATGGTGATGTCGACCTACCTCGTCTGCCTCGTCGTCGGCCCCTTGGCGGTGACGGACGCGGTGGACGCTCGCGGGGTCCCGGTCCGGGTCGTGTGCCGGCCGGGGCAGGAGCACCTCGCGCCGTTCGGGCTCGACGAGGCCGTCTCCTCGTTGAACTGGTTCGCCGACTACTACGCGATCGCGTACCCGGACGCGAAGCTGGACAACGTCGCGATCCCCGACTTCGCCCAGGGGGCGATGGAGAACCTCGGGTGCGTCACGTATCGAGAGACGCTCCTGCTCCTGGATCCTGGGGCGACCACGCCCGAGGAGCAGCTCGGCGTGGCGGAGACCGTGGCCCACGAGCTCGCGCACATGTGGTTCGGCGACCTCGTGACGATGCGCTGGTGGAACGGAATCTGGTTGAACGAGGCGTTCGCCACGTTCATGTCCTACCTGGCCGTCGACGCGTTGCATCCGGAGTGGCGCGTGTGGGACGCCTTCACGCGGATCCGCGCGAACGCCTTCGAGGTGGACGCGCTCGAGTCCACGCGGACGATCGAGTATCCGGTGGCGTCGCCCGACGACGCCAGCGGCATGTTCGACACGCTGACGTACACGAAGGGCGGGGCCGTGCTCCGCATGCTGGAGCAGTGGCTCGGCCCGGAGCGCTTCCGCGACGGGATCCGCCGGTACCTGGCCAAGCACGCGTACGGGAACACCGAGACGCACGACCTGTGGGACGCCCTCGAGGCCGAGACGGGCGAGCCGGTGCGTCGGGTGATGGACGCGTGGATCTTCCAGCCCGGGTACCCGGCGATCACGGTGCGTCGAGAGGGCGAGGAGCTGCGGCTCGCGCAACATCGGTTCATCCCCTCCGATCCTGACGACGGCACCACCTGGCCGGTCCCGCTCCTGATCCGGCAGGTGGTCGACGGCGACGCCCGGACCCGCGCCGTGCTCGTCGAGGCCGACGGGCTCGCGATCCCGCTGGAGGACCCGGAGGCGCTGGTCGTCGTGAACGCCGGGGGCAGCAGCTTCGTCCGCGTCTTCTACGACGACGAGCTGCGGGAGCGGCTCGTGGCCCGCGCGTTCACGGACCTGAGCCCGGCGGAGCGCCAGTGCCTCGTCGACGACGCCTGGGCGGCGGTCGTGGCGGGCGACGCGCCGGCCACGGCGTTCCTCGACCTGGTGGCCGGATTCTCGCTGGAGGACGACCTCTCGGTGTGGCGGGCCATCCTCACCGGGCTCAGCTGGTGCGACCGGTTCGTGGACGGCGACGCCCGCGACCGGTTCCGCGACCTGGTCCGCGACCTGGTCCGGCCGGCGTTCGGCCGGCTCGGCTGGGAGCCGCGCGAGGGGGGATCGGACCTCGAACGAGAGCTCCGCGGCGAGCTGATCCGTGCCCTGGGGATCCTGGGCGACGATCCCGAGACGCAGGCGCAGGCGCGGGAGGCGGAGCGCGACGCGACGGTCGAGCCCGCAGTGGCGGCGGCCTCCGTCGACGTGGTCGCCACCGGGGGCGGCGAGGGCGAGTTCGATCGGTTCTTCGCGCGGGCGAAGGATGCCTCGACCCCCCAGGAGCAGGAGCGGTACCGGGAGGGGTTGGCGCGCTTCCGCGACCCGGCGCTGATGGACCGGCTCCTGGCGGCCTCGCTCGACGAGCTCCGCCCGCAGGATTCCCCGTTCGTCCTCGCGAGGTCGGTGATGAACCGCGACCTCGGCGCCCAGGCGTGGCGGTTCGTTGCGGACCACTGGGACGAGCTCGGCGATCGCATCGCCGCGTCGAACGTGATCGCGCTCGCGGTGGGCGTCCGTACGCTCACGCGCCCCGACGAGGTGGAGCACGTCCAGCGGTTCTTCGCCGAGCACGACATCCCGCAGAACCACCAGATGCTGGAGCAGGCCCTCGAGCGCCAGCGGGTGTTCGCCGCGCTTCGGGAACGCGCGACCCGCGACCTCGAGCAGCGCTTCGGAGCCGGGGCCTAGTCGGTCCCGTCGGCCACCACGACCGGGGGTGGCTCGACGTCGCCGGGGTCGGCGTTGCCGCCGCAGACCACCAGCGCCAGTCGCTCGTCGGGGGCCGGGACGTAGGAGCCCGAGAGGAGGGCGGCGAGCGTCGCGGCGGCTCCCGGCTCCGCGAGCACCTTGGTCTCGTTCCACAGCAGGGACCTCGCCCGCGCGATGTCGTCCTCGGACACGAGGACCACCCGGTCCACGTGCCGCTTGGCGATCGCCAGGCCGATCGTGCCCACGCGCCCGGCGCCGAGCGAGTCGGCCGCGATCCCTCCGACCTCGACGTCCACGGGCTCGCCCGCCGCGAGCGCCGCGCTCAGGGTCGGGCAGGCGGACGGCTCGACGCCGATCGTGCGCACGTCGGAGGCGAACCACGCGGCGATGCCTCCGATCAGCCCGCCGCCCCCGACCGCCACGATCACGGTGTCGAGGGCGGGGACCTGCTCACCGAGCTCCTTCGCCAGGGTCCCCTGTCCCGCGACCACCGCCGGCTGGTCGTACGGGTGCAGGAACGCAGCCCCCGTCTGCCACGCCCGTTCCTCACAGGCGGCGAAGGCTTCGGCGTAGTACCCCTCGACCACGTGCACGGTGGCGCCGTAACCCCGGATCCGGTCGATCTTCATCGCGGGCGAGGTCGACGGGACGAAGATCTCGGCCGGATGACCGAGCGTCGCGGCCGCGTAGGCGACCGCGAGCCCGAAGTTGCCGCCGGAGGCCGCGAGCACGCCGGACTCGTCGATGTCCGCGGTGAGGATCCGGTTGAACGCGCCCCGGGGCTTGAACGACCCCGTGTGCTGGAGGAGCTCGAGCTTCAGCAGGGCCCCGCCCGCCAGGCCGAAGGCGCCCGGCTCCAGCTCGATCACCGGCGTGCGCCGGACGTACGGCGCGATCGTCTCGGCGGCCGTGTCCACGTCGAAGCGCGTGACGTCGAGCGGCAGGTCGCCCGGCGAGAGGAGTCCCACGCGCGTATCGAACCACGGCGTGGGGGGGTGGTCACGGGTCCGCGCCCGGGCTCGCCTTGACACGTTTCCGAGGGCGCCCATATCGTTCGGCACCGAACGACCTGGCCCGCACGCGCAGGTCGCAGGAGGGGGCCGCACCACGAGCGAACGGGTGCTGATCGAGGGCGTCGAGGTCTCCGTCGATCACTGGATCGGGGGCGAACGCGTGCCGTCCGACGCTCGCTTCGACGACGTCTCGCCGATCGACGAGACCGTCCTCGCCTCGGTCGCCCGTGCGGGGAACCGCGAGGTGGATCTGGCGGTTGCCGCTGCCCGCGACGCCTGCCACACGTGGGGTCGGACGCCGGCGAAGGAACGAGCGGCCGTGCTGCACCGTGTGGCCGACGAGGTCGAGGCGCGCGTGGACGACCTCGCAGCCGTCGAGACGCGCGACAACGGATCGCTCGTGCGCTCGATGCGGAGCTCCGTGATGCCCCGCGTCGCGCGCAACTTCCGGTTCTTCGCGGACCGCGTACTGGAGCTGGAGGGGAGCGCCGACGCGGCGTTCAACGAGCACGCCGAGCGGGTGTCGTGGGACCCGTCCGGCGTCACCGCGGTCATCACGCCCTGGAACGCTCCGTTGATGCTGGCCACCTGGCGGGTCGCCCCCGCCCTGGCGGCGGGCAACGCCGTGATCCTGAAGCCGCCGGAATGGGCGCCGCTGACGGCGTCGCTGCTCGCCGAGATCGCGCACGAGGCGGGCCTTCCTGACGGTGCGTACAACGTGGTCCAGGGCATCGGCGAGGAGGCGGGCGCGGCGCTGACCGGGCACCAGGGCATCGACCGGATCGCCTTCACCGGCTCCGTCGCGACCGGCCGGCTCGTGGCGGCGGCGGCGGCAGCGAACCTCACGCCCACCTCGCTCGAGCTCGGCGGCAAGTCCCCCTTCGTCGCCTTCGCCGACGCCGACCTCGACGCGGTGGTGCGGCAGGCCGTCAACCAGTTCGACAACGCCGGCCAGGTGTGCCTGGCGGGGACCCGGTTGCTCGTGGAGCGGTCGATGCTCGACCCGTTCCTGGAGCGTTTCGCCGAGGCCGCGGGCGCGATCCAGCAGGGCGACCCGCGCGACGAGGGGACGGACCTCGGTCCGCTGGTCACGCGCGAGCACTTCGATCGGGTGGACGGCTTCGTCCGGCGGGCGAAGGCCGACGGGGCCCGGGTCGTCTTCGGTGGTGGGCCGAACGAGGAGCTCGGCGGCTTGTACTACCGTCCGACGCTGTTCGCCGACCCGCCGGTGGGGTCCGAGATCCTCACGCAGGAGGTGTTCGGCCCGGTCCTCACCGTGCAGCCTTTCGACGACGAGGACGAGGCCGTGGCGCTCGCCAACGGCACCGACTACGGGCTGGCCGCGATCGTCTACACCGGCGACGAGGCGCGTTCGCGCCGCGTGACGGAGCGGCTCGTGGCCGGGACCGTCTGGGTCAACTGCTTCTTCGTGCGCGACCTGAACGCACCCTTCGGCGGCTCGCGATCCTCCGGGATCGGGCGGGAGGGCGGCGTGTGGAGCTTCGACTTCTACGCGGATGTGAAGAACGTGGTCAGCGCACCGTGGAGCTGAAAGGGGAGAGCGATGGGTGAGGTCGTCGGCGCCGGACTCGTGGCGCACGTGCCCACGATCATGTTGCCGGAGGAGACCCGGCTCGAGCTCAACGAGGGGCGGGAGATCACCCTGGTCCCCGGGCTCCACCGGCTGCGGTCGGAGGTCTTCGACCGACTGCAGCCCGACACGGTGATCGTCTTCGACACGCACTGGGAGTCCACCTTCGAGCACATCGTCACGGCGCACGAGCGGCGTCAGGGGCGCTTCACGAGCCACGAGCTGCCGCGCGGGATGGCGGGGATCCCGTACGACATGCCCGGGGACCCGGAGCTCGCCAAGCTGATCGCGGCCCAGGCCGACGGTCGCGACGACTGCTGGATCCTCGCCTGCGAGGACCCCTGGCTGCCGATCTTCTACGGGACGGTCAACGTCTGGACCTTCCTGGGCGACCCCCAGACCCGCTGGATCAGCGTCGCGGTGAACCAGTGCTGCACGACGGAGGACTTCCTCCTGTTCGGGGAGCTGATCGGGGACGCCGTGCGAGCCAGCGACCGCCGCGCGATCCTCCTGGCGTCGGGCGGTATGACGCACCGGTTCTTCCCCTTCCGGGAGCTGCGGAACCGGGAGAGCTCGGCCGCGCCGGACAACATCTACGACCTCGCGTCCTACGAGGCCGACCAGCTCGTGGTGCGCAAGCTGACCGAGGGCGACCACGCCGGCGTGATCGAGGGGATGCCCGAGTACCGGCGCGCGGCCCCGGAGGGCCATTTCGGCCACTACCTGATGATGGCCGCCGCGATCGGCGGTCGCCGGTGCCAGGCGCCGGGGGAGCTCTTCAGCGAGTACGAGGCCTCGGTGGGCACCGGGCAGGTGCACGTGTGGTTCGAGCGGCCGGCCGACGGCTGGACCGGCGAGGGTGCCGCGGCGTAGGGTCCGCGGCGGAAGTCGAGCAGGGAGGGGGGAACCGTGAGGGACGGGGAAAGCATGGCGGAGCAACGCACCACGTCGTCCGACCTCGGGTACGAGCGGCTGGGGGAGAAGCGCCTGACGCTGGCCGACGTGCTCGCGCAGTCGGTCGGGTTCATGGGTCCGGTGTTCAGCGCGGCGTTCATCATCCCGCTGATCATCGGCGTGAACGCGGCGGCGCGCGGGGCCGGGACCTCGGCGCCCCTCGCCGTGCTGCTGGCCGCGATCGGGGTCTTCGCCCTGGGCTGGATCGTGGCCCAGTACGCGAAGCGGATCCACGCGGCGGGGTCGCTGTACGACTACGTCTCGAACGGGCTCGGGAACACCCTCGGCGCCGCGGCCGGATGGCTCTACTACGGGGGCACGATCATCCTCACCACCGGCCTGGGCGTGCTGCTCGGGGGGTACGTCCACGACAACCTGCTCCCCGCGTACGAGATCGGGCCCTGGTTCCCGGTCTGGGTGTGGGACGCGATCCTGGCCGTGTTGCTGTTCGTGGTGCTCTACTTCGGGGTCCAGATCTCCACCAGGGTTCAGCTCACGCTCGCCCTGATCTCGATCGCGGTCGTGCTGATCTTCGCGATCACCGTGATCGCCGACCTCGGTGGGGACAACGACATCGCGAAGGCGTTCGATCCCTCGCCGGAGCCGTTCGGCTTCACGGGGATCCTGTTCGGGGTCCTCTACGGCGTGCTGATCTTCGTCGGGTTCGAGACCGCGGCGAACCTCGCCGAGGAGACGAAGGAGCCGAAGCGCTCGATCCCGCGGGCGGTGCTGGGCGCCGTCGTCCTGGTCTCGATCTTCTACCTGATCCTCTCGTACGTGGAGGTCGCGGGGTTCGGGTTCGACCTGGCGGTGATCACGAGCGCGGAGGTCGCGGGAGCACCACTGTTCGCCCTCGGAGCGCCGGGGAGCCCCTCCGGCTCCGAGTTCTGGCTCAAGATCCTGCTGCTCGTGGTCTTCCTCGACATGCTCGCGGTCTACGTCGGCGCGGCCGTCGCCTCCACGCGCGGCGTGTTCGCGATGGCGCGGGACCGTCGCCTCCCGGGCGGGCTCGCGTCGGTCGCGTCGCGGTACGGGACGCCGATCGGGGCGATCCTGCTGCTCCTCGCGGTGCAGGCGATCCTCATCGTGGTCGCGGAGACCGACAACACCCTCCTCGAGCTCCCCGGGTTCCCGCACTACTTCTCGGTGTTCGCGTGGTGCGCCACGTTCGGGGGGTTCGCCCTGCTCGTCGTGTACTTCCTGATGTCGCTCGGGGCGATCCGCGGGCTGGCGGACGACCCGGCGAAGGCGAAGCTCGCGATCGCGGTGGTCCTCGGCCTCGTGATCACGGGGGCCGCCATCTTCGGCTCGTTCTACAAGGTCACGAGCCCGACCCTGCTGGCGCCGTGGGCGGCGGTGATCTGGTTCCTGATCGGGATCGTCTACATGCTCCTCGTGCGAGGGAGGGAGCCCGCGAGCCAGGCGCTCGCCGACCTCCGCGAGTAAGGGGGCGGGGAGGGCCTACGATCGGAGGATGACGGAGCCCGAGCGACCGCTGCGGCTGGACGCGTCGCGCGAGGAGGTCCTCGAGCACGCGGCGCGGCTGGTCGTGGAGGCGTGGCGCAGCTTCGACCGGTTCCGGCCCGAGGAGCCGCCGCTCGACGAGGGCGTGCGGCGGCTCCTGGAGGCCGGGCTCCCTGAGCGGGGGGTCACGGCGCACGAGGTGCTCGACGACGCCGCCCGCATCCTGGACGAGTCGATCGCCCAGCCGCGGCCGCGCTACTTCGCGTTCATCGGTTCCAGCGGCCTGGAGATCGGCGCGATGGCCGACCTGCTGGCCCACACGTACGACATCAACCTCGCTGTGGACGCCCGGGCGGCCACCCGGATCGAGCAGCAGGCCGTCCGGTGGGTGGGGGAGTTCGTCGGGTACCCGGCCGCCGACGGCGCGTTCACCAGCGGCGGCACGATCAGCAACCTGACCGCGATGGCCGCGGCCCGCGAGCGGGCGATGCCCGGTTCGCGGCACCGGGGGCTGGCGGGCGCCGCCACGGCGGTGTACTGCTCGGCCGAGGTGCATTACTCGGTCACGCGCGCGGTGGAGCTGCTCGGGATCGGGTCGGACAACCTCCGAGCGATCCCGCTCGACGGGCTGCGGCGGATGCGCCCGGACGCCCTGGCGGCCGCGATCGACCAGGACCGGACCAAGGGGATCGTCCCGGTGGCGGTGGTGGCCACGGCCGGGACCACGCTCACGGGCGCGGTCGACCCGCTCGACGAGATCGCCGACGTGTGTCGGGAGCGCCACGTCTGGCTGCACGTGGACGGCGCCTACGGCCTGCCCGCCGGTGGCGTGCCCAGCCACGCGCCGCTGTTCGAGGGGGTGGAGCGCGCCGACTCCTGCTCGGTGGACGCCCACAAGTGGCTGTACCTGCCGAAAGCCGCGGGGGTGGTGATGACGCGGCACGCCGGGGCCCTCCCCGGCGCCTTCGCCCACGAGCAGGGCTACCTGCCGCACCAGCGGCACGAGCTGCACGCCGCCGACCTCACCCTGGAGTACTCGCGGCCGTTCCGAGCGCTCAAGGCGTGGGTGGCGTTCCGTGCCCACGGCGCCGCCCAGTTCCGTGACGCGATCGCGCGCAACCTGACGGAGGCCGACCTCCTGTACCGGCGGGCGCAGGCGAGCGAGGACTTCGAGGTGGCGGAGGCGCCGCCGACGCTGTCGATCGTCCCGTTCCGTCACGTGCCGTCCGGCGTCCCCGACCTGAACGCGCACAACGAGGCCCTTGCGGCCGGGATCCAGCGCGACGGACGCGTGTACCTGGCCTCGGCGGACATCGACGGCGCGATCTGGCTGCGTCCGTGCTTCGTCAACTTCCGCACGACCGACGAGGACGTGGTCGCGATCCTCGAGGTCGCCCGCGAGCTGGGCGAGCGTCTGGCACGGACGGGGAGCGCGGCGTGAGCGACCCGCGCGGGCGGCTCCTCCCCTCGGAGGAGGTCGTGCGGTCGGCCCTCGGCCACCTCGCGCTCGACTTCCGGGCGATGGGGGCGATCTCGAACCTGTTCCGGACGGCCACCGCGGTCCGGCGGCACATGGAAGCCGACGTCCTCGCCGAGCACCGCCTGTCGTGGACCTCGTTCGTCGGGCTGTGGGTGCTCTGGGTCTGGGGCGAGCTCGAGGCGCGGGACTTCGCGGCCGCCGTCGGCATCAGCCGGCCGACGGCGACCGGCGTCGTCACCACGCTGCAGGAGCGCGGATTCGTGCGCCGCCACAAGGACCCCCGGGACGGCCGGATGGTCCGCGTCGCGCTGACCCCGCTGGGGCGCAGGACGATCGAGCGCCTCTTCCCCGCGTTCAACCGGGAGGAGGCGGTCCTTGCGGGCCACCTCGATCCCCGCCAGCAGGAGGACCTGGCCGCGATGCTGCGCGTGCTCCTGCGAGCGGTAGACCCGGACGGCGGCGGCTCGCCGGGAGCGCGCCGCGCCGTGGACGCCGCCGAGCCGGCCTAGCGGGTCGTCACCCGCACCGGCATCCGCTTGATGCCGTTGACGAAGTTCGACCGGATCCGCTCCACGGGTCCGACGAGCTCGATCGTGTCCAGGCGCGGGATCAGCTCCTGGAACAGGATCCGCGTCTCGAGCCTCGCCAGGTGTGCCCCCAGACAGAAGTGGGGTCCACCGGGCCCGAACGTCACGTGGTCGTTCGGCGAGCGGGTGACGTCGAAGCGGTACGGGTCGGGGAACACGGTCTCGTCCCGGTTCGCGCTGATGAACCACGTCACGACCTTGTCGCCACGCCGCATCGCCTGTCCGCCGAACTCCACGTCCCCGGTCACGGTGCGCCGGAAGTGCAGCACGGGCGTCGCCCACCGCAGGATCTCCTCGGTGGCGAGCGGGATCAGCTCCGGCTGATCGCGAAGGAGCTGCAGCTGGTCGGGGTGCTCGATCAGGGCCTGCATCCCACTCGAGATCGTGTGGCGGGTGGTCTCGTTGCCGGCGATCATCAGCAGCGCGAAGTAGTTGTGGTATTCGGCCGCCGAGAGCACCTCCTCGGACTGCGCCGTCACGAGCGCCTGGATCACGTCGTCGGACGGTTCCTCGAGGCGGAGCTCCTGCTGCCGGTCGGCGTACGCGAACACGTCGTGCGCGATCGGTGAGCGGAACGGCAGGTTGCGGTACGCCTCGGTGTCGACCTTGTCGACGACGGCGGCCGAGAGGTCGGGATCCTGGTTCGCGATCATCTTGTCGCCCCACGAGATCAGCTGCGGTGCGTCGTCCTGGGGCACGGTGAAGATCGAACAGAGGAACCTGATCGGGAGCTCGCGACTGATCTCACCGACGAAATCGAACGAGCCCATCGGGAGGGCACGGTCCAGGACGCTCCGCGCGACCTCCCGGATCCACTCCTCGTACCGCCCGACGCCGCGCGCCGAGAACTGCTTCGAACAGATCTTCCGCAGCTCCGTGTGCCGGGGTGGGTCGGTCTCCAGCATCGACCGACGGATCGCGAGCTGCTCGTCGTCCAGCTCCTCGATCGCGACCGCACCGAGCTCGGAGGAGAAGGTCTCCCAGTCCATGTGGATCGCGGTCAGGTCCGCGTAGCGCGTCACCGCCCAGAAGCCCGCGTTCGGCGGCGCCTCGGGGTGCCAGACCACCGGCGCGTCGTGCCGGAGCCGGTCGAACCACGCGAAGGGGATCCGCTCGACGTAGCTGTCGGGGTTCGCGAGGTCGAT
>DATBJQ010000050.1:0-19247 GCA_036556385.1 Actinomycetota bacterium | reverse complement strand
GGGCACCTACTACGGTGGCCCAGCCGCGAACACCGCGTGCGCGGCGGACGACGCCGTGGGCGCAAGCGGGACCGAGTGGTAAACCACTCGTTCCGGAGCTGAACGGATCTGGCGGCCCCTCCGGGGGCCGCCTCTTCCGTTCCTGAGGGCCTCAAGGGGGTCCCCCATCGTGCCGACCCTTGGATATGAGACCCCCGGGCCGTTCCGGGGGCGAAGCGCTGCGATGACGCCACGATGACGCGACCGAGCGATGCGGCCCCGATGGGTGGGCGTCGCCGGCGCGCGCCTGGCCGGCGAGGAGCACGGGTTCACGATCGTGGAGCTGATGGCCGCGATCTCGATCTTCGCCCTGGTCGTCACGGGCATCACCGCCCTGATGGGCACGTCGCTCAACCTGACCCGCAACAACCGGAACCGGGCGGTGGGGGCGAACCTGGCATCCCAGGAGATGGACGTCGTGCGGAGCACGACGTTCACGGACCTCCCCCTGGGGCAGGTCACGACCACGCAGACCGTCGACGGCGTGCCGTACTCCGTGATCCGCGAGACCGAGTGGGTCACGCAGAACGCGACGACCGGTCCCTGCCAGGCTCCCTCGGGCACGTCTCCCGCCTATCTCCGGGTGACGGTGTTCGTGGAGTGGGAGGCGATGAACGGGGTGGAGGCGCCGTCGACCCAGACGGTGGTCACCCCGCCGATCGGCACCTACTCCGAGAACACGGGCCATATCGCCGCGAGCGTGATCGACCCGGACGGGCAGCCCGCTTCGGGCGTCCTGGTGTCCTCGACCGGACCGGGGGGGACCGAGTACCTGACCACGACGAGCGACGGGTGCGCGTTCTTCGCCTACGAGGACCCGGGCAGCTACACGGTCGAGGTGACGTCGCTCGGCTACGTGGACGGGCTGAACGACCCGTCGCCGTCGCAGACGACGACGGTCACGATCGGCTCGACGTCGTCGCTGCAGTTCCAGTTCGGCGACGCGACCGACCTGGTCGTCGACTACCACGGGTGGAACGACGCGTCGGTCCCGAACGGGATGCCCCTGACGGTGACGAACTCCCACATCCTCCCGGCCGGTGTGCACACCTACACCGGATCCGGGAACCCGCGGACGATCCCCGACCTGTTCCCGTGGTCGGACGGCTATTCCGTGTACGGCGGCAGCTGTGACGACGCCGACCCGATCGGCACCAACAGCAGCGGCGTCGCGTACTACCCCGGCGCGTCGCGGTTCCCGGCCGTCGACGCCGTGTCCGGCGGCACGTCGTCCTTCCACCTGGACTTCCCGGAGATCCTCGTCTACGCGGAGCAGGCCAGCACGTTCACGCCGCTCCCCGGCCTGGCGGTGCAAGCCGTCCACGCGGCGGACGACGGCTGCCCCTCGGGACAGACCTGGAACCTGGGCTCGACCGACTCGAACGGCGAGGTGTTCGCCGGGCTGCCGTTCGGGACCTGGAGCATCTACGTGAGCGGGTCGCTCGCGCAGACCGTGCAGCTGACGCCCGCCGGACTGCAGACCCCCCGCGACGTCTACTGGAGCACGCCGTGATGCGGCTGCTGCGGCGGCGGCTGCGGGAGGACCACGGCGTGACCGTGACCGAGGTGATGGTCACGATCGCGCTGCTGTCCGTCGTGGTCGGCTTCGTGCTCCAGGGGTTCGCCTCGCTGCAGAACGCGAGCGCCGGGGCGGATCTGCGGATGATCAACCTCGGCGAGGCCCGCCTCCTGATGGACACGGTCACGAAGGACCTCCGGACGGCGGTGCGCCTGGGCTCCACCGAATCGCCGTTCCTGCTGGCCGACGACAAAGAGGTGACCTTCTACGCGAACCTGAACCTGTCCTCGGCGTGCCCGAAGAAGGTGCACCTGTACGTGGACGCCGACACGCAGCTGCTCGAGGAGGTCACCGAGCCGAACGCCGGCGGAACCCCGCCGAACTGCACGTACACGGGCGCCTCGACGACGCGGTTCGTCGGCCAGTACGTGGCGAACTCGCCGAGCGAGCCGATCTTCACCTACTTCTACGACAGCGGCGGCTCGACCGACGTGGCCTTCGGTTCGGCGTCGACGCCGCTGTCGGCCGCGGACCTCCTGCTGGTCAACGGGGTCGGGGTGCGCCTGTCGATCCGCAAGGACACGAACTACACCGTGGCCGACACGACCCTGATCAACAAGGTGCGGCTGCCGAACGTGGACTACAACCCCCTGCCGAGCGGGAGCCCGAGCCCATGAGCATCGACCGGATCCGTCTGACCGTCCGGGAGGAACAGGGCGTGGCCCTGATCACCGTCCTGCTCCTGTCGGTGATCATGCTCACCCTGGTGAGCGTGTCCCTGGACGCAGCCCTCGGCTCGCAGAACCTGTCGCGCCGCACGCAGGACTGGAACGCGTCGCTCGCCGCGGCGGAAGCCGGGCTGGACGACTTCATGTTCCACCTCAATGAGGACAGCAGCTACTGGCTGTACGACGCGGGGAACCCGCCGCCGGACGGGAACGGCGCGTTCTCGGGCTGGGTCGACGTGCCGGGCCCGGCGAACGACGGGTCCTTCCGCTACGACGTGAGCACGGACGACCTCGCGACCGAGGGCGTGATCACCGTCACGGCCACCGGGCGCGTCGGGAACGTGACGCGCACCGTCGAGGGCTCGCTGCGGCGGCGCTCGTTCCTGGACTTCCTGTACTTCACCGACCTCGAGACCAAGGACCCCGCCCTGTACTCCACCTCCTCGGGCGACGACTACACGCCGGCGCAGGCGCAGACCTACTGCGCGAAGCGCTACTACGAAGGGCGCGACATCGCCGGACGCGTGGACTTCTCCGGTGACACCGATGGCAACACGTGCGAGGAGATCAGCTTCAACGACAACGACACGATCAACGGTCCGCTGCACTCCAACGACGCGCTCCGCGTCTGCGGCGACCCGGACTTCCTGGGCGACACGAGCACCGGCTGGGACTACACGAGCGGGCCGGGGTACTGGCCGTACCCCTCGGGGAGCTGCGGCTCGAACCCCGTCTTCAAGCCCGGCGACCCCGAGTACGCCGACCCGCTCACGATGCCGCCGACGAACGCGTCGATCAAGGGGAAGACGGCGTCGGGAGAGGGCGGCTGCCTGTTCACGGGTCCCACGTCGATCTACGTGCGGAACAACGGCACGATGGACGTCCTGAGCCCGATGACGAAGCAGAGCAACTGCTTCGGGTCGGCGACCACCTTCTTCAGCACCACGAAGGGGGACTTCACCCAGTCGCCCACGAACCTGCCGCTCCCCAGCAACGGGGTGATCTACGTCCAGAACGTGCCGACGAGCACCACGGACCCGAACTACCCCGGGACGACGAGCTGCCCGTGGACGGGAACCACCTCGACCACCGGCCGCCTCTCGGTGGGACAGTCCTCCTCGAGCTCGGGGAAGGTGTATCGGGCCCACCCGCTCGGATACCCGCAGAAGGACGACGTGACGACCTACGGCTGCCGCGTGGGCGACGTGTTCCTGCGTGGGCAGCTGAGCGGGCGGCTGACGATCGCGGCGGACAACAACGTCTACCTCGTGGGCAACACCACCTACGTCTCCGGCACGGGCGGCACGGACGTGCTCGGGCTGATCGCGAACAACTACATCGAGGTGTACCACCCGGTCTACACGACGTCGTCGAGCAACACGAACTGCGACGGCGGCGGCAACAGCAGCTACACGGGGTGCAGCCTCAAGATCCCGGGTGTCTCGAGCACCTCCACCCTGACGGCCAAGCCGACCACCCTCACGAACCAGGCCTTCCGCAACCCGAACATCAACGCCGCGCTCCTGTCGCTGGCGCACTCGTTCCGCGTGCAGAACTACCAGTACGGGACCACGAACGTCGGGAACCTGAACATCACGGGTGCGATCGCGCAGAAGTACCGCGGCATCGTGACCCTGATCGGGACGTCCGGCTACGGGAAGAACTACGCGTACGACCAGCGGATGAAGTACGAGTCGCCGCCGCACTTCCTGGAGCCCGTGGCCTCGGCCTGGCAGATCGTGACGTGGGCCGAGAAGCAGGCGGCCTACAACCCGTAGGTCCTCCCGGGCGCGCGCGAACGGCGGGGTAGGGTTCGGCGCCAGGACGACGCCGCCAAGACCATGCCGATGGACGACACCGCCCTCCGCATCGCGATCGCGCTCCCGCTCGGTCTCATCATCGGGAGCTTCATGACGGTCGTGGTGGCCCGCGTGCCGGCGAAGGAGTCGCTCCTCCGCCCCCGCTCGCGCTGCCCGCGGTGCGGCACGCCGATCCGTAACCGGGACAACATCCCGGTCCTCGGGTGGCTGCTGCTGCGCGGGCGTTGCCGTTCCTGCGGCGAGCGGATCTCGATCGTGTACCCGATCGTCGAGCTGGCGACCGCGGCGGTGATCGTGGGCGCCGTCCTCGTGTACGAGGACCTGTGGATCGCCGTGGGGATCGCGGCGCTGCTCGCGCTGATGCCGGCGCTCTCGGCGATCGACCTGCGGCACCGGGTCATCCCGAACGCGATCGTGTACCCGGCTCTGATCGCCTTCCCCCTGTACCTCACGGTGGCGTGGATCGCCGGCGCGCCCGTGGACCTGGGCCGGATGGGGCTGGGGTTCCTCGCGTACGGAGGGGGTCTCTTCGTGATCGCCCTGATCGCCCCCGGGGGGATGGGGATGGGCGACGTCAAGCTCTGCGCGCTGATCGGCGCGGTGCTGGGGTCGCTCGGCCTGGCCTACGTCGCGGTCGCGGCCGGCGCCGCGATCGTGATCGGCGGGGTCGCGGCGGTCGTGGCGCTGGTCGGGGGGAAGGGTCGCAAGGCGAAGATGCCGTTCGGTCCGGCGATCGCGCTCGGCGCGATCGTCGCGGCCTTCTGGGGGCAGGCGATCGCCGACCGCTACCTGGGCGCGATGGGGGGCTGACCCCCGGAGATTCCTTCGCCGCAGGTGTTTGACTTGCCCATGTGCCTGGTGTTTCGTGAGCGAACTCGATAGACCCACTGTGCTTGCTGTGGCACATGTGAAACATGGTGAACAACGACTTCCCCGTCACCATCGAGGCCGGGCCCGACGGGTCCGGACCTGTTGCGTCGCCATCGGGTTCCGGCCGGAGCCCGGGGTCCACAGGCGCGCTCCTGACCGTGGCCGAGGTGGCCGCGCTGATGCGCGTGTCGAACATGACCGTGTACCGCCTGATCAAGTCGGGCGACCTGCCGGCCGTGCGGGTGGGCCACAGCTACCGGATCCGTGCCGGTGAGGTCGATCGCTACCTCGCGGCTCGCTCGGTGAAGGTCGAGGGGGCCTGACGATGGCCAAGGGCCGGATCGGGCTGGACATCGGCTCCACGGCGGTCCGAGCGGCCGAGCTGTCGGGCGGGCCCCAGCCCGTGGTGCTGCGGGCGGCCCAGGTGCCGCTGCCGGACGGCGCGGTCGAGAGCGGCGAGGTGCGCGACACGGCGCTCGTCGGCGACGCGCTGCGGGAGCTCTGGCAGCGGGGTGGCTTCAAGTCGCGGCAGGTCTGGATGGGGGTCGGGAACCAGCGCGTGGTCGTCCGCGAGATCGCGCTGCCGTTCCTGCCCGAGAAGGAGCTCAAGGCGTCGCTCGGCCTTCAGGTCCAGGAGTACATCCCGATGTCGGTCGACGAAGCCGTCTTGGACTACGACCCGATCGGGGAGTTCGATCAGGACGACCGGAAGATGCTGCGGATGCTCCTGGTGGCCGCCCAGCGGGCGATGGTCGACCAGGTCGTCGCCGCGGTCCAGAACGCGAAGCTCGAGCCGATGGGCCTCGACCTGGTGCCGTTCGCACTGGTCCGGGCGATCGGCACGCCGGACCTCGCCATGGACCTGGAGGAGGCGGGCGAGGAAGCGATCATCGACGTCGGCGCCCACGTCACGAACATCGTCGTGCACGCCCGCGGCCACACACGGTTCGTGCGGATCCTGCCCTCCGGCGGACGCGACGTCACCTTGGCGATCGCACGCGCGGTGGGCGTCGAGGACGACGTCGCCGAGCGGCTGAAGCGCGGCGAGGACGTCGAGGGCGCGCCGGTGCCCGACGAGGTGCGCGACGTGGCGAGGAACCGCGCCTCGGCCTTCGTCGACGAGATCCGGTCGTCGCTGGAGTTCTACACGGCCCAGGCCCGGGACGCGCGGATCGGGAAGGTGATGCTGACGGGCGGCGGCTCGAAGCTCGATGGGTTGCTCGAGCTGATGCGGCAACGGATCACCGTGCCCGTGGACCCGGGAGCCGTGTTCCAGCACGTCCCCTCGGAGCTCTCGCTCTCCGAGGAGGCCGCGGCCGATGCCGAGCCGGTGCTCGCGGTGGCCGTCGGCCTGGCGATCCCGGGGGTGGAGAAGAAGTGAGCCAGGTCAACCTCCTGCCTCCCGAGATCCTGCAGGGTCAGCGCTACCGGCGCTCGACCGTGGCCGTGCTCCTGGCCGGGATCGTGGTGCTCGCGCTGATCTTCGCGTTCTACCTGCTCCAGGTGAACCGCCTCGGGTCCGTGAACGACGAGATCGACGCGCAGGAGCAGACCAATGCGGCGCTCCAGGGACAGATCAACGAGCTGCAGCCGTTCGAGGATCTGAAGGTCCAGGCCGAGCAGACCCAGGCGGTCCTGGACGCGGCGTATCAGAACGAGGTGTCGTTCGCCGGGCTGCTGCTCGACGTCTCCCGCGTGATCCCCCCCGATGCCTACCTGCAGACGTACACCGCCACGATCACCACGACCGTGGGCACGCCGCAGGAGGGTGACGAGGGCGCCGGAACCTTCGTCGGGACCCAGTCGATGGGTGGCCAGGCGATCGGGATCGACACGATCAGCACCTGGCTGATCGGGCTGCAGGAGGTTCGCGGGTGGGTGAACCCGTGGGTGTCGTCGGTGACGGTCGCCGACGAGTCGATCGACTCCTTCAGCTTCACGTCGACCGTGGACCTCACGAACGAGGTCGTGACCAAGCGCGGCAAGGGGGCGGCGGACGGTGGGTAGCCGGCGCGCCCCGATCTTCGCCGCCATCGGGGTGGCCGTGGTGGCGATCCTCCTGTTGCTGTTCCTGGTCCTGCCGAAGATGCGCGACGTGTCCGCGGCCAACGAGGACCTGGTGGCGGCGGAGAACGAGACCGAGACCCTCGAGGGCCGGCTCCGCGGGCTCGAGGAGACCCAGGCCAACGCCCCCGAGTACCAGGCCACGATCGACGCGGCTGCGGTGCAGGTCCCGCCGACGGCGGACGAGTCCGGTCTGCTCCTGCAGCTCCAGGGTGCGGCGACCCAGGCCGGCCTCGACGTCCTGAGCCTCACGCCCGGTGTGCCGACGTTCGACGATCAGCGCGGGCTGTCGGTGATCGTCGTCAACGTCAACGGCGAGGGCATCTACTTCGACGTCGCCGACTTCCTCTACAACATCGAGACGCTCCCGCGCGCCGCCGTGGTCACCAGCGTCGCGCTGGCGCCGGGAGAGACCGACGTCACCGGCGTGCCCCGGCTCACCGTCACCGCCACCGTCGAGCTCTACACGACCGACACCAGCGCCGGTCCGGGCTCGGTGCCGGGCACGACCACGGGCAACCCGCCGGACGGGGGAGCTGGATAACCGTGCCGCTCAGCGAACGCGACCGGCGCACCCTCGTGATCGGGGGGATCGTGATCGGCGTCCTGCTGGTCGCCCTCCTGCTGGTCAACCTGCTCGGGGGCGACGGCGCGCCACCGGGTGGCGTGACCGCGCGACCCCCCCAGAGCGGATCGCCCGGCCCGGGCACCGGCTCGCCAACGCCGACCCAGACGCCCTCCACACCGGGCGGCGGCGGACCGGCGGGCCGCGACCCCTTCTCGATCCCGGCCATCTTCTCCGTGGCCCCGCCGTCGACGTCGGGCACGGGCACCGGGACCGGCACCTCGACCTCGACCACGACCAGCCCGCCGCCCAGCGGCCCGACGACCAGCAGCTCGACCCCTCCGCCGACGCAGCCGGGGAACGGGTCCAGCACGAACCAGGGCGGACACGAGGTGGTCCTGCTCGACGTGTTCCGCGTGAACGGGAACGGGGCCGTCGACGTCGAGGTCGACGGTCTGGTCTACACCGTCTTGGAGGGGGAGACCTTCGGGCCGAACGACCGGTTCCAACTGGTATCCACGTCGGGCAACTGCGCGTCGTTCCTGTTCGGGGATGAGTCCTTCTCGCTCTGCGTGACCCCGCAGAAGTAGAGGTTCACGCGCCCGATCCGTCCGAGCCCCGGCGACCCGCCCACGGGGGGAGCGGTCGCCGGCCGCGAGGGCGGTCCCGTTCCGGGGCCGCCCTCGCACCCCCCTATCATGTCCGCCATGCTGCGCGTGCTCACCGCCGGGGAATCGCACGGCAGGGGCCTCGTGGCCATCCTCGAAGGGCTGCCCGCGGCCGTGCCGGTCTCGCCCGAGGCGATCGCGCGCGAGCTGGCCCGGCGACGGCACGGGCACGGCCGGGGAGGCCGTCAGCGGTTCGAGGCCGACGCGTTCGAGATCCTCGCCGGGATCCGACACGGACGCACGCTGGGCTCACCGATCGCGATCACGATCCCCAACGTCGAGTTCGACGCGAAGTACGGCGAGCTGATGAGCGCCGAGGGTGCCGACGACCCGACCCAGCGACTGACGCGCCCGCGGCCCGGTCACGCGGATCTCGTCGGCGTGCTGAAGTACGGGTTCGACGACGTCCGCGACGTCCTGGAGCGCGCCAGCGCCCGGGAGACGGCGGCGCGCGTCGCGGTCGGTGCGCTCTGCAAGGCGCTCCTGGTCCAGGTGGGGGTCGAGATCCTGTCGCACGTCGTGCAGATCGGGAAGGTGAAGGCCCGCGGCGCGCCGCCGACGCCGGCCGATCGCGACGTCGTCGATGCTTCGCCGGTCCGCTGCGCGGACCCGAAGGCGGAGGCGGCGATGGTGGCGGAGATCGATCGCCGCCGGAAGGAGCGCGACTCGGTCGGCGGCGTGTTCGAAATCCTTGCCTACGGTGTCCCATTGGGCATCGGCTCGTACGTCCACTGGGACCGCAAGCTGGATGCCCGGCTGGCGGCGGCGCTGATGTCGATCCAGTCCGTGAAGGGCGTGGAGGTGGGCGACGGGTTCGCCACCGCGGCGCGTCCGGGGTCGAAGGCACACGATGAGATCGTGCTGCGCGGCGGACGACTCGCTCGCCGCACCGCTCGCGCGGGTGGGATCGAGGGCGGGATGGCCACCGGACAGCCGATCCGCGTCCGCGCCGCGATGAAGCCCTTCTCGACGGTGCCCCGCCCGCTCGCCACGGTGGACCTGGCGACCGGCGAGCCCGCGGTCGCGATCAAGCAGCGCACCGACGTGTGTGCCGTCCCGGCCGGCGGCGTGGTCGGAGAGGCGGTGAGCGCGTTCGTCCTCGCGGACGCGCTGCTGGAGAAGTTCGGAGGCGATTCGCTCCCCGAGACCCGGGCCAACCTCGATCGGTACCTGGAGGCGCTGCCGTGATCGTCTACCTGGTCGGGATGCCCGGGTCCGGGAAGTCCACCGTCGGGCGGGAGCTGGCGGGGCGCTACGGGGTCCCCTTCGTGGACATCGACGAGGAGGTCGAGCGGGAGGCGGGCGCGTCCGTGTCCGAGATCTTCGCTCGCGAGGGCGAGTCTGCGTTCCGCGCGATGGAGGCGCAGGCGCTCCTGAAGGCGTCCACCCACGACCCCTCGGTCGTCGCCTGTGGCGGCGGCATCGTCCTGGAGCCCGCCAACCGGATCGCCCTGCGCAACACCGGGATCTGCGTGTTCCTGGACGTGCCGCTCGCGCTGCTCCACGAGCGGGTCCGGCCGGCCGCGGACCGGCCTCTGGTGCGGCACGAGGGGGACCTCGATCGCCTGTTCGTGGAGCGCGAGCCGCTGTACCGCGAGTTCGCGGGTCACGTGGTCGACGCGAGCGGCGACCCCGGCGAGGTCGCCGACGCGATCGTCGAGGAGCTGCGTTGGAGCGCGTGACCGTCCCGATCACCGGGCGGTCCTACGACGTCGTGGTGGGCTCCGGCGTGCTCGCACGCGCGGCCGAGCACCTGCCGGAGCTCGGGTCGGCGACGCGGGCGTTCGTGGTGGCGGACCGGCCCGTGGCCGACGCCTGGCTCCACCCGTTGTCCGAGGCGCTGGCCGCGCGCCGGATCCACGCCGTGCTGCTGGTGGTCCCGAGCGGGGAGGAGGCCAAGACCCTGGACGTCTACGCCACCGTCCTTCGCCAGCTGGCGTCGCAGGAGGCGCACCGGGACGACCTCGTGGTCGCCCTGGGCGGCGGGACGACCGGCGATCTCGCAGGGTTCGTCGCCTCGACATACATGCGGGGGGTGCGGCTGATCCAGGTCCCCACCACGCTGACGGGTCAGGTCGACGCCGCGATCGGTGGGAAGACGGCCGTCAATCTCCCGGAAGGGAAGAACCTCGCCGGGACGTTCCATCAACCGGTCGCCGTGCTGTGCGACGTGGACACGCTGGCCACGCTGGCCGACCGCGACCTCCGCTCGGGGCTGGCGGAGGTGGCGAAGTACGCCCTGACGCTCGACCTCGAGCTGCTCGGGATGCTCGAGCGCGACCCGGCGCCGCTCCTGCAGCGCGACCCGGCGCCGCTCGAAGTCGTGGTCGCACGCTGCGTCCGCGCCAAGGCTGCGACCGTGGCGGCCGACGAGCTCGACCTCGACCGGCGGATGATCCTGAACTACGGGCACACCGTCGGCCACGCGCTGGAGCGATCGGAGGGGTACGCGGGACGGACGCACGGTGAGGCGATCGCCGTGGGGATGGTGTTCGCCGCGAGGCTCGCCGAAGCGCGGGGCCTGGCCTCGACCGGCGTCACCGCGCGCACGACCCGTCTCCTCAAGGCGCTGGGGTTGGAGACCGAGGGTGCGCTCCCGCCGGTCGTGGACGTCCTTGCTGCGTTGAAGATGGACAAGAAGTTCCGCGATCGGAACCGGTTCGTGCTGCTCCAGGCGGTCGGACGGCCGCTGGTGGTCGACGACGTCACGGACGAGGAGGTTGCGGCCGTGCTGCGGGAGATGGGAGCGGAAGCATGAACGTGCTCTTCGTGTTCGGTCCGAACCTGGGGGCGCTCGGGACGCGCGACACCGACGTGTACGGGTCCCAGACGTTGCCCGAGATCATGGCCGAGGTGGAGCGCAAGGCCGGCGACCTGCAGCACACGGTGGCCTGGCGTCAGTCGGACCACGAGGGCGAGCTGGTCGGATGGCTGCTGGGCGCCGGGGCGGAGGGGGTCGAGGCCGTCGTGCTCAATCCTGGCGCGCTGACGCACTACTCCTACGCGCTGCGGGACGCGATCGAGGCGTGCGGCATCCCGGTCCTGGAGGTCCACATGTCGAACATCTACGCGCGTGAGGGGTTCCGGCGAACCAGCGTGGTCTCGGAGGTCTGCGTCGGCACGATCGGAGGCCTCGGTGCGGGTGGCTATCATCTGGCGCTGGAGGCGATGCCGTGGATCATCAGGTGAGGAGGCGAGCGCTCGGCGCTCGTCTCGACGGGGTGGGGGTCGACGCCCTCCTGGTCACCCGCCTGCAGAACGTCCGCTACCTCACCGGGTTCACGGGCTCGAACGGCCAGCTGCTGGTCCTGGGGGACCGCGCGGTCTTCTTCACCGACGGGCGGTACACCGAGCAGTCCCGGCACGAGGTGCCCGACGCCGAGCGGGTCACGTACGCGTCCACGTTCCGGGTCGCCCTCGCCGAGCACGTCGCCGGCATCACGCGTCTGGGGGTGGAGGCCGACCATCTGACGGTCGCGGCCCACGACGGGCTGCGGGCCGCGCTCGAGGACGTCGAGATCGTGCCGCACACCGGCCTCGTCGAGGAACAGCGGGCGATGAAGGACGACGACGAGCGAGCCGCGATCCGGCGCGCCCAGGCGTCCACCGACGCGGCGTTCGAGGGGATCCTGGAGCGGTTCGCCGTGGGCGTCAGCGAGCAGCGGATCGCCTGGGAGCTGGAGGGGCTCCTGCGGGACGAGGGCTCCGACGGCCTGTCGTTCGACCCGATCGTGGCCTTCGGCGAGCACGCCGCCGAGCCGCACCATCACCCGGGCACGAGGGTCCTGGAGGAGGGCGACGTGATCACCCTGGACTTCGGCGGGCTGGTGGACGGGTACCACGCGGACATGACCCGCACGATCGCGTTCGGCTCGCTCAACGCCGAGCTCCGGAAGGTCCACGACGTCGTCCGCGAGGCACAGCAGGCCGGGATCGACGCGGTGCGGGCCGGAGCCACGGGGGTCGAGGTCGACGCGGCCGCGCGTTCCGTGATCGCGGGCGCGGGCTACGGTGAACGGTTCGTCCACCCTTGCGGCCACGGTGTGGGGCTGGAGATCCACGAGGCACCCTGGCTGGGCGCGGCGCACGACGCCGGCCTCCCGGCCGGGTCGGTCGTCACGGTGGAGCCCGGGATCTACCTGCCCGGTCTCGGCGGCGTGCGGATCGAGGACATGGTCGAGGTCGCCCCGGACGGCGGCCGGGTCGTCGGCACGTCGATCCGCGAGCTGATCGAGCTGTGAAGGAGCCGGGCCGGTGAGCGTGTCCACGAACGACCTGAAGAACGGGATGACCCTGGAGCTGGACGGGACCCTGTTCCAGGTGATCGAGTTCCAGCACGTGAAGCCGGGGAAGGGTGGTGCCTTCGTGCGCACGAAGCTGCGCAACGTCCGGTCGGGCGCCGTGATCGAGAAGACCTTCAACGCCGGCGTCAAGGTCGGGCTCGCGATCGTGGAGCGCAAGCCGATGCAGTACCTGTACGCCGACGGCAGCGACGCCGTCTTCATGGACCTCGACACGTACGAGCAGGTCCACGTGTCGCAGGAGGTGCTCGGCGATCTCGGCCGGTACCTCGCCGAGGGCGCCGAGGCGCAGGTCGCGATGCACCAGGGCGTGCCGATCGCCACGGAGCTGCCGGCGTCGGTGGCGCTCACGATCACGAAGACCGACCCTGGGGTGAAGGGCGACACGCGGACGGGGGCGATGAAGCCGGCCACCCTCGAGACGGGAGCCACCGTGCAGGTGCCGCTGTTCGTCGAGGAGGGCGAGCGGATCAAGGTCGACACGCGCAGCGGCGAGTACATCGAGCGCGTGAAGGGCTAGCCGTGCCGAGCCGTCGCGGCGCCCGGCGCACGGCGATCGACATCCTCTACCAGGCGGACCTCACCGACCGCGAACCCGCCGACGTTGCCGACGAGTGGATCGAGGCCGGCCGCGAGGTGTCAGCGTTCACCCGCCAGCTCGTGGAGGGCGTTGCCGACGAGCTCCCGGGGATCGACCTCCTGCTGGAGGAGCACAGCGAGGGCTGGACCGTCGCCCGCATGCCGGCGCTGGACCGCACGATCCTGCGCGTCGCCGTCCACGAGCTCCGGTACGGGACCGACGTCCCCCCCGCCGTCGCGATCAGCGAGGCCGTCGAGGCGGCCAACGAGCTGTCCACCGACGACAGCGGGAGGTTCGTGAACGGCGTGCTCGGACAGATCGCCCGCGACGAGCCGCGCCGGGACTAGGCCTGGGTGGCCGGTGGGTCGGCCGGCCCGGCCGGAGGCGGTGCGGTCTCCGGTGCGGGCTGGGGGACCGAGGCGGGTGGGGGCGTCGCCGCCTGCTGCGGGGGAGGAGCGGCGGCGGCCGGCGGTGCGGGGGCGGTCTCGTCGTCGTCGGTGGCGCCTTCCTTCAGGCCCTTCTTGAACTCGCCCTGGGCCTTGCCCACGTTGCGGGCGAACTGGGGGAGCTTCGAGGCGCCGAAGATCACTGCGACGGCGATGATGGCGATGACGACCCACTCGCTCATGGCGGAACCAACCTTCCCGTACGGACCCCCCCAGGATAGCCCGTGCGGACCCATGCGGACGGAGCGGAGGGAGCCGGGAGCGTTGTGACCCCCGGCTCACGGGGGCTATCCTCCGCGGAGCGGAACCTCCACCCCTTTAAGTCCGGTCCCGCGAGGCCGGGAAGGGAGCACACGGATGCACGAGCAGAACCGCGCCTCCCTGCGACCGGGAGGCGTTCCCGTATGAGCGCCAAGGTCATGGAGCCCGCCGACGTGCGTCGCGCGCTCACCCGGATCGCGCACGAGATCCTGGAGCGCGACAAGGGCGTCGAGGACGTGGTGCTGGTGGGCATCGCCGACCGCGGCGACCACCTGGCCCGCCGGCTCGCGGCCGAGGTCGGAACGATCGAGGGCGTGGAGGTCCCCGTCGGGGTCCTCGACATCTCCTTCTATCGCGACGACATCGGTCTGCGCGCCGAGGCTCCGGAGGTCCACGAGACCCGGATCGGGTTCGACGTCGGCGGGCGGACGGTCGTCCTCGTCGACGACGTCCTGTTCACCGGTAGGACGATCCGCGCGGCGATGGACGCCCTGATGGACCTGGGCCGACCGCGCCGGATCCAGCTGGCGGTCCTCGTGGACCGGGGCCATCGCGAGCTGCCGATCCGGGCGGACTACGTCGGGAAGAACGTTCCCACGAGCAGGGCCGACGACGTCCGCGTGCTGGTCGAGGAGGTGGACGGCGAGGACGCCGTCCTGGTCGAGGGGGCCCGCTGACATGCACGAACACCTGCTCTCGATGCACGATCTCGCGGCGGACGACGTGACGCGGATCCTCGACACGGCCGACTCTCTCCGCGAGGTCGGCACCCGCGTGATCAAGAAGGTCCCCGCGCTCCGAGGCCGCACCGTGGTGAACTTCTTCCTGGAGAACTCCACGCGGACCCGGATCTCCTTCGAGCTCGCCGCGAAGCGGCTGTCGGCCGACGTGATCAACTTCAGCGCGGGCGGCTCCAGCGTTGCCAAGGGAGAGTCCCTCAAGGACACGGCGCTCACGCTGCAGGCGATGGGCGCCGACGCGATCGTGATCCGGCACTCGAGCTCGGGATCGCCGTGGCAGCTGACCTCGGGGGTCGACGCCCACGTGGTGAACGCCGGCGACGGGACACACGAGCATCCGACGCAGGCGCTGCTCGACCTGTACACGATGCGCGGGAGGCTCGGCCGGCTCGGGGGGCTGCGCGTCGCGATCGTGGGGGACGTGCTGCACTCCCGCGTCGCGCGATCGCTCTCGTTCGGCCTCGTGAAGATGGGCGCCGACGTGACCCTCGTTGGCCCCCCCACGTTGATCCCGCCCGACGCGGGGGCCTGGGGGGTGCAGGTGAGCTACGCGATCGACGACGTGATCCCGAAGCTCGACGTCTGCTACCTCCTGCGGGTCCAGAAGGAGCGGCAACGGCTCGAGTACCTCCCCAGCGTCCGGGAGTACGCGCGGTTGTTCGGGCTCACGCGCGAGCGCGCCGGCCTGTTGCCGGACGGCGCCGTGGTGATGCACCCGGGGCCGATGAACCGGGGGGTCGAGATCGACTCGGACGTCGCCGACCTGCCGAACGCGGTGATCGAGGAGCAGGTGACCAACGGGATCGCGATCCGGATGGCGCTGTTGTACCTGCTCCTCGGCGGTGGCGGGGAGGGTGCGCCGTGACCGGCGGCCGCTTCGTGTTCGAGGGGGCGCGGATCGTGGACCCCGCCGGCGGGACCGACCACGTGGGCGACGTGGTGGTCGCCGACGGGCTGATCGTGTCGGACGACGAGGCGGACGGCGCCGAGCCGATCGACGTCCGTGGACACGTGCTGGCCCCGGGCCTCGTCGACCTCCACACGCACCTGCGCGAGCCGGGCGCCGAGCACAAGGAGACGATCCAGACGGGGACGCGCGCCGCGGCGGTCGGCGGCTTCACGGCGGTGGCGGCGATGGCCAACACCACGCCGCCGACCGACCACGCGGCGATCGTGCACGAGGTCCGCGACCTCGCGGCCGCGACCGGCCTCTGCGACGTGTTCCCGGTCGGTGCCATCACGAAGGACCTCGCAGGCACCTCCCTGGCGGAGATGGGGGAACTGGTCGATGCGGGCGTGCGGCTCTTCTCCGACGACGGGGCCACCGTGCCCACGGCGCGGCTGTTGCGCAACGCGCTCACGTACTCGCGCGCCTTCCCGCACGAGGTCGTGCTGGCGGACCACGCGGAGGACGCCTCGCTGGTGGAGGGCGGGCACATCCACGAGGGGCTCCACGCCGCGTCGCTCGGGCTCGCGGGCCGGCCGGCCGAGGCCGAGGAGATCGCCGTCGCGCGGGACGTGACGCTGGCCCGGGTCACCGGCGGCCGGTTGCACCTGTGCCACCTCTCCTGCGCGCGGTCGGTCGAGCTCGTCCGTCGCGCGAAGGCCGAGGGCGTGCGGGTGACGGCCGAGGTCACGCCGCATCATCTGACCTTCACCGACGCCGACCTCGTGACCTACGACACGAACCTGAAGATGAACCCGCCCCTTCGCACCGAGGAGGACCGCGCGGCGCTGCGGGCCGGCCTCGCGGACGGCACGATCGACGCGGTCGCCACCGACCACGCACCCCATGCGATCGAGGAGAAGGAGGCCGAGTTCGACCTCTCGCCACCGGGGACGATCGGGCTCGAGACCGCGCTGGGGGCCGTCCTCACGCACCTCGTGCATCCCGGGATCCTGTCGCTGGCGCGCGCGATCGAGGTCCTGTCGACGGAGCCGGCCCGCATCCTGGGGGCCGCCGAGCACGGCGGTCCCCTCGAGCCGGGTCGCCCCGCGAACCTGGTCGTCTTCGACGCCGACGAGGAGTGGCTCGTGGAGCCGCCGTTCGCCTCGAAGGCCCGGAACAGCGCGTTCCTCGGTCACCGCCTCACCGGTCGCGTCCGCTACACGATGCTGCGGGGGCGCCTGACCGTGGCCGACGGGAAGGCGACGGGATGACGTCCGCACCGGTGGCGCTGCTCGCCCTGGAGGACGGGACGGTCTTCCACGGGACGGGGTTCGGCGCGGAGGGCGAGGCGTTCGGCGAGGCCGTGTTCAACACGGGGATGGCGGGCTACCAAGAGGTCCTGACCGACCCCTCGTACGCCGGGCAGATCGTGACGATGACCGCTCCGCAGCAGGGGAACTACGGCGTGAACGACGAGGATCCGGAGTCGTGGCGGATCCAGGTCGCGGGGTTCGCGGTCCGCGAGGCATCCCGGCGCGCATCCTCGTGGCGCGCGGGGTCCACGCTCCCGGCGTTCCTCGCGACCGGCGGCGTGCCGGGGATCGAAGGGATCGACACGCGGGCGCTCACCCTGCGCCTGCGGGAGCAGGGCGCGATGCGCGCGGCGATCTCGACCATCGACCTGGATCCCGCGTCGCTCGTCGGCCGCGTCCAGGCCGCGCCGGGGATGGCCGGCGCCGATCTCGCCAACTCGGTCAGCGCCCCCGCGGCCTACGAGGCCGCCGATCTCGTCGGCCCGGCGTCCTCCGATCGTGGCACGGTGTTCCGGGTGGCGGCGCTCGACTTCGGGATCAAGCGGAACATCCTGAGGTTGCTCGCGTCGCACGGGATCGAGACCACGGTGTACCCGGCGCAGACGCCGGCGGCGGCGATCGCGGCCGCGGGCCACGACGGGGTCTTCCTGTCGAACGGTCCCGGCGACCCGGCGGCGACGGTCTACGGCGTCGCGGTGGCCCGCGACCTCCTCGGGAAGGTGCCGGTGTTCGGCATCTGCCTCGGCGCGCAGCTCCTGGCGCTCGCGCTGGGGGGCCGGACCTACAAGATGAAGTTCGGTCATCGCGGCGTGAACCAGCCGGTGCGTGACCTCGCGAGCGGCCGCGTCGAGATCACGAGCCACAACCACGGCTTCGCCGTGGATCCGGCGGCGTGGGACCGCGATGCCGACGGGCTGGCGCTGACCGACCTCGGCCGGGTGTCGCTGAGCCACTGGAACCTGAACGACGGCACGCTCGAAGGGCTCCGGTGCCACGACATCCCAGCGTTCGCGGTGCAGTACCACCCCGAAGCCGCGCCAGGTCCGCACGACTCCCGGTACCTCTTCGACGAGTTCCGAGCGATGCTGAGTGGCTCGTGGGAGCAGGCCGGCGCCATCCCCGGGGGCCCCTGATGCCGCGGCGGACGGACCTCCACCGGATCATGGTGATCGGCTCCGGGCCGATCGTGATCGGTCAGGCGTGCGAGTTCGACTACTCCGGCACCCAGGCCTGCAAGGTCCTCCGGCAGGCCGGGTACGAGATCTCGCTCGTGAACTCCAACCCCGCGACGATCATGACGGACCCGTCGTTCGCGGATCGCACGTACATCGAGCCACTGACCCCGGGGTCGGTGCTGCAGATCCTCGAGCGCGAGAAGCCGGACGCGATCCTGCCGACGCTGGGTGGGCAGACCGGTCTGAACGTCAGCGTCGCCTTGGCCGAATCCGGCGACCTCGATCGCCTGGGGATCCACCTGATCGGTGCCTCCCTCGAGTCGATCCACAAGGCGGAGGACCGAAGCGGGTTCCGCAGCGCGATGCAGGAGGCGGGGCTCGACGTCCCGCGCGCCGGCATCGCGCGCTCCCTCGAGGAGGCGTTGCGGGTCGCCGACGACATCGGCTACCCCCTGATCGTGCGGGCGTCGTTCACCCTCGGCGGCGGCGGCAGCGGGTTCGCCGACGACGCGAGCGAGCTGGCGGCGCTCGCCGCGCACGCGCTCGCCGCGAGCCCCGTGCACGAGATCCTGCTGGAGGAATCGATCGCGGGCTGGAAGGAGTTCGAGCTCGAGGTGATGCGCGACGCCGCGGACAACGCGGTGATCGTGTGTTCGATCGAGAACGTGGACCCGATGGGCGTCCACACCGGCGACTCGATCACCGTGGCGCCCCAGCAGACCCTCACCGACCGGGAGTACCAGCGGATGCGTGACGCGGCGATCCACGTGTTGCGCGTGATCGGCGTGGAGACCGGCGGCGCCAACGTGCAGTTCGCGGTGGACCCGGCCACGGGCCGTCAGGTGCTGATCGAGATGAATCCCCGCGTCTCGCGCTCGAGCGCCCTGGCGTCGAAGGCGACCGGGTTCCCGATCGCGAAGATCGCCGCGCTGCTCGCGGTGGGTGACCGGCTGGACGAGATCCTGAACGACATCACGGCCGAGACGCCGGCGGCGTTCGAGCCGACGCTCGACTACGTGGTCGTGAAGATCCCGCGGTTCGCCTTCGAGAAGTTCCCGGAGGCCCACGCCACGCTGACGTCGACGATGAAGTCGGTCGGCGAGGTGATGGCGATCGGGCGGACCTTCAAGGAGGCGCTCGGGAAGGCGTGGCGGGGGCTCGAGAAGGACGTGGACGTCGGGTGGCCGGCGGGTGGGCTCGCCTTGCCGGCGGGTGGGCTCGCCTCGCTGACCCTGCCTGGCCATACCTCGCGAGGCGAGCCACCCGCCG
>DATBJQ010000049.1:0-7087 GCA_036556385.1 Actinomycetota bacterium | reverse complement strand
GCTGGGTCCAAGGCCTGCTGGTGACCAAGGTCGGGCCCGCCACCGGCGTGCTCCAGGGGATCGACGACCTCCCCGAGCTGCGGGGCCTGCCCGCCGCCACGTTCTGCACGTGTGACGTTGCCCCTCGCGGGACGCTGCGGGTCCTCGCCGAGCGGCTGGGTGACCGGGGCGCCGGCGTGGTCGGAGGGTTCGCCTTCAAGCGGAAGAAGAGCCTGCGGCACGTGCCCGCCTACGTGGACGCCGTGCTCCCCGCCCTGCGAGCCGCCTCGACGGCCGCCACCGCCTGAGCGGCGGTCGGCGGATGCCCCAGGGGATGCGAGGATGATGCCCATGCCGGACGACGGTGCTCCTCGCGCGGCGGTGCTGACCGTCTCCGACGGCGTCGCGAACGGCTCGCGGGTCGACGAGAGCGGCGACGTGGCGAGCCGGCTGCTGGAGGATGCCGGCTTCGCGGTGGCGGCGCGGGAGGTGGTCCCCGACGAACGGGACCGGATCGAGGAGAGCCTGCGCCGGCTGGCGGCCTCCCACGCGCTGGTCGTCACGACCGGGGGAACCGGCTTCGGGCCGCGGGACGTCACGCCGGAGGCGACGCGGGCGGTGGTCGACCGCGAGGCGCCCGGCCTCGCCGAGCTGATGCGCTCGGTGGGGCTCGCGCAGACGCCGATGGCCGCGCTCTCGCGGGCGACGTCCGGCGCGGTCGGCTCGGCGCTCGTGGTGAACCTTCCCGGGAGCCCGAGGGGGGTCAGCGAGTCGCTGGCCGCGGTCCTCCCCGTCGTCCCGCACGCGGTCGAGCTGCTGGGCGGCGCGACCGGGGCGCATCCCACGGGTCACGCGCACGATCGCGCGACGACCCCGCAGGCGAGCCCGACGGACGTCGTTGCGGCGGAAGACGAGCCCGATCGCGTCGACGTCAAGGCGGTCAAGATCGTCGAGGGAACCCCGCCCTGCCGCGTCGGGATGGCGATGTCGATCGCGCCGGGGGGCGAGGTTCGCGGGACGTTGGGATGCGCGGAGTTCGACGCCGCGGCGGTCGAAGCGGCGGGCGAGGTGCTGGCCTCGGGTGCCCCGGAGACCCGCGTCTTCCACCACGAGCTGGGCGACGTCGAGGTCTACCTGGAGCCACACCGAGCGCTGGCCCGGATCGTGATCGTGTCGGCCACGGATGTGGCGCGAGCGCTGCGCCGCCACGTGGACGGCCTCGGGTACCGGACGGTGCTGGTGGAATCGCGCCGCGAACGGGTCGCGGCCGGCGACGGGCCCAGCGTCGACGCCATCGAGAGCCTCGAGCTCCGCCCGGACGACGTCGCCGTGCTCACCGACCACGACGCCCCCGACGTCGTTCCAGCCCTGACCGCGCTCCTGCGGTCGCCGGTCCGGTTCGTCGGCGTGATGGGATCGCGCCGCCACGTCGGTCACTACGTGGAGACGCTGCGGGCGGCGGGGTTCGACGACGGCGCCCTCGCGAGGATCCGGTCCCCGCTGGGCCTGGACCTGGGCGGCCGAACGGCCGAGGAGATCGCGTTGTCGATCGCCGCCGGCGTGGTGGCCGATGCCCACGGACGCGAGGGCGGGTGGCTGGATCGATGAGCCGCGAGGACGTCCGGACGAACCTGGCCTCCTGGGAGGCCGACAGCGCCGCGTACCAGGAGCGGAACGCGGAGCAGCTCGATCGCTGGGACCGCCTGGCCTGGGGCATCTGGGACGTCCCCGAGGACGAGATCCGGGCGCTCGGCGACGTCGACGGCGCGCTGGCCCTCGAGCTCGGGTGCGGCGCCTGCCAGTTCGGGATCCGGGTCGCGCGGCGGGGGGCTCGCGTGGTCGGGCTCGACTTCTCGGCGAACCAGCTCGCGACCGGTCGGCGGAAGATGGAGGAGACCGGGACGATGTTCCCGCTGGTCCGTGCCGACGCGGAGCAGCTCCCCTTCGCCGATGGTGTCTTCGACCTCGTCTTCTGCGACCACGGCGCGACCTCGTTCACCGACCCGTCCCTCACGATCCCCGAGGCGGCGCGCGTCCTCCGCGCCGGCGGCCGCCTCGTGTTCAACATCGCGTCGCCGTTCATCTGGACGTTCTGGGGTCCCGACGATGAACCGCCCACCCGGGAGCTCCGCCGCCCGTACTTCGACGGCGGCAGGACCGTCTGGGACGACGAGGACGGTCCCAGCGTGGAATGGCAGCTGACGTACGGCGACTGGATCCGCGTCTTCCGCGCCAGCGACCTGATCGTGGACGACCTCGTCGAGCTGCGTCCCGACGCCGAGGCGACCACGACCTACACCACGTTCGCCTCCCGGGCGTGGGCGCGCGACTTCCCGGGCGAGGCGCTCTGGAAGCTCGTGAAGGCCTGAGCCGTGCGCTCGGGCCCGGCCCGGATCGCCGCAGGCCTGGCGGCGGCGACGGTCCTGGGGATCGTCGCGGTCGCGGCACCGAGCCCCGCCTCCGCGCGGCCGGACCGGCCGAACATCGTCCTGATCGTGACCGACGACCAGCGGGCCGACTCGCTCACCACGGAGCCCGTCGGCATGCCCTGGCTCCGGGCCCAGTTGGACACGCCGGGCTCGGGATGGCTGTGGTTCCCCGAGGCGTACGTCACGACGCCGCTGTGCTGCCCGTCGCGAGCCACGCTCCTCACCGGCGAGTACGCGCGGCACCACGGCGTGACCTCCAACCACGACGGCAGGGACCTCGATGAGGCCGACACCGTGGCGGTCTGGCTCCGCGACGCGGGGTACCGCACCGCCCTCGTGGGGAAGTACCTGAACGAGTACCCCTGGGATCGCGGTCCCTACGTGCCGCCGGGATGGGACCGTTGGCTCGCGAAGACGAACGAGGCGCTCGCGACCACCTACTACGGGTACGGGTTGGTGGACCAGGGACGCTCCCGGCTCGTGGGGCGCGGGCAGGGGGACCACGCGGTCGACGTGCTGGGTCGCGCCGCCCTGGACTTCGTGGCGGCCGCCCCCCACGATGCGCCGTGGTTCCTGGCGTTCACGCCTCCGGCGCCTCACCCGCCGTGGGTGCCGCGGCCGATCGACGCCGGGACCCTGCCGGCGCCGGCGCCGGTCGATCCGGCGGCGCTGAACGACGTGGCCGGCAAGCCGGCCTGGATCCAGGGGCGGGACGAGATCACCCCCGCGCGCTCGGCCGTCCTCGACGAGGATCGCCGGCGTGCGTCCGAGACGCTCCTCGGGGTGGACGCGTACCTCGAGGCCCTGGTCCGTCTCGTCGCGGCCCGTGGCGAGCTCGACCGCACGGTGTTCGTGGTGATGTCCGACAACGGCTACCAGTTCGGGGAGCAGCGATGGGAGGGGAAGCTGCTGCCCTACGACGACTCGATCCGCGTGCCGCTCGCGATCCGCACCCCGTGGTCGCCGGGGGGCACCGTGCGGGGACCGGTGGCGAACGTCGACGTGGCGCCGACCCTCGCCGAGCTCGCCGGCGTCACGGCGGGCACCGGTGTCGACGGCGTCAGCCTGGCCGAGGTCGTACGCGGCCGAGCCGGGACCGCCCCCGCGCGGCCACCTCTGCTGATCGAGTGGGCGGGTGGGCCGGGCGTGCCGGCGTGGTCCGGCGTCGTGACCGAGCGGCTCACCTACGTCCGTTGGGCGGACGGGACGGAGGAGGTCTACGACCGGGTGGCCGATCCGGACCAGCTGCGGAACCTCGCGGGTCGCGACGATGCGCAGCTCACGATGCTCCGGGCCGCGTTGGCGCGCTTCGGGGGCTCGTGACCGACCTCCGGGTAGGATGAACCGGAATGCGAGAGCGCCCCGGCCCGAACATCCGGCCCGCCCGCCGCAGGCGACACGCCAGCCGCACCCAGATCGCCCGCCGCAGGACCTTCGCCGCCGTCTGCGTCGTACTCGTCGCCTTCCTGGTGTGGCAGTTCTGGCCCGCCGGAGGTACGACGCCGAACGGATCGCCGACCGAGACCGCCTCGGGTGGCGGTGGGTCGGGCACGCCCAGCCCCAGCACGATCGTGCCCGGGGAGAACCCGATCGAGCACGTGATCTTCCTGGTCAAGGAGAACCGGACGTTCGACCACTACTTCGGGAAGTACCCCGGGGCCAACGGGGTCTCGGAGGGAGGCACGCTCGACTGCTCCACGCTGGAGGACGCCGAGACGATCCCGCTCGAGCCCGCCCCGCTGATCATCCCGCACGACCTGGGGCACGCGTTCTACCCGGGTCTGCTGGCGATCAACGGCGGGAAGATGAACGGGTTCAACTGCATCGCCCTCGGGGAGGACCTGACCGGGTACACGCAGTACTCCCGTGAGGATCTGCCGGCGTACTGGGCCTACGCGGACCGGTTCACGCTGGCCGACATGTTCTTCACGTCGATGTACGGCCCCACGTTCCCCGAGCACCTGTACACGGTGGCGGCCCAGTCCTACGGGATCGTCGACAACAAGTCGACGACGAACGTCGAGGGGAACTACTGCGACGACCCCACCGAGTTCACGCAGCGGTTCCCGATCGAGGATCTGAGCAAGGCCGACGTCCGCCGCATCATGCACCTGGAGGACACGATCACCGCGTCCCCGGACCGGTTGTTCCAGATCGCGGAGTACTGGGAGCGGACGCGGACGTGCATCGACATCCCGATCCTCCCCGACCAGCTCGAGGATGCCGGGATCAGCTGGAAGTACTACGCGCTGCCCGACAAGTGGATGAACGCGCTGCAGGCGATCGAGCACGTGCGGTTCGGACCGATGTGGAAGCGGGTCCAGGACCCGGAGACGATCCTGCAGGACCTGGAGCGCGATCGCCTGCCCGCCGTCTCCTGGCTGATCCCCCCGGAGGGCCAGCCGAACGAGCACCCGGGATCGGGCACCAGCGTCTGCGAGGGCGAGAACTGGACCGTCGAGTACCTCAACGCGATCCAGCAGAGCGACGCGTGGCCGTCCACCGCGGTGGTGATCGTCTGGGACGACTTCGGTGGCTTCTACGACCACGTGCAGCCGCCGCACTACGACGTGATGGGGCTCGGACCGCGCACGCCGGCGCTGATCATCTCGCCGTGGACGAAGGCGGGCGACAACCCCGAGGGCGGGTCGATCGACAGCACGGTGTACGAGTTCTCGTCCGTCCTGCGGTTCATCGAGGAGCTCCACGGCCTCGAGCCGATGACCGATCGTGACGCCCAGGCGTCGCCGCTCGCCGGCGCGTTCGACTTCACGCAGGAGCCACGTCTCGACCCGGTGATCCTCGAGCCGCAGGACTGCTGAGGCCGGTGCGGCTCCTCCCGGCGGTCGGCCTGCTCGCTCTGGTCGCCGTGGTGGGCACGGCCGGAACGGCCTCGGCGACGACGGATCCGGCCGGCGATGTCGCGCGCTGCCCGGGGCTGAACGCGGGCCGGCTCGAGGACGCCCCCGACCTGATCGACGCGGTCGGTGAGGTGATCGAGCTGGGCACCTCGGTCCGGTGGACGCTCACGTTCGCCCGGCCGCTCCAGGTCCCGGATGCGTCGGGCACGCCGTTCCGCGTCGACGTGGTCCTGTACGACCCGAAGGCGCCGACGGTGTCGTTCGGCTACTACCACGGGGTGAACCGGCTCCTGCGCTACGACGCCGTGGCCGACCCCGTGCTCGTGACGCTCCTGCTGCCGGAGCGCGGGGAGAGCCGCTTCATCGCGCCCGAGGTCGACGGGGCGACGATGACCGTCCGGATCCCGGGGCGGGCGCTCACCGAGGACGAGGACGAGACGGGCACCTCGCCGGGGCTCGACGCGTTGCGGTGGGGCGTGATCACCCGCGACGGAGCCGCCTGCGACCTCCTGGGCAGCGGCCGTCCGCACGAGCGGCTCGTCTCGGTCGGGTCCGCCACCGCGGCTCCCCCAGCCGCCGACGACGCAGACCGGGGGATCGGCGGCCGGGGGGTCAGCGGCCGGGGGATCGGCGGGTGGCTGGTCTGGGTCGTGGCGATCGCGCTGGTGGGCGCGATCGCGATCGCCGGCGAGCGTTCGCGCCGGTCGTCTAGCCGACGCTGATGCCCTGTTCGGCCTGCAGCGAGGCCAGGAGCTCGTCGACCCCCTCGGCGACCTGCCGACGCCACCATTCCTGGCCGTCGGCGGGGAGCGTCGAGATCGGGTCGTAGTAGTGGTAGCGGCGGGTCAGCGCCTCCGGATCGTCGGCCTCGATGCTGGTCCGGTAGTTCTTCGTCCAGAACGAGATGCCCCGCGTGCGGTCGTAGTCGACCGGCATGTGGACCCAGCGCTTACCGACGAAGGGGACGTCGCACACGAACCGAGGCGTGGCGAACCCCGGCAGGTAGCCGAGGATCGAGTACTGGAGCTCCTGCGCCTGCGCGACGGAGATCCTCCAGTGCTCGGCGTTCGGGATCATGTCGCACAGGTAGAAGTAGTAGGGCAGGATCTTCGCGTGATCGAGCAGCACGAAGCAGAGCTCGAGCAGCTGCGCCGGTGAGGTGTTGACCCCCCGCAGCAGGACGCCCTGGTTCCGCACGTCGCGGTACCCCATGTCCAGCAGCTCCCGGACCGCGCGGCCCACGAGGGGAGTCACCTGCTGCGCGGCGTTCACGTGCGTGTGCACGGCGATGTCGATGTCGCGCTCCCGGGCGCGGCGCGCGATCGCCTCGTAGGCGCGGAGCACCTCGTCCTGCAGGAAGTGCTGCGGGATCCCCATCAGGCCCTTCGTGGCGATCCGGATGTCACGGATGTGGGGGATGTCCATCAACCCGAACAGCCAGTCCTGCAGGCGCTTGGCGGGAACGTTGGCCATGTCGCCGCCCGAGACGACCACGTCGCGGACCTGGGGTGTCTCGCGCAGGTACGCGAGCATCGTGTCCCACCGTTCCTGCTGCTTCATCTCGAACTTGTACTTGAGGACCTGCAGCGTGTCGTTGCCGACCAGGTCCATCCGGGTGCAGTGGCCGCAGTACTGGGGGCAGGTGGGGATCAGCTCGGCGAGGACCTTCGTCGGGTAGCGGTGGGTCAGCCCCTCCACGGCCCACATGTCGGCCTCGTGGAGGGAGTCGCGGGAGGCCATCGGATGGCTCGGCCAGTCGTGGTCGCGCTCGCTGAACGCCGGTGCCATGTAGCGTCGGACGGGGTCGGCGACCAGGTC